>PLFC01000017.1 GCA_003136655.1 Vulcanimicrobiota bacterium
TACAAACACGGCGCGCTGCACGACCCGGCCCACGAGCGCAGCGTTCGCTGGAACGATCCGGCGCTGGGCATCGCGTGGCCGCTCGAGGGCGAGCCGATCCTCTCGCCCAAGGACCGGGCCGCGCCGACGCTCGGCTAAATGCCCGGCACTCAGTTGCCGTGGCTGCGATCCCATTGGATGGCGCGGCGTAATTCTTCCTGAGCCCGTTCGAGTTCCGCGATGGCACGCACGCGATAACCGCCATCCTCGTGGCGGTCGAGTTGAATGGCGCGAATGATCTGCGAGAGCCGTGAGATCTCGCGTTGGAGTTCGGCTTCGCCGCCGCCGNNCACGACACATAGTCCAGGCCGATCTCGTTGCAGAACGCGATGCTCGACGGCTCGCCCCCGTGCTCGCCGCAGATGCCGATCTTGAGGCCGGGCCGCGCCGCGCGTCCCTGCTGCACGCCGATCCGCATCAAGCCGCCGACGCCCACGCGATCGAGCACCTGGAACGGATCCTCGCGCAGGATCTTCTTCTCCAAATAGCGCGGGATGAACGAACCCTCCGCGTCGTCGCGCGAATAGCCGTAGGTCGTTTGGGTGAGATCGTTCGTGCCGAACGAGAAGAACTCGGCGATCTCGGCCAGTTCGCCGGCAACGATGCAGGCGCGCGGTAATTCGATCATCGTGCCGATGTGGTAGGGCACCTCGACGCCGCGTTCGGCGAGCACCTGATCGGCGACCGCCTTGGCCGCAGCTTGCGTGACCTGCATCTCCTCGC
The DNA here is from genome assembly GCA_003136655.1 of Vulcanimicrobiota bacterium. Lineage (GTDB taxonomy): Bacteria > Vulcanimicrobiota > Vulcanimicrobiia > Vulcanimicrobiales > Vulcanimicrobiaceae > Hesperobacter > Hesperobacter lustricola. The sequence goes on from PLFC01000017.1 coordinate 763, forward strand.
GCGTGCCCACGCCCGGGATCATCACGTCGGGTCGCGCGTCGATGCCCGCCGCTCGCAAGTCGCATGCCGCCTCGAAGATCGCGCGGACCTGCATTGCGTAAATCTCGGGATAGACGATGCCCAAACGGCACATGCGCAAGCCGAGCATCGGATTCTGCTCGTGCAGCGAGCGCACGCGGCGCAACAGCGCGCTGCGCTCGATGTAGCGCGGATCGTTCTCGCCCTTGGTCGCGTGCAACTCGGCGGTCTCGACGAGCAGCACCTCGAGCGAGGGCAGAAATTCGTGCAGCGGCGGGTCGAGCAGACGAATCGTGACCGGGAAGCCGGCCATCGCCGTGAGGATGCCCTTGAAGTCGTCGCGCTGGAACGGCAGCAGGTCGGCGAGCGCCGCGGCCCGCGCGGCCGTGGTGTCGGCCATGATCATGCGCTGCACGACCGGCAGCCTATTGGTCTCCATGAACATGTGCTCGGTGCGGCACAGACCGATGCCGCTCGCGCCCAAATCGCGGGCCTTGCGCGCATCTTCGGGCGTGTCGGCGTTGGCCCACACGCCGAGCCGGCGCACGTCGTCGGCCCAGCCCAGAAACTCCGCGAGCCACGGCGGCAACTCGCTCGGCGGATCGATGAGGCGCAGCGCGCCCGCGACGACGATGCCCGTCGTGCCGTCGATCGTCAGTTCGTCACCTTCTTTGAAGAGCCGCCCGTCGATGGTTGCCGTGCGTGCGCGCAAATCGATCGTCAGCGATTCGCAACCACTCACGCAGGGACGACCCATGCCGCGCGCGACCACGGCCGCGTGCGAGGTCGCGCCGCCTTTCGCGGTCAGCACGCCGCGTGCGGCGATCATGCCGTGCACGTCGTCCGGCGTCGTCTCGACGCGCACGAGCAGGGCGGATTCGCCGGCTGCGCTCATGCGCTCGGCGGCATCGGGATCGAGTGCGATCTTACCCGTGGCGGCGCCCGGCGACGCATTGAGCCCCTTGGCCAGCGTGACGAAACGCTCGGCCGGATCGATGCGCGCGTGGAAGAGTTGGTCGAGCGTCTCGGCCTTGACCCTGCGCAGGGCTTCATTGCGATCGATCAGACCTTCGTGCACCATGTCGAGCGCGATGCGCACGGCGGCTTCGGCGCTGCGCTTGGCGCTGCGCGTCTGCAACATGTACAACTTGCCGCGCTCGACGGTGAACTCGAGATCCTGAACGTCGCGATAATACGTTTCCAGTTGCTGCGCGATCGCCTGGAATTGATGATAGACGCTCGGTTGCGTGCGCTCCAGATCGCGAATCGGCTCCGGCGTGCGAATGCCGGCGACCACGTCTTCGCCTTGCGCGTTGCGCAGGTACTCGCCGAAGAGCACCTTCTCGCCGGTATTCGGATCGCGCGTGAAGGCCACGCCCGTGCCCGAATCGTCACCCATGTTGCCGTAGACCATCGCGACGATGTTGACCGCGGTGCCCCAATCGTCGGGAATGCGGTTGTAGCGGCGATAGTCGACGGCGCGCTTGGAGTGCCACGACTCGAAGACCGCCCGCACCGCGCCGTGCAATTGGTCGTTGACGTCTTGCGGGAAGTCGGCGCCGCTGTGCGTCCGCACGACCTGCTTGAAACTCTCGATCACGCGCTGCCAGTCGGGCGCGCCGAGTTCGGGGTCGGTCTTGACGCCCGCCGCGCGCTTCGCGTCCTCGACGATCGCGTCGAACTCGTGCTTTTCGATGCCCAGCACCACGTTGCCGTACATCGAGACGAAGCGCCGGTATGCGTCCCAAGCGAAGCGCCGGTTCGAAGTCTGCTTAGCCAGCGTCTCGACGGTGCGGTCGTTGAGCCCCAAGTTGAGGATCGTGTCCATCATGCCCGGCATGGAGACGCGCGCGCCGCTGCGCACCGAGACCAGCAAGGGCTGGTCGCCGTGGCCGAAGCCTTTGCCCGTGCGCTCTTCGAGTTCGTGCATCGCGGTCGCGATCTCGTCTTGCAGGCCCTCGGGGTACTGCCCGCCCCGATCGTAGAAATCCAGGCACGCCTGGGTCGTGATCGTGAAGCCGGGCGGTACGGGCAACCCGGCGTGGGTCATCTCGGCCAAGCCGGCGCCCTTGCCGCCGAGCAGGTCGCGCAGTTCGGCGCTGCCCTCCTCGAAAAAGTAGACGTGCTTGGTCGAGATCAACAAAGGCTTGTTCTCCGTGGCGAAACTCCGGTGGCTCCTCCGAACACAGGTCCGGGAAGTTTATTTCCAGATAGGGGCACTCTTCGACCTGGGCAAGCGGCCAAAACCTTAGCACCACTTCGTGCAGCACGCCTGGTCCAGCGCTCCGTCCCGGCGTTTTTCGAAAGTCCTTGTATTGAATGTCGAAATTATTGCTTTCTAAGTAAGAGGGACGCTCGCCATGGGGGACGGAAAAAGATGCCTTGCAGGCCCTCTCCGGCGAACGAGTGAGGTATGGTCATGGCGACAGCTTTCGAGACGTTTGTCCGTAAGGTGGACGCGCTTACGCGCGAGGCTTCGTCGGCGGCCGCTCGGATCGCGGGGGTCGCCACGGCGCAGCGATGTACCGAGCGCTACATGCAGCACGTTCTGCACGGAGCGCCGGACTCGAGTTACAGCATCGTGTCCCCGGTCGGGACGCAGGGACAATCCACATCCATCCACGATCGCGCCGGCTGGGGCGTCGTGGGCGTCGACGCAGGCTTGGAACGCGAAACGCGATACCGCCTCGAAGGCGTCTACGGCGGCGACCAGCTTCCGATCGTCGCAGGCGCGCTCGCCCGATGAGCGTCGTGCATGGTGAATTCACGAGCTTCGTCGACGAGATCGAGGCCATTCGTCGCAACGCGCGATCGGAAGCCGACCTGGTATCGGCGGTAGCCACGCGCTTGGCGCGGCTCAACAGCCGCGAACGCTGGCTGCCGGCCGACTTCCGCAAACCGTGCGCCGACAAGTACATGCAGCACGTCATGTACGTAGCGCCGGATTCGGGATTTAGCATCTGTTCGCTCGTGTGGTGCGAGGGCCAAGCCACGCCCATTCACGACCATTCGGCGTGGTGCGTCGTCGGCGTGTACGAAGGCGCCGAACGCGAGACGCGCTACCGGCTCGACGGCAGCGGCGAGGCGGAGCGCCTGATCTCCATCGGCACGCTCGACATGCGCGGTGGCGAGACCGCCGGTTTCGCCGCTGACGGCACCGACATCCATCGCGTGGCCAATCCCACGAACGGCTTATCGATCTCGATTCACGTGTACGGCGCCGACATTCGCGCGCTCGGCACGAGCATCAAGCGCCGTTTCGATCACCTGCCGATCGTCGACGGACCGGGAATCACGGCGTAACTTCGGTACCCCCGCGACCTGCGAGCGCGGCCTCGAGCGCACCGGGCGCCGCACCGCAGATCACGCCGCGCCTCGTTCCGCCCTCGAGCGCGCGTAGCACGCTCTCCATCTTGGGTCGCATGCCGCCGTCGAACGTGCCGTCGGCGAGATACGCGCGTGCGGATGCCGCGTCGACGGTTGCCAGTTCGCTCGCCGGATCGTTGAGGCGACGGCGGACGCGATCGACGTTGGTGACCACGACGTAAACGTCTGCACGCAGTGCCGCCGCGATGAGGCCGGCCGCCGTATCGGCATTGACGTTGAGCGCACTCGAACCGTCTTCCGCCAGCGCGAGCGGTGCGACGACGGGCACGAAGCCTGCGTCGAGCAGGGTCAGCAATGGTGCGGGATCCACCGCACCGGTCTCGCCGACGAAGCCCAGCGACTTGCCCTCGCGCAACCCGATCGGCCGCGCGCGCAGCAGCCCGCCATCTTCGCCGGAAAGGCCCACCGCCGCAACGCCGCGGCGCAGCAACGCACGCACCAGAGCCTTGTTGACGGTGCCGGTCAGCACCGCCTCGACGACCTCGAGCGCCGCCGCGCTGGTCGAGCGCAGCCCGCCGATCCGCTCGCCTTCGAGACCGCGCGCGGCCAAGGCCGCGTCGATGGCCGGGCCGCCGCCATGCACGAGCACGACCCGGTCCCCCGCATTTCGCCGCGCGGCGACCGCATCCAACACCGGGTCGGCGAGATCCGGCGAGCCCATGGCGTTCCCGCCATACTTGAGCACGATCAGCATCGGCACACGCCTTTCGACGGCATCGAGTAAAGTCGGCTGCGGCGCAACGGCAGATCGCGCGGCGACGCGTTCAGGAGGCTGTGGCCTTTGTCTGGTTCGTCTCGATTCGTTTGTCACATACCATGCTACAGCAACTGAGGGAGTCCGCTCACGGCCCGAAAACCGCGGCTGCCCACGGAGTCGGACCTCCATCGCCGCCTTTCGGGCAAAGCCCGAGGCGGGTCTTGCATTTTTATACAAAGTGTGCATAGATATACGGGATGAGCACCGTGCAGGCGCTTGCGGATACCGGGCTTCAGGGCCGGAATCTGTTGCGCATCGCCGACCTGACGCCCGAAGAGATCGGCACGATCCTCTCGGTGGCCGACGGCCTCAAGCGGTCGCGGGCCACGGATCAGTTGCCGCTGCTGCGCGGCAAGACCCTGGGCATGCTCTTCGAGAAGCCCAGCCTGCGCACGCGCGTCTCCTTCGAGGTGGGCATGACCCAGCTCGGCGGCCACGCGATGGTGGCGCACGGCCCGGACTTCATGGTCGGCTCGCGCGAAACCCCGGAGGACGTTGCTCGCGTCCTCTCGCGCTACGTCGACGCGATCGTGGTGCGGACGCACGCGCACGAGCCGCTCGAACGGTTCGCCGCGGCGGCCACGGTGCCGGTCGTGAACGGTCTCTCCGCCGCCGCGCATCCATGTCAGGCGCTCGCCGATCTGTTGACGATCCGCGAACGTTTCGGCACGCTTGCGGGCCTGCGCGTCGCCTACGTCGGCGACGGCCGCAACAATGTCGCCGCCTCACTTGCCGAGGCCGCGCTGCTCTGCGGCGTCTCGTTCTCGATCGGCTGTCCGCCTTCGCATCGTCCCGGCGACGAGTTCCTGACCCACCTCGAGCGACTGGGCCGCCCGCAAGGCGCGCACGTGCGCGCCTTCACCAGCGTGCAGCGCGCGGTTCGCGACGCCGACGTCGTGTACACCGACGTCTGGACCTCGATGGGCGAGGAGCACCTCACCGAACGTAACGCCGCGGCCCTGCTGCCCTATCGCGTCACGCCCGCGCTCATGGCGCTCGCGGCCAAGCACGCGCTCTTCATGCACTGCTTGCCCGCGCACCGCGAGGAAGAGGTCAGCGACGCGGTGATCGACGGGCCGCAAAGCGTCGTCTTCGACCAGGCCGAGAACCGGTTGCACGTCCAGAAGGCGTTGCTGCTCGCGCTCTTGACCGAGCTAAAAGGAATGCCCGCATGAAAAATACGCGCCAGCGCGCGATCCTCTCGCTCGTTGCGAGCCGGCCGATCCACTCGCAAGAAGAGTTGGCCCACTTGCTCGAAACGCAGGGATACGAAGTCACCCAAGCCACCGTCTCGCGCGACGTCAAGGAGTTGGGCTTGATCAAGGTGCCGCTCAAGAACGGCAACGGTGCGGGCACACATTTCAAGTACGTCGAGCCGGCCTTCGGAAAGACGTACGCGAGCCGCTTGCATCGCGTCATCGCCGAACTCGTGCGCGACGTCAAGGTCAGCGTCAACCTGATCGTGCTGCGCACGCCGCCGGGCAGCGGCATGCTGCTCGCCTCCGCGATCGACGAAGCCGGCTGGAACGAGGTCGTCGGCACGATCGGCGGCGACGACACCGTACTCGTCGTCGTCTCGGACCCCAAATTCTCTCCCGTCGTCGCCCAACGTTTCGAAGACATGCGTTCGGAGGATCCGCTCTGATGAGCACCATCGTCCTGGCCTATTCCGGCGGACTCGACACCTCGGTCTTGCTCAAGCGCTACGTGCTCGCGGGGCACAGCGTCATCGCGCTGACCCTCGATCTCGGCGAGAGCGACGGGACCGCGGGCGCCGGCGCGTCGGCCGCGCTCGACGAGGTGCGCGCCAAGGCACTCGCGCTGGGTGCGAGCGAGGCCGTGCTGGCCGACGTGAAGGAGCGCTTCATCGCCGAGTTCGCCTATCCGGCACTGCGCGCAAACGCGCTCTATCAGGGCGTCTATCCGCTTTCGGCCGCGCTCTCGCGTCCGCTGATCGCCGCACTGCTCGTGGAGACCGCACACCGCTACGGCGCGGATTCCGTCGCGCACGGCTGCACCGGCAAAGGCAACGATCAAGTGCGCATCGAGTTGGCCGTGCGGGCGCTCGATCCGAAGCTCAAGACGCTCGCGCCGCTGCGCGACGAGCCGCTCTCGCGTCCCGATGCGATCGCCTACGCCCAGGAACACGGCGTTCCGGTGGGCTCGACGTTGGCCAAGCCGTATTCGATCGACGCTAACCTCTGGGGCCGCTCGATCGAGGCCGGATCGCTGGAAGATCCGTGGAACGCGCCGCCCGAAGATTGCTACGCATGGACGGCGTCGCCCGACAAGCGTCCGGCGCAACCCGAGTCGATCGAGATCACCTTCGTTGAAGGCGTCCCTCACTTCGAAGGCCTGCAGGGCGCGCAATTGGTCGCGGCGCTCAACGGGCGCGCGGGCGCGCACGGCATCGGCCGCATCGACATGATCGAGGACCGCGTGATCGGCATGAAGTCGCGCGAGGTCTACGAGTGTCCGGGCTCGGTCGTGCTGATCGCCGCGCATAAAGCGCTCGAGCGGCTGGTGCTCACGCGCGACGAACTGCGCTGCAAAGCCGGTCTGGATCAGAAGTATGCCGAGCTGACCTACGACGGTCTGTGGCCCTCACCGCTGCGCACCGCGCTCGACGCATTCAACGCTACCTTCGCGCAACGCCTGACCGGCCGCGTGCGTCTGCGCCTGCACCAAGGCAGTTTCGCGGTCGACGGTCTGCAATCGCCCTTCGCGCTCTACGACGACGGTTTGGCCACCTACGGCCACGGCGACACGTTCTCGCACTCGGCGGCGACCGGCTTCATCGAACTCTGGGGTCTGCCGCTCGCGTTGAGCGCGCAGGTGCGCGAGCGCGCCTTCGAAACCGCCACCTGAGGCGGTGAGCTCGGTGAAACCAGAACTGCAGTGGGGCGGCCGCTTCGCGGCCGAACCCGATGCCGCGCTCTTGGCCTTCGGCTCGTCCCTGGAAGACGATCTGGTGCTCGCGGCCTTCGACGTGCGCGGTTCGCGCGCGCACGCCGCGGCCTTGCACGCGGCCGGCATCATCGATGCGAGCGTCGCACAACGGCTCGACGAGGCGCTGGCGAGCGTTGCCGACGAGATCGCCGCCGGCACGTTCGCGGCGCAAGCGCGCGCGAGCGCTGCGGAAGACGTGCACGGTGCGATCGACGCGCGCGTGCGCGAACTCGCGGGCGACGCGGGCGATTGGCTGCACGCGGGCCGCAGCCGCAACGATCAGGTCGCGACCGCGCTCGCACTCTACGTTCGCGATCGCGCGGCGCGCGGCGCGGACGTCGCGCGCGGGGTCGCGCGTGCCGCGCTGGCGCGCGCACGGGAGGCTCTCGAAGCGCAGACGATTCTCGCGGCGACGACGCATTGGCAGCCTGCGCAACCAGTGCTCCTGGCGTTGTGGCTCGGCGCCGTCGGGGAGATGTTCGCCCGCGTTGCCACGCGTTTCGCACGTCTGGCCGCCGACGCGGCGCAAGCCTCGCCGCTCGGCGCCGCGGCGTGCTGCGGCACGGGACTGCCGCTCGATCGCGCCCTCTCCGCACGACTGCTGGGCTTTCGCGAACCGACGCGCAACGCGCTCGACACCGTGGGAGATCGCGACCTCGGCCTCGACCTGTTGCACGCGAGCGCACGCGCCCTCGCTTCGGCCTCGCGCGTGAGCGAGGAGCTCGTGCTCTGGTGCACGCCCGCATTCGGCTACGCGCGTCTCGACGACGCAGCCTCGACCGGCTCGAGCATCATGCCGCAAAAGCGCAATCCCGATCCCTTCGAGCTGGTGCGCGGCGCAGCAGCCGCGGCCAACGGCGCATTTGCCGGCGCGCTCGCCTCCACGACCGGCCTCGCGCTCTCGTATCATCGCGACTTGCAAGAGACCAAGGCGCTCGTATTGCGCGGCAGCGAACGCGCGCTCGCCGCGTTGAGCGCGTTCGCCTCGGCCTTCGACTACGTGCGCTTCGACGCGGCGCGCATGAGCGCGCGGGCCGGCGACGGCTACACGGTCGCGACCGATTTAGCCGACGCTTTGACCCTGGGCGGCATCGACACCCGCCGCGCGCACGCCCTCGTCGGCGCGCGCGTGCTCGGTGCGGAGCGCGAGGGCCGCAGCCTCGATGCGAGCGATCTCGCGGCGTTGGGCGAAGCGGCGGGTTTTGCCGGACCGCTCGACGCCCCGCTCGATGCCGCCGCTTCGGTACGCGCCAAGCGGACGGCGGGCTCCACCAACCCCGACGCGGTGAGGAACGCCCTCGACGCGCTCGAAGCGTCACTGGCATGACGCGCGTGCACGTCGCCGGTGCGGCAGGCTATGCCGCCGGCGAATTCATCCGGCTGGCCGAACGGCACCCCGACCTCGCGCTCGGCGCGCTCGAAAGCGCCTCGCACGCGGGCGAAGCGCTCGGCGCGCACTTGCCCGGCCTGCGCCGCTCGCCCCGTGCCTTCGACGGTCCGGGAAGTGCGTTGCGCGAGGTGCAGCCGGGCGATGCCGTCGTCCTGGGCGGCGGCGCGCAAAGCGCGCGCGAATGGGCGCCGCAATTCTTGGCCGCGGGCGCGCGCGTCATCGACCTCTCCGACGCGTTCCGTTTGCACGAGCACGCGGGCGATGCCGTCTACGGGCTGCCCGAGCGTTACCGCGCTGCGATCCGCAACGCGCGGCTCATCGCGAACCCCGGCTGCTACCCCACCGCGACGCTGCTCGCGCTGTTGCCGCTGGCGCCGTTCGCAGCGGATCTCGTGCAACTGATCGTCGATGCCAAGAGCGGAATCACGGGAGCCGGCCGAACCCCGGCCACCTCGTCGCTCTTCGCCGAAGTCGAGGGCGACGTGCGCGCCTACGGCCTGCACGGGCACCGGCACCAGCGCGAAATCGAACAGGAGTTGGCCGCGGCAGGCCTCGGCGCTCCGCTGGTCTTTACGCCGCAGGTCGTGCCGTTGCGCCGGGGCATCCTGGCCTCGTGCTATGCCGTCTTCGGACGCGAACTCGACGATGCCGAGATCGCCGCCGCCTACACGCGCGCCTACGCATCGTCGCCCTTCGTGCGCGTGCTCGACGCACGCCAGGCGCCGAGTCTGGTGGCGCTTGCGGGCACGAACGGAGTCGAACTCAACGTCGTCCGGCAGGGCCGCGTGGTACGCGTCGTCGCGGCCATCGACAACCTGGGCAAAGGCGCCGCAGGTCAAGCTCTGCAAAACCTCAACCTCATGCTGGGCTTCCCGGAGGAACGTGGCCTCGATGATCGCGCCGTCGCAATCTGAACTTCGCCTGATCGAACTGCGCGGCGGCCTCGGGGCCGTTCCGGGCGTCACCTTGGCCGGCGTGCACGCCGGCATCAAGAAGCGCAAGCCCGATCTCGCGGTGATCGCCTTCGCACACGAGCAAGTCGCCGCGTCGGCGATCACCACCAACGAGATCAAAGCCGCGCCGGTGTTGCTGACCGAACAGCACATCGTGCAGAGCGGCGAACGCATGCGCGCGGTCGTCTGCAATTCCGGCTGCGCCAACGCGTGCACGGGCGAGCGCGGCGAACACGATGCGCGTCAGACCGCACGGCAAGCCGCGGCCCTCATGGGCATCGAGCCTTCGCAGGTGGTGGTCGCCTCGACCGGCGTCATCGGCGTGCATCTGCCGACGGATCGCGTCTTCAAGGGCCTCGAACGCGCGGTGAAAGATCTCGAAGAGGGCATGGAAGCGGCCTACGACGCCGCCGAAGCGATCATGACCACCGACAACGAGCCCAAGCTCGCGGCCTATGCCTTCTACGTCGGCGAGACGCGCTACGTCGTCGGCGGCATCGCCAAAGGCTCGGGCATGATCGCGCCCAACATGGCNNCGCGACCGACGCGAGCTTCAACATGATTTCCGTGGACGGCGACATGTCGACCAACGACGCGGTGTACGCCTTCGCGCCGCCGGGCGACGGTCCGGCGCCGCCGGGCTTCGCGGAAGCGCTGCGCGCGGTCGCGCACGATCTGGCCTACGCGATGGTGCGCGACGGCGAAGGCGCGACGAAGACGCTCACCGTCGAAGTCGGTTCGGCGCGCGACGACGCGCAGGCGCGCGCGATCGCGCGCGCTGTGGTCAATTCGAATTTGGTCAAGACCGCGCTCTACGGCGAAGATCCGAATTGGGGCCGCATCATCGCGGCGGCCGGCTCGGCCGGCGCCGGCATGGACCCCGAGGCGTGGACGCTGGCGCTCAACGGCCACCTCTGGGTCGATCGCGGCGCGCGCGAAATCTTGTCGGAGGCCGAAGCGCACCGCGAGATGGAAAATGCGGCAGTGCACGTGCGCTTGGAACTGGGCATCGGCGAGGCCAAGGCAACGGCCTGGGGCTGCGACCTCAGCAAAGACTACGTGCGCATCAACGCGCACTACCGCACGTGAGAACCGCAACGCCGGGCGCCCACCTGCTGGCGAACTACGCGCGCGCGCCGGTGACGATCGTGCGCGGCGAGGGCTGCGAACTCATCGATACCGAGGGCACCCGCTACCTCGACTTTCTCGCGGGCATCGCGGTATGCGCGCTGGGTCACGCGCATCCGGCGATCAGCGAAGCCGTCGCAACGCAGGCTGCGACGCTCGTGCACTGCAGCAACATCTTCAACCACGAACCGGCGGGAACGCTCGCCGACCAGCTCGCCGCGCGCTCCGGCTTCGACCGCGTCTTCTTCTGCAACTCNNGGCACCGAGGCCACCGAAGCGGCGATCAAGCTCGCGCGCAAACTCGCCTTCCGCAAGGGCGAGACGCAGCGGCGCACGATCGTGTCGTGCACGGGCTCGTTCCATGGCCGCACGCTGGGCGCGCTCGCGGCCACGGCCAACGCGAAATATCACGAGGGCTTCGAGCCGCTGCCCGGGGGCTTCTCGTTCACGGCGTTCAACGACGTCGCTGCGCTCGACGCCGCGATCGACGACACGGTCGCGGCGTTCATCGTCGAGCCCGTGCAGGGCGAGAGCGGCGTCAAGCCCGCGGATCCCGCGTTCCTCGCGGCGGCGCGAAGGCTGTGCAGCGAACGCGGCGCGCTCCTGATCTTCGACGAGATCCAGTGCGGCATGGGGCGTCTGGGCTCGCTCTTCGCATTCCAGCATTTCGGCATCAGGCCCGACGTCGTCACCCTGGCCAAGGCGCTGGCCAACGGGCTGCCCATCGGCGCGATGCTGGTCGACGAGTCCGCAGCGAGCGGGCTGCAGCCGGGCGACCACGGCACCACCTTCGGCGGGTCGCCCGTACCCTGTGCGGCCGCGCTCGCCCACCTGCGCTTCCGCGACGAACACGATCTGGACGCTCACGTCGCCGAGGTTGGCGAGGTGCTCAGGGCAGGTTTGGGCAAGCTGGCCGGGCAGCTTCCCAACGTCTTTGCTCCACCGAGGGGAATCGGAATGATGCTCGGTCTGCCCGTGCGCGAACCGTTCAAGGCGAAAACCTTCGCCGACGCCGCGCTTCTCGAGGAACACCTCATCCTCAACGCCGCCGGCGATAACACGCTGCGCATCGTCCCGCCGCTGGTGCTGAGCGTCGGGGAAGCGCAGGACGGACTCGAACGACTTCACCGCATCTGCGCCGCGCACTCGACGCCTAACGGCGGAAAGTGATCGCCCGGGGCTGCGGCCCCGCGCAGCGACTGTGGGTCTTGGCTCTGGCGTTGCCGCTCGTGGCGGCGTGTTCGGCCAAGCACGCGGAAAATAGCGCACCCGCCCAGACCGCAGCGCCGGCGCCACCCGCAGCGCAGACGTTGCCGACTTCTGTACCGTCGTCGCAGCCCGCAGCGGCGCCGGCGACTGCGGGCGCAACCCGGCAACCGGCCGCAACGGCCACGCAGGCGGCCGCCGCGCCGAGCGGCCCGGCCATCTATTCCGTCTCGGTCAGTCCCACGACCGTGCATGCCGGCGACACCGTCTCATGGCAGGCCCGTACGACGCCCGACGTGACGGCCGTCGAGGCGCACGTCCGCGTCGCAACGTTACCGTTCCAAAAGCAGGCGCCGGGTAATTTCACGATGGCCTTCGCCGTTCCGAAATCCGTGCCGGCGATGTTTCACGGGAATTACACCGTCGATGTGGTGGGTCACACCGCGAGCGGCGAAACGGTTTCGCGCTCCGTCTCGATCGCGTTTCAGTAGGGCCTTTTCGCAGGCTTAGAGGCGCTCGCGCAGATAGCCGGCCAGCGCATCGAAAGCCACGCGCTCCTGGCGCATGGAATCGCGATCGCGCACGGTGACCTTGTGATCGTCGAAGCTGTCGTAGTCGACCATGATGCAGAACGGCGTGCCGATCTCGTCTTGGCGACGATAGAGCTGGCCGACGTTGCCTTCATCGTAGGTCGTGCGGAAATGCGGACGCAGTTCGAGCTCGAGCGCCCGCGCGCGTTCGACCAGCTCGGCCTTGTTGCGCGCGAGCGGGAAGATGCCGACCTGCACCGGCGCGATCTTGGGATGGAAGCGTAGCACCGTCCGCTTCGATTCTTTGCCGGCGTCGTCGACGATCGTCTCGGAATCGTACGCATCGATGAGCACGGTGAGCGTGGTGCGATCCATGCCCGCGGAACTCTCGATGAGGATCGGCGTGTACTTCGACTTCGTCGCCTCGTCGAAGTAGGTGAGGTCCTTACCCGAGAGTTTCATGTGCGCGTCGAGGTCGTAGGTGCCGCGGTGCGCGATCGATTCCAACTCGCCCCAACCCCATGGGAAGAGATACTCCACGTCGGTGCCCGCGCGGGCGTAATGCGGCCGCTCCTCGGGTTTGAGTTCGTAGAAGCGCAGACGGTCGGCGCGCACGCCGTAATCGCTGTACCACTTCTTGCGCGCCGCGACCCACGTTTCGTAACAGGCCATGTCGTTGCCGTCGTCGGGCACGAAATATTCGAGTTCGGCTTGTTCGAACTCGCGCACGCGGAAGGTGAAGTTACCCGGCGTGATCTCGTTGCGGAACGATTTACCGATCTGCGCGATACCGAAGGGCGGGCGCTTGCGCGCGCTCTGGTAGATGTTCTTGAAGTTGACGAAGATGCCCTGAGCCGTTTCGGGCCGCAGATACGTCGTCGACGCCGTGTCTTCGAGCGGGCCGACCTGCGTTTTCATCATCAGGTTGAAGTCGCGCGGCTCGGTCAGCGTGCCGGTCATGCCGCAATCGGGACACTTCTCGAGCGAGGCGAGGTGATCGGCGCGAAAGCGGTGCTTGCAGTTGCGACAGTCGACCAGCTTGTCGTGGAAGGCCGCCACGTGGCCCGAGGCCACCCAGGTGTTGGGGTGCATCACGATCGACGAGTCGAAGCCCACCACGTCGTCGCGCAGTTCCACGATCTCGCGCCACCAAGCGTTCTTCACGTTGCGCTTGAGAATCGAGCCCAGCGGGCCGTAATCGAAAAAGCCGCCGATGCCGCCGTAGATCTCACTGGATTGGAAGATGAAGCCGCGGCGCTTGGCCAGGGCCGTGATCTCCTCNNGATGAAGCCGCGGCGCTTGGCCAACGCCGTGATCTCTTCCATCGTTACCTGGGGCCGCACGTCGAGGTCTGTCATGACTGGGCTGTTTTAGGGCAGCGGCGAAGTCGCTCCCGCCCCGGGCAACCCGGTTCCGGCGCCCGGACGCTCCTGCGGTACCGTTTTGCCCGGAGCGCGGTTGAGGTAGGTCCGGCCGCGCCATTCGACCCCGCGGCCGGAGAGCACCAGCGCTGCCGACTCGAGCGCGATTGCCGCAAACGCCGCGATGCCCAGGGGCGCGAACGCCGCCAGGCGCCGAGGTAAGCGAACGCGGCCAAAACCCCAGGCCGCCGCGCCGACGATCGCCGCCGTGCACGCGAGGGCCTCGGCGGCCTCGCCGTACCGTCGCGCGCCCAGTGCCCGGACCGCGAGAACCGGCGGCAGCGCCGAGATCGTCAGAAGAAACACGACGCCGCCCAGCAACGCCGCCACATCGCCCTTGGCCCCGGCGAATGCGTTCTTGGTGAAACCCCGGCGGATCTCGCCGAGCGAATGGTACATGCGAACGGAGGCCAGCGCCTCGCCCGACGCGAGCAGCAGGCGGAAACGCCCGTCGGCCTTGAGGCGACGCGCGAACTCCAGATCCTCGACGATCTCGCCGCGCAGCGCTTCGTGCCCGCCGAGCGCATCGTATGCGGAGCGCGACACCAGCAGATATTGCCCGTTGGCGAGGGCGCGCTCGGAGCGCGGATCGTTGATTTCGCCGAGCGAACCCGAGGCGAAGAGAATCAAGCCGAGCACCGAGGGCAAGATCGCGCGCTCCCAAAACGAGCCGAGTTCTTGGTGCGTTGCGATCGAGAGCGCGTCGACCGGCGCGCGCGTGGCGTAGTAGAGCGCCGTCGCGACGCCCTCCGGCGCGTGGCACGAATCGGCATCCGTGAAGAGCAGCCACTCGCCGCGCGCGAGCTTCTCGCCCTGAGAGAGCGCCCACGGCTTGCCGACCCAGCCGTCGGGCAGGTCGCCGCCGCGCACGACGCGGAGGCGTGCGTCCTCGCGCGCCAAGCGTTCCAGAATCTCCGGGGTGGCATCGACGGAGCGGTCGTCGACCACGATCAGTTCGAAGTCGATCCATTGCTGCGCTAAGAGCGAGCGCACGCAGCGTTCGATCGAGCGCTCTTCATCGCGCGCGGGCACCACGATCGAGACGCGCGGCAAGCCGGCGGGCTTGGCGGGCAGCGGCGGCAACTCCACCCAACTCGCCGCAAACGAGGCTACGCGAGACACGTAGAAAAGAGACGTTATCGCGCAGAAGTGCGTCGCGAGACCGCGCAGAGCGGGACGTTCGATCGCGTCGCTCGACTTACGCGCGATCGCGCAGGAAGGCTTCGCGCGCGCGCTTGGGCGCCCGCGCCAACCACGCTTCTTCCAACACCTCGCCGAGCTTCTTCGCGCTTATTTTCTTCAACTGAATCAAGACGGCCGGATACCCATCGAAGTGCGGCGTGGTGAAGAAAATCTTTGGCGCGCTCGCTAGGAGTACTTCTTTCATCTCGAGGTCGGCGGTGCGCACGCCCAGGATGGGGCCATCCGGCGCGGCGTCGCCCAACGCCTGGATATCCGCGGAGCGAAGCGGTCGTTCCCACACGAACGTTTTGTCGCCGACGGCCCAAGCAATGTTCCCGTACGAAGTCGTCTCCTTCGTCGCGGGCAAAGCCAGCGCAAGCCTGCGAACGTCGTCCCAAGTCGCCATCTACTCGACTCCCGAGTCCGACGCCGATGCCTTCCACTCCAACACCGGCTCGACGTCGGCGCGATATCGCGCCCCGTCGAAGCAGTCTGGGCCGGCGGAAATCGGCTCGCAGACAAAGGCGTGCTGCTCGCTGCCGTACGAGCCGGGTATCGCCGAATGTGCGACGCCTTCGTTGACGCGGTGCGTGAGAAATTGGGCGCCCGGATCACCCCAAGACTCGCGCGGGAGCGAAACAAGTTCGAGCGTTACCCCGGGCAGCGTCATCGCCTTGAAGAGCTCGCGGGCTACGACGGCGCCAGAGCGACTTCCGCGGGGGCTTTCTTGACCCGCGGTTGCGTTTCGGCTTGGAGTTGGCCGCAAGCGGCGGCGATGTCGCGTCCCATCGGCGTGCGTACCGTCGTGGGCACGCCCATCTCGTCGAGGACTTTTTGGAACGCGCGGATGCGCTGGTCGTCTGAGCCCTGCACGGCCGCATCGGGCGTGGAATTGTACGGAATCAAGTTGACGTGATACAGATGGCCGCGCATCAGTTTGCCGAGCGCGCGCGCCGACTCGTCGTCGTCGTTCACGCCGCGCAGCATGACGTATTCGAAGAAGATCTTGCGGTGCGTCTTGGTCACGTAGGCTGCGCACGCCGCCATCAGTTCGGCCACCGGCCAACGCTTGTTGACCGGCATGATCGCACCGCGCTGTTCGTCGGTTGGAGCATGCAGCGAGATGGCCAGGTTGACCTGGATGCCTTCGTCGGAGAAACGCTCGATCTGGGGCACGAGCCCCACGGTGGAAATCGTGATGTGGCGATGCCCCAGACCGAAGCCGTGCGGATCGTTGAGCAGGCGCACCGCGTTCATCACCGCGGCGTAATTGTGGAACGGCTCGCCCATGCCCATGAAGACGATGTTGGTGATCTTCTTCCCGCGCGTTGCGAGGTCGCGCGCGAAGTAGCGCGCCTGATCGAAGATTTCGTCGGCCGTGAGGTTGCGCGTGAATCCGGCTTGACCCGTGGCGCAGAACGCGCATGCAAACGCGCAGCCGGCCTGACTCGAAATGCAGACCGTCGTGCGGCCGCCCCAGTGCTCCATCAGCACCGATTCGACTTCGTTGCCGTCGTGCAAGCGGAAGAGCCCCTTGGTGGTCTGACCGTCGTTGGAGCGCAAGATAACGACCGGCTCGACCGAGTCGAGCGCGACGCCGCGCTCGCTCAAGCGCGCACGCAGGTCGGCCGGCAGCACGCTGATGCTCGCCACGTTTTCGATGAGTTCTTTCGTGGCCGCGCGGTAGAGCTGATCGAGCCGATACGGCTTGAGCGCATACGCCTCGGCGAGCGAGGCACCGTCGGCAAAGCCTGCGCGGCGCGCCTTTTCGTCCACCCACAGGTCGCGAATCAGGTTCTTCACGGCGACCAGTATACCACGGCGCGCACGAGCAGAAAGACGACCCAGAGCGCACCGGGGATCTGGAAGAGCGCCTGCAGCAGCGCGAGCACGTTGAGCAGGTAGAGATCGCCGCCCTGCGCGGGAACGTCGAGCCAGCCGTTGACCGTGCCGTCCAGGCGAAGATGCGGCAAGGTTCGCAAGCCGGCGAGGGCCACCCAGTGCGGATCGTAGCGCTCGTTCAGGCGCAGGGCCGGAAGGCCGGAGCCCGCCGGCACGTGCGCGACCACTAGCCAGGCAAGGCGGATCTCAGCGGGCACCGCGGTGGCCGGATGGTCGGGCCCTTCCTCCAGCGCGGGCGGATCGCCGAAAAGCGCGAGCGCGCAGGTTCCTTCGCAGTGCAATGCGGCGGCGCCGCTCGGTAACGAAAGCCAGCGATAGCCGCCGGTGTCGGCGCCGACGACCGCGCCGTCCGCGTCGGAGAGTCGTCCCTCGACGTCGGCCAAGACTCCACGCGCGGGCTCGCGGAGCGCGTACGGCCGCGACGAACTGGTCAGCACCCCGCCGAAGGGCTGCGCGAACTGCGGTTTCGCGATGAAGGCTAAGCGCGCGTCGACCCAACCCCGCGCCGGATCGACTTCGTCCTTACCCGCGACGATCGGCCGCACGCGGGGCAACGCGCGCCACGCCTCCGGTACGCCCGGACCGGCAAGTCCCGCCACGTCACCGAAAAATGCGTTGCCGGCGCCGATGCGCGTGCCGGTCGCGCTCAAGGCCGGAAGCGGCAAGAGGCTCACGAGCGGCGCCGCACCGGCTAGCCGTAAAGGCTCCGAGGGAGCGACGCTGCGCGCGTATTCGCGACCGGTCACGGTGGGCTCGAGCCACGAACGGCCGTACACGGCGGCGACGCCCAGCGCGGCGAGGTCGTGCGTATCGCCCGTAGCCGAAAAGCGCGCGAGCGCGGCATTGCCGGGATACCGCGGATCGTACTCGTTGAGCGAAACGACACCGTGTGCGCGCGGGAAGGCATCGGGATCGGCGCCGTCGCCCAAGAGTCCGAAGCGAAACGGCTGGAACGCAGGCGTCAGGGCGTATCGCTCGGTGGGACCAACCGCAACGTCGACGGCGGGGAGACGTTGCGCCGGCACCCACCAGCGCGTGATCCCGGTCGCAAGCCACGTCACCACGAGCACCGCGGAGGCCAACGTCAGCAACGCGCGCAGCACCCGCGAGCGCGCCGCACCGCCGGCAGCCGCCGCCGCATAGCAGAGCACGAGCAAACCGACCAGATCGTAGAGTTCGCGATAGACGCCCAGGGGCGGAAAACTCTGCAGCAGCGATGCGTAGACCGAGGCGAGCGGACCGCGCAGCCCGGTCACCGCCAGCAACAGCGCGCCGGCCGCAACGACGTAGCACCACGCAGCCTTGCGCGCGCGCATGAAGAACACGCCCGCGCACGCGGCGACGCAGACGATCCCGATCGCCCAACTGACCGGCACGAACGCGTCGGCATACGACGTGAAGTAGCCCAAGAGACGCCATGCCGAGCCGGGATCGATGGACTGAAAGCGAGCCCAAGGGATCTCCGTCGGCGTGCCCGAGAGGGACGCGAAGTTTCCCGCTACGCCCACGAACGTCGGCATGCCGATCGAGACCGCGGTCAGCAACGGCAACTTGCCGCGCCGCATCGCCACGGCGCTCGCGGCGAGCACGAGCGCGATCAGAAAGAATTGCAATTGCGTGTAGGCGAGCACCACGTAGAGTGCCAGGCGCAGAGAATCGCCTTCACGCCGCGGCGAGGTGAGGTAGGCGAGCATGCCGGCGATGCCCGCTGCGCCGAGAATCATCTCGATGTGGCCGGCCACCACTTCGGTATACGTCCAGGGATTGAAGAGCACGAAGGCTGCGATCGCACCGGCAGTGAGCGCATCGGCGTCCGCGAAACGGCGCGCGAGCAGGGCACCCGTCGTGGCCACAACGTATCCGACCACGGTGAGATAGACGAACAGGCACGCCCAGCCGCCGAGCGCGAAGCCCAGCAGCGTCACGGGAACGGCGATTACATACCGTTCGATGTGCTCGACGGGTGCGCCGATGCCGAACGGCAGCCAGCCGCTCGCGGCAAACTGATACCAGCCCGCGAAATCCGCCCGATGCAGCGGCCAAGCCCAGTCGTGACGCAGCGCCGGCACGCCGCTCCAGACGATCGAGCAGCTGAAGATCAGCGCCAGCGCGAGCGCGGTCTTATCGACCCGTGAGATGTACGATTGCTCCGCCAGGATCGTAACGCATCGTGCGCTCGAGCGCTTCGCGCTCGTTCAAGGGAGCGCCTAGCGAGCCGCGGCTGCCTAGCCCGCGGCGGCAAGAGGCCGCGCGCGTCCCGCGGCAGACCCACCTCGAGCGGCAACTCGACGCGGACGGTGCTGCCCCCGCCGAGACATTACTTTGGTGCTTACCCAAAGAGGTCGGGCTGAACGATTTCCGGCGTGGGCGCTTGCGGACGCTCGTCGAGTTTGCTGCGCACGGCTTTGAGATCGCCCCAGACCAGACGCTTGACCGCCGTCAATTCGCCGCCCGTCTGGCGCAGGAGATACGCGGGATGGAAGGTTGCGAGCAATGGGATGCCTCCCGGTCCTTCGAACCACAGCCCGCGCTGCTTGCTGATCGAGAACTTCGGGCCCATGAACGAGCGGGCCGCTGGCGCGCCTAACGCGAGGATCACGCGCGGCGAAACGATCTCGATCTGTTCGTCGAGATAGGGACGGCAGTTGGCCATTTCCGCCGGTTCGGGCGCGCGATTGCGCAGCTTCCCGCCCTCCTCGAGCGTGGGCCGGCATTTGACGGTATTGCAGATGAAGACGCTTTCGCGAGGCAGATCGATCGCCAACAGCATGCGATCCAAGAGTTCGCCGGCGCGGCCCACGAAGGGCCGGCCGAGGCGATCCTCGGTCTCGCCCGGGCCTTCGCCCACCACCATCAGGTCCGCGCAGGGATCGCCTTCGCCGTACACGCTCTGCGTGCGCGTGGAGCCGATCGCACATTTGCGGCAACGCTCGACGATTGCCGACGCATGCGCGAGTCGCCGTTCGCGGGCCGACCGCACGGCGAGGCTCACCGGGGCGCACTCGGGTCGGGGTCGAGCAATACCGCTTCACCGAAGGCACGCACGCGCGTGCCGCCGTCGCTTTGTTCCACCGCTTCGAAGTGGAGGCCGACGACGCCGTTGGCGCCCAGGCGCGACGCGTCGGCCAGCAAGCGCGTCAGGCAGTCGCCGCGCACGCGCTCCGCGTCGGTGAGATGGTCGAGCGGGGCGAGACCGATCAGCACGCCGATCGTGCGAAAGGTCGAACGCAAGATATTCCTGGGGCACACCGCCTCACCGCGAACCTCGCCGAAGCGCTCGACGACGCGGAAGCCGTCGCTCCCCTCGAACGTGACGATCGCTTCGGGCGAGGTCACGGCCGGCGCAACCCGCGCCTCGCGGCGAGCACCACGGCGGCGAGTGCCCCTGCGTAGAGCAGATAGCGTCCCACGAGCGCCGCAACGAGCGCCCCATACCAGATCGGCCCGTGATGCTTGATCCAGTATGCACGCCGCGAGCGCTGCTTGCGCGTCTCGACGTTGTACTGTCCGCGAGCGCTGCCCATGCCCTCGTGAACCGCTTCGCTCGAAGGCACGTACCACGTTTCCCACCCGGCGTCGGCCGCGCGCTTGGCCAGATCGACTTCCTCGTGATAGAGAAAGAAGCGTTCGTCGAACGTGCCGATTTGGTCGAGCATGGCGCGGCGCAGCGCGAGCGCCGCACCGATCGCGATATCGACGCGCCGCTCGCCGGAATAGTCCCAAGCCCGCAGCGAAGCGCCGTTGGCGTAACGCTTGAAGGGCGGCAAGTCACCCCAGGCGCTCGAACGCAAGTACGCCCCGGTCCAGGTGTCGAACTCGCCGCACGACTCTTGGATCGAGCCGTCGGTATTGTAGATGCGCGAGCCCGCAATGCCGCANNGTACGGCGACGACGTGGCCGCAAACGCGCGATTGCACGCGGCCGCAAAGCCCAGGTTGGCGCCGTTTTCGAGCACCTCGGCCCGGCCGCCATAGCGCGCGCGCACGAACTCGCGACTGCCGTCTTCGGAACCGTTGTCGGACACGATTACGCGTGCGAACGACGGATCGTCGCGGACCTCACGCAAGGCGAACACCGAATCGAGCGCGACGGCGATCTTGTCCTTGTCGTTCCAGCAGACGACGACGACGTCGATTACTGCCATTTTGCCCGCTGCTGCAGATACGGCCAGACGAACGTGTCGATCTCGCCGTCGAGCACCGCCTGCGCGTTGCCCGTCTCCACGTTGGTGCGGTGGTCTTTGACCAGGGTATACGGCTGCAGCACGTACGAACGGATTTGCGAACCCCATTCGTTGGCGCGCCGTTCGCCGCGCAGTTCGGCGAGTTTTGCGTCGCGCTCCTCGCGTTCGCGCTGCACGAGTTTGGCGCGCAAGATGTTCATGGCCACTTCGCGATTTTGCGTCTGCGAGCGCTCTTGTTGCGAGGCGACGATGATGCCGCTCGGCTCGTGGATGATCCGGATGGCCGACTCGGTCTTGTTGACGTATTGGCCGCCCGCGCCGCCCGACTTAAAGGTCTCGATGCGCAGATCTTCGGGCCGGATCTCGATGTCGATCTTTTCGTCGCTGCCGATTTCCGGCACGATGTCGACCGAAGCGAACGACGTGTGACGGCGATGCTGAGAGTCGAACGGCGACATGCGCACCAAGCGATGCACGCCGCGCTCGCTCTCGAGCATGCCGTACGCGTTCTTGCCGTGCACGAAAAACGTCACCGACTTCAGTCCGGCTTCCTCGGCCGGCGACTCCTCGGCGACCTGCGTGCCGAAGCCCTTCGCTTCCGCCCAGCGCAGGTACATGCGCGTGAGGATCTGCGTCCAATCGGCGGCGTCGACGCCGCCCGCACCCGCGTGAATGGTGACGATCGCGCCGTGGGCGTCGTACTCGCCGTCGAAGTTGGCCGCCATCTCGAGCCCGGTGACGTCGGCCTCGGCCCTGGCTAGCAGCGTGTCGACCTCGTCGGAGGCGCCCTCCTCATCGCCGAGGATTTCGAGGGTCTCGCGCGCGTCGGTCAGGGTCTTTCCGACGCCGGCGAGGCGGTCGACCTCGTCTCGAAGATCGGCGAGTTCTTTCATGGTCTTCTGCGCGGCGGACGCATCGTTCCAGAAATCTTCCGCATGCGTGCGGCGCTCGAGTTCCGCTACCGAGCGGGTTTTGCGATCGTAGTCAAAGACGCTCCTTGAGCGAAGCGAGGCGTTCTTCGAGGCGGGCAATGGTGGTCAGGTGCGAGTCGCTCATGCGATTGCGCTTCTCCGGGCCCGCCGCGCGGCCTTCCACGGCCGGTGAAACACCGACACGGGCACGAGCGTACCGGGCGTATCATGCTGAAGGCGCTCTCGTCAATCGCCCTGGCCTGCTCGCTGTTGCCGGCTCTCTCTACCCCCGCGCGTGCCGATGCCGACGCCGACTTCACGAAGGGCGATTGGAGCGCGGCCCAATCGGGCTGGAGCATCGCCCTGCAAGCCGATCCGAAGAACGCCGCCGCGCTCCTCGGCCTGGCACGCCTAGCGCTGTATGCGGACCGTCGGCCGGAGGCGGAACGCCTAGCGGGCTCGATCCCGCCGAGCGACCCGCTCGCGCCGAAGGCTGCGGCTCTCATCACCGAGGCGAAGCGGCGCGAAGCCGACCTCGATCCCGCGAATCTGAGCGTTCCCAGCGAGGGCACGCGCGTGCCCTTCGCGCTCACCGACCCGCTGCCGGTTCTCAAAGTACGGGTCAACGATAAAGCCGATGCGTTTTTCTTGCTCGACACGGGCGCGTCGGAAGCCGTGCTCGACCCCGAGTTCGCAACGGAACTCGGCATCGCGTCGAGCGCCGCGGGCAACGGTATCTTCGCCGGTGGAAAGACGGCCGCCGTACGCACCGCCACGCTCGATTCGCTCGCGCTCGGAGCGGCGCGCATCACGCATCTGCCGGTCAAAGTCGTGCCGACCCGTGGCTTCAAACTCGACGCCGACCACCGGCTCGACGGCATCATCGGCACGGGCGTCCTGTATCGCTTTCTCTCCACGATCGATTATCCGAAGGGCGAACTCATATTGCGACCGCGTGACGCCTCGGCCGACTTCGAACGCAAGGCGCTCGCAGAGAAGGCGATCGTCGCGCCGCTGTGGCTCGTGGGGGATCATTTTCTCTTCACCCGCGCGCGCCTCAACGACGGGCCTGAGCGCTACTTCAACGTCGACACCGGCGGGGCGGGAGTCGGCGTCATGGCGTCGCCCGCGACGATAGCCGATTCACACGTCACGCTCGACACGGCCCACGCCGGCGAAGGCCAAGGCGGCGGCGGGATGGTCAAACTGGTGCCGTTCTCGGCAGCGATTACGCTCCAAGGCGTCGAGCAAACCGGCGTACCCGGCATGTACACGCCCGAAGGCAATCAATACGGCATCTTCCCCTTCGAGACGGGCGGCTCGCTCTCGCACCTCTACTTCCACACACATGCACTCACGTTCGACTTCGTGGCGATGAAGCTGGTGCTGGAGAAGCCCTAGTCGACGCGCTACAGTGTGATGGGACGGCCGTGCTGCCTATCCATCAGCCGCAAGCCGGCGACGATATGACGATACGTCTTCGCTCTCGTATTCCTCGCGGTGAGCGCGCAAGTAGCGGTCGGTAAAGGGAATGCGAAACTCGACCTTGCCCGACATCGGAACGGCGATGATCGACTTGCGGACGAGCGTCGTGCGAATGGAGCTGATCGACGGCGCGTCGGTTCCGAGCGATCGGGCTACCGCGCCGATCGGGTGAGCGCCGGGACCGAGTTCGGCTAGCGCAAGCGCGAAGAGCGTTTCGCGCGGACTCATGCGGGCGAGTGGCCGCACGTAGAAGGCAAGCTCGCACCGCGCTCGCGCTTCGGGAAGGCTCGCCTCGACGTCGCCGAGCGTAATCGCTCGGCCACGATGGCGTTCCCACGCGGCGCTGCCGTAGGTCTGAATGAACACGGGATAGCCTGCGGACTCCGCGGCCAAGCGTTGCAGCGCTTCTTCCTCGATCGTCGCATCGGCTTCCAGGATCGGCGCCAACAACGCTTCGATCGTCTCGGCTTGGGTGAGCAGTCGAAGCTCGAACGAAGCCCAGCGCTGCACGTACGTTCTGAGTTGTTCCAGGACGACGTGGCTGTCGTTGAGGCCTGCGGACGCGAGGAGTACCGGCTCGTCGCCCTGAGCGCTCTCGTGCACGAAACGGACGAGTATTTCGAGCGAACGCAGGTCCGCATCTTGGATCTCGTCGACCGTAATCGTCATGAAGCGCTTTGCGCCGCCTGCCGCGACCCGTAACGCCTGCAGCATCGTCGCCAGCGACCGGTCGTGCGATTCTTCTTCGCCCGAACCTTGCAACGCGATCGACCCGGCGCCATGGGGCAGCTCGTACGAAATCTTCGGCAGATCCTTGAGCACCCGCTCGAGCGCCCGACCCGTCTTTGCCGGCAGATTGCCGACGCCATCCAGCAGCGTATCGAACTTCTCACGGAGCGAAGCCGCGAGCGACTGCGACCGAAGCGCTTCGAGGGGCACCGCCAGGGTCGACGAGCCCGCTAAGCGGCGAAGCTCCTGGAGCAACGCCGTCTTGCCCATGCCCCGCTGGCCCGTGAAGAGCACGGGAACGGGCGGGGAGCCGCCTTTGATGCGGCGCAGAGCCTCGCGGATCGCAATGAGTTCGGGCTCCCGCCCGACGATCGCGGCGGGGAGCGCACCAGGAGCCGGGTTGAATGGGTTCACGGACTCGAGCACGTCCTCGATAAGTGACAGCCTGACATACTAGTTACAGTGATGTCAGCCTGGCATCCTTCCGCGGTTTATATGCCTCGGTGATCTCAGTCGCCCCCGAGGCTCGCGCTCTACGCTATCCGCTCAACGCCCTCCTGAGGAGCCCGCCATCGTCATGTGTGCCCTCATGC
>PLFC01000112.1 GCA_003136655.1 Vulcanimicrobiota bacterium
GGACGGCACACATTTCGTTGAAAGACCATCGCCCCGAGCTGCGACGCACGCCGCTATCGCTTCGCACTGCAGCGCCCCGCGGATAGCCCGACGGGTCCCCGGGCGGCGTCGCTCGCGTCCAACTCGCTACCAAGGAGACTAGAGGTTCAGCGCCGCTCGCACCGCCGCCACGCTGATCCTCGTCCAGCGACCCTGCGCGACGACGTGCAGTTCCGCACCGCGGCCTTGGACCAGCCCCGCCCCCTGCGGGGGCATTGGAAACTGCAGATCGCCCAGGCGCTCGGAGCGATCTCCGAGGAGGCGGACGAGCACGAGCCGGTGCTTTTCTCCTTCGACGTAATCACTTGCTAGGAGGACGCAGTCTCCCTCGACTGCGAGCGCGCGCGACTGCAGGATATCGTTTTGCCAGTAATCGACCGATCCGTTTTCGATGCGTACGATAGGATACTGAAAGTGCGGGCAGCACCACACTCGATGCCCATCGACCGTCAGCGCTGCGGACCCGTCGACGTGAATTCCGGCCCGATTCTCGGCATTGAAATTCCACAGAAGCCTGCCGTCGATGCCGAACTGCGCGAGACCCGCCGTCGAGACGGGCGAACCCCCGTCGGCATCCGGCGACGCGTCGACGCCCTCGTCTAAATAACCAGTCCAAATCGTTCCATCGAGCGCGCATCGCACATCCTGGATGCCGTCGCTCAGCGCGAATTCACCGGCCGGCATCCCGTCTGCGCCGAACATGCGAGCATTCTTCTCGCCAGGTTCGGCGCGACTCGCAACGACGACCCAGCGGCCATCGGGCAGGCGGTCGATCTGCGGCCAGAGCCCGCTCGAGACCTCGATCGCTTCACTCTCGGACGTACCGTCGAACGTGGAAAGACGAACGCGCCAATCCTCGCGACTCAGGCGCGGATCTTCCGCACCTTCACCGCTCCCTTCGCGCCGAACGTTCGCGTATTCCGCGTGGATGTCGCGCTCGGTGCGCACCAGCGCCAGATCGCCGTTCAGCAGAAGGGCGTACCCGTATGCAAACCAGCCTGAGGGCGCGGCGGGTACGGCTACCGAGTCGCCGAGGGGCGCGGTCATGCGCCGACGCATTGCGGCGTCGCGGTGAAGAGAGCCTAAGCCGGGATGGTCCATACATCTACCTCGCGTCGGCTTACGTTACAAGGGAACCAAGTAGCTAGTTCGAACCCGCCCGCGCACAGGAGGTACTTTAGCTATGCGTCCTATTTCTGCTTTTGCCGCCATGCTGGTGCTGGCGGCTGGATTGTCTGCCTGCTCGAAGTCCGCCGGCGACCAATCGGGCTCATCCGCGACGACCGCGCCGGAGCCCGCCGCTACGGCGGCGGATGCCGGCGCCGCAACCGCGACCGATGCAGCCGCAGCCGCCGCGACCGCGGCACCGCAGTCTGACGGATCCATCGCAGGGGCCGACGTTTACCCCGGAGCCACGCTTCAGAGCGCGGGCTCGTCGAGCGCCGGAGCGATGGGCGGGTCTGCGGCGGGCAAGGTGTACGTCACGGGCGACTCCTACGATAAGGTCGTGGAGTGGTACAAGTCGCACATGCCTTCGGACGCGCAGGAAACGCACGCCTCCGCGAACGGCAGCGATAGCACCGTATACGTGACGGGCTTAGGCACGGGTCACCAACAGAGCCTATCGATCACGGCTTCGCCGGCCACCCAAGGCAAGACATGGATAACCGTGGCGGACATTAAGCGGTAAAAAGCAGCGGTCCCCGGTTCGGCCGGGGACCGTTCTTCATCCCCTTACGCGTCGACCCCGTGGCAGCGCTTGTACTTCTTGCCCGAGCCGCAGGGGCAGACGTCGTTGCGTCCGACCTTCTTGTCGGCTGAGGCGCGCGCGGGCGCTTTGGGTTCGTCTTCGCCGCGGTTGGTATGCAGTTCACGCTTGGGCGGCGCGCCCGGTGCTGCGCCGAGTAGCGCCTGGGCGTAGCGGGGATCGATGCGCGACGGACCGGTCGGAACCGGCTCCGGCGGCGGTGCGAGCGCGCCGCTGGGCACGGTCTCGAAGGCTTGCGCCTCGCCGTTGGCCTGCGCTGCATCGCCGTTGTACTGCGCGCCGTCACCGTTACCGTTATATTGCGCCTCGCCGTTGCCGCTGCCGTCGAGCGCGCCGTTGGGCAGGGGCGCGTATCCGGGCGGCGGGGGCGCGTTCGGATCGGTGCGTTCGACCACGACGCGGAAGACCGCCTTGATCGCCTCGTCGGCGATGTTGCTCTTGAGGTCTTCGAAGATCTCGTAGGCTTCTTTTTCGTACTCGACGCGCGGGTCTTTCTGACCGTAGCCACGCAGGCCGATGCCGGTCTTCAGCGCGTCCATCACGTACAGATGATCGACCCACATGCGGTCGATGATCGGCAGCATGATGTACCGCGCTTCGATCACGCGCAGCAGCTCGGGCGTCAGCTCCGCTTCCTTCGCGTTGTAGGCTTCCTCGCTGATTTCGACCAGCTTGGCCTTCATCGAATCGCGATCGAGCTTCTCGAGGTCTTCGACGCCGATCCGATCGCGGATGGGGAAGATCAGCTCGACCTCGTTGAGGATCTCTTCGAGATCCCATTCCGAGGGATGCACGTTGTCCGGCGCGTTCTGATCGACGGCCTGACCGATCTTGTCGTGCAACGTCTGCAGCATGAACTCGCGCAGGTTCTCGCCGCGCAGCACGCGGCGGCGCTCGGCGTAGATCACCTCGCGCTGCTTGTTCATCACGTCGTCGTATTCGAGAACCTGTTTGCGGATCTCGTAATTGTGGTTCTCGACCTTCGACTGCGCGCGTTCGATCGA
>PLFC01000115.1 GCA_003136655.1 Vulcanimicrobiota bacterium
CTCGACGTGAACGGTACGGCGTACGAAGCCGTGATCGGCATGGAGTGCCACGTGGAACTCAAGACGCAGACGAAGATGTTCTGCGGTTGTCGCAACGTCTTCGGCGGCGAGCCGAACACCAACATCTGCCCGGTCTGCCTGGGCATGCCCGGCGCGCTGCCGGTGCCCAACGCCTTGGCGATCGTGCACGTTCTGCGCGCGGGCCTGGCCTTCGGCGCCGCCGTGCCGGCCTTCTCGAAGTTCGACCGGAAGAATTACTTCTATCCGGACATGCCCAAGAACTATCAGATCTCGCAGTACGATCTGCCCTTCACGAGCGGCGGCACCGTGACGTTCCGCCTGCCCGACGGCTCCGAGCGTAGCGTGCGGCTTTCGCGCATCCACCTCGAAGAAGACACGGGCAAGTCGATGCACATGGGTTCGTCCGACGGGCGGCTCGCGGGCTCGACCTATTCGCTGGTCGATTTCAACCGCGCGGGCGTGCCCTTGATGGAGTGCGTCTCCGAACCCGACCTGCGCAGTGCGGTCGAAGCGGTGGCCTATCTGGAGGCGCTCAAACGGACCTTCGTCGCGCTCGGCGTCAGCGACGTGAAGATGGAAGAAGGCTCGCTGCGTTGTGATGCCAACGTCTCGCTGCGCCCGGTCGGCAGCAGCGAGTACGGCACGAAGACCGAGATCAAGAACATGAACTCGTTCCGCAGCGTGCAGCGCGCGATCGAGAGCGAACTCGCTCGCCAGGCCGGGGTGCTGCGCGCGGGCGGCCGCATCGTGCAAGAGACGCGCGGCTGGGACGAGTCCGAGGGCACCACGATCGTGCAGCGCAGCAAAGAGCAGGCGCACGACTATCGCTACTTTCCCGATCCCGATCTCGTGCCGTTCCGGTTCGACGACGCGTACGTCGACGGCTTGCGCGCCGGGCTCGGCGTCTTGCCGCAGGTTCGCGTCGAGCGCTACGTNNCCGCAGGCCGCGGGCAACTTCATCTTGGGCGATCTCACCCGCTTGGCCAACGAGAGCGGCACGGCCATCGCCGACTCGAAGCTCTCGGCGGCGGCGCTCGCCGAACTCGTGTCGCTGGTCGAAGCGAAGACGATCAATTCGAAGATCGCCAAGGACCTGATTACGAGGCTGTGGAGCGAGGGCGGTGCACCGCGCGAACTCGTGGAGCGCGAAGGCCTCGGGCAGGTCAGCGATCCCGGCGCGATCGACGCGCTGGTCGCCGAGATCGTGGCGGCCAATCCGAAGGTGGCCGACGACTTCCGCGCGGGTAAGGAAAAGGTCATGGGCTTTCTCGTCGGTCAGGTCATGAAGGCCAGCCGCGGCAAGGCCAATCCGGCATTGGCCGAAGAGCGTCTGCGCGCGCACTTGGCCGGTACGTCCGGTCCGTAACGACGTGCTCGACCCGGAGTCGACTCCGATCTCGGATGCGCTGGCCGACGCGCGCACGCTCGAGGCGCTCGACTTCGGCGCGATTCGCGAAGCCCTCGCGCACTATGCCGCGAGCCCGCGCGCGGCGGCGCGTGCGCGGGCGCTCGTGCCCCGGGCCGGTCTCGCGCGCGTGCGCGAGGAGCAGGCGATCACGGCCGAGATGCGCGGGCTCGCGGTACGGGATTCGTTCGACTTGCCCCGCGTGCCCGAGATCGGCGATGCCTTGGCGCGCGCCGCGCGCGAGGCGGTGCTCGGCGCCGAGGAACTGCGCGACGTCGGCCTGACGCTGGCCGCGGCGGATGCCGCGGTGCGCCGCATTCGCGCGGCCGAGGGCGTGCCTGCGTTGCTGGCGCGCTGCGCTCCCGCAGACTACTTGCCTGCGGTCACCGGACACATCGGTGAAGCGATCGGCGACCGCGGCGAAGTGCTCGACCGCGCTTCACCGGCGCTGGCGCGCATCCGGCGCCGGGCCGCGGCCGCGCAAGAAGAAGCGCGCGAACGCTGCCAATCGATCCTGCGCTCGGCGCAGTATGCCAAGGCGGTCCAGGATTCGATCGTAACCATGCGCGAGGGGCGCTTCGTCATTCCGGTCAAGGCCGAATTTGCCGGACAAGTGCCGGGCGTCGTGCACGACACCTCGGCCAGCGGCCACACGCTCTTCGTCGAGCCGCTCGGCGCGCTCGACGTCAACAACGGGTTGCGCACGCTGCGCATCGAGGAAGAGCGTGAGATCGCGCGCATCCTGCGCGAACTCTCGGGGCTCGTCGGCCGTCACGCGAACCAGGCCGAAGCCAACGTCGAGGTGCTCGCCGAGATCGACCTGGCGCTGGCCCGGGCTCGCTTGGCCATGCGCACCAATGCGAGCGCACCCGAGATCGTCGACGAGGCGCGCGTCGAGGTGCGCTCGGGCCGCCATCCGCTGCTCGGCGAGCGCGCGGTGCCGCAATCGCTCGCGCTCGACGACGAGCGTCGCTTCATCGTCATCAGCGGACCGAACATGGGCGGCAAGACGGTGGCCCTCAAGATGCTGGGCACCTTCGTGGCCATGGCCTATTGCGGCTTGCAACTGCCCGCAGGCGAGGGCACGGCGATCGGCGGGTTCGAGCAACTCGCCTGCGACATCGGCGATGATCAGTCGATCGCCGAGAACGCTTCGACCTTTTCGGCGCGCTTGCGGCGTCTGCGCGAGATCGTCGCGATCGCCGGGCCGCGTTCCCTGCTGCTGATCGACGAGATCGCGAGCGGCACCGAACCCGCCTCGTCGGCGGCGCTCGGCGTGGCCGTGCTCGAACATCTCTTGGCCTGCGGCGCGCGCGGCATCATCACCACGCATGCTACGGAACTGAAGCTTTTCGCCCACGACACGCCCGGCGTGGTCAACGCCAGCGTTCGTTTCGATCCCGCAACCTACGCGCCGACGTACCAACTCGACATCGGCTCGCCGGGCCGTTCGCTAGCCTTTCCGCTGGCGCGCGCGCTGGGCCTCGACGCGGGCATCGTCGAGCGCGCCGAGTCGTTGCTTTCCTCGAGCGAGCGCGACTACGACCGGGCCTTGGCCGAACTGGCCGACGTGCGCGCGCAAGCGGCGGCGGAGCGCGAGGCGCTCGAGCGCGAGCGCGCGCATCTGGAGACGCTGCAGGGCAACGTGCGGCGTCGCGCCGATGCGCTCGAACGGGAGCGGCGGCAGCTCGCGCAGCATGCCGAAGAGCGGCTCTCGCGCGCGTTGCGCGAGTTCGCGGGCGAATTGGAGCGGCGCAGTCGCGACCGCATCGCGAGCCGCGCGCGCATTACGCCGGGACAAAGCGCGCTGCTCGAACGCGTCCTGACCGACGTGCACCGCGACCTCGGCATCAAGCCGGGGCGCCCTGCGGCGCAAACCGCCGCGGCGCCGGCCTTGGCCGTGGGCGACATGGTGGCGGTCGAAACGTTGGGCGGCGAGGGCACGATCGCGGAAGACTACGGCGACACGGTGCTGGTCG
>PLFC01000138.1:0-49663 GCA_003136655.1 Vulcanimicrobiota bacterium
CCGCTGCGCGGCGAGGTCCACTTCAGCAGCGTCGGCCCGAAGCCGATGGCGAAGTCGTTGACCCGCACGCCGTTGCGCCGGGCAACGAAGAAGTGGCCGGCCTCGTGCAACACGATCAGGACCGACAGGGCCAACAGAAAGATCAGGATCTTTCCGGCACTGTCCAGGGAAGGGGCGAGCAACGCGAGGGTGACGATCGACATGCCTTTCCTATCGGTTCGCCGGTGCCGGCGAGCTAGCCTCGACGGCTTCGCGGGCGAGGTCGCGCGCCCGGCGATCGGCGCTTCGTACCGTTTGGAGACTGAGCGGCTCGTCGGGAGTTCCCGCGAGGGCCCGGGAAACCACCGCAGCGATGTCGCCGAAGCGAATCTCTCCCCGTACGAACGCATCGACGGCGATTTCGTTTGCAGCCGAGAGGGCGGCGGGCACCGTGCCGCCGCGACGTAACGCCTCATAGGCGAGACCCAGGCACGGGAAGCGCTCGAAATCCGGCCGCAGAAAGTCGAGGCGGGCGCGCTCGGCGTCGACCGCGGCGCCGAGCGCCGTGAAGGCGTCCACGCTCTGGTGGTCGGGCAGGCGGTCGGGATAGGCCAGCGCGTAGCCGATGGGCAGGCGCATGTCCGGGTGCGCCAGTTGGCCCTTCACGTTGCCGTCGGTGAAGACGACGAAACCGTGAGCGACGGAGGTCCGGTGGACGAGCACCTGGATCCGTTCGGCCGGTACTCCGAACAACCGGCTCGCCTCGATCACTTCTAAGCCCTTGTTCATCATCGAGGCGGAGTCGACCGTATTCTTCACGCCCATGTTCCACGTAGGGTGGTGCAGCGCGTCGGCCACCGAAGCGTCGCGCATCGCCGCCGCGGGCATCTCCCAAAACGGGCCGCCCGAGGCCGTGACGATCAGCGAGGCGATGCGCTCCGGCGGCTCGCCGACCAGACACTGGAAGAGCGCGCTGTGCTCCGAATCGACCGGCACGATTTCCGCGCCGCTCTTCTTTGCGGCGGCCACGAATAGCTCGCCGGCGGCGACGATCAACTCCTTGTTGGCCACCGCGATGCGCCGCCCGCGTTCGACGGCGGCAAACACCGCGTCGAAGGCGACCGCACCGTCGGTCGCGGCGAGCAGCACGTCGGGTTCCGCAGCGACGGCGACGGCGTGTAAACCCTCGGCGCCCGAGAACACCCGCGTCGTTGCCGGCAAGACCTCGCGCAAGGCCGCGGCGTCAGCCGGATCGGCGCACGAGACCCACTCGGGACCGAAGCGCCGGACCTGTTCGAGCAACTCCGCCACGCGCCGGCCCGCCGCGAGGCCGACCACGCGAAATCGTTCGGGATGTCGCCCGATGACGTCGAGCGCCTGCGTCCCGATCGAACCGGTCGAGCCCAGGATCGCGATCTTCTTCTGCATCTTCTCCATAATTTAGCGCACCGACGTGATGTGGCCCGTGACGAACATCGCGCCGTAGAACGCGATGCCGCCCAGAATGTACGAGTCGAAGCGATCGAAGATGCCGCCGTGACCGCCGAGCAGCGTGCCGGCGTCCTTCACCTTCGCGTCGCGCTTCAGCGCCGATTCGATCAGGTCGCCGACCTGCGCCGCAACGCTCGTGACGCCGCCCACGAAGAGACCCTGCCACCAAGGAATGCCCAGCTGCGGCAAGAGCGCGAGCGACGCGCCCGCGGCGGCGCTCGCGACGAAGCCGCCGATCGCGCCCTCCCACGTCTTGCGCGGCGAGATCGGGGAAAGCGGCGTGCGCCCGATCGCGACGCCGACGAGCATCGCGAAGATGTCGGTCAGCGCGATCAGCACGATCGCCGCGATCGTGTACGCCGTACCGACTTGGGGCAGGTTGCGCAAGGCCAGAAAGTACGAGCTGAGCCAACCGATGTAGATGACGCCGAAGAGCGTGTAGGCGCTGCGCGCGAGAAAGCCTTGACGCGAACCCAGCAGCGACACCGCGACCGAGGCGAGCAGCGTGCCGGCCAAGAGCGCCTTCTCGTATTTGTGCTGGAGGTTGAGCGCGGCGAGCACGATGTAGCAGCCGACGGCGAGCGCCGCGACCGGAAAGATCAACGTCTGCCCGTTTCGCTCCGACATGCGCGCGAGTTCCCAGAGCGAACCCAGGGTGACGATCAAGACGACGACGGTAAACGTCGGCACGGTCGCAACCGAGGCGAACACGACCGCGGCCATCAACACGCCCGTGACCGCGCGCCGGCTCAGATCGTGATTGCGCTGCTCGGCACCCGAAGCCGTGGTCACGCGCCGCTCGCGGCCGCGAGCTTGCGCTCGCGATAGGCGGCCAGCGCCTTGCCGAACTCGTCGCGGCCGAAGTCGGGCCAGTAGACGTCGCTCAAATAGAGTTCGGTCTCGGCGACTTGGAAGAGCAGGAAGTTCGAGAGCCGCGATTCACCGCCGGGCCGGATCAGCAGTTCGGGATCGGGCCACTGCGCGGTGTAGAGTCGCGACTCGATGCAGCCTTCGTCGATCGCTTCGGGCGCGAGCCGCCCCGCGGCCACCTCGTTTGCGAGATCCGCGACCACGTCGCGCAATTCCGCGCGCGCGCTGTAGTTGACCGCGAGGTTGAGTTGCAAGCCACGATTTCCGGCCGTGCGCAAAACCAATCCATCGAGCGCTTCGCGCGAGGCGCGGGGCATGGCCTCGTAGTGTCCGATAATGCTGACGCGCACGTCGTTGCGGCACAGTTCGGCCAATTCGCTCTGCGCGAAATAGACGGCCAAGTCGAGGAGCAGCGAGATCTCGGTCTTGTCGCGCTTCCAGTTTTCGGTCGAGAACCCGTAGACGGTGAGAATCTCCACGCCCGCGTCGCGCGCGGCTCGCGTGATCTCACGCAAGGCCACGATGCCGCGCCGGTGGCCCTCGATGACCGGCAAGCGGCGGGCTTTGGCCCAGCGGCGGTTGCCGTCCATGATGATGGCCACGTGGCGCGGGACGGCAGCGCTCAAGCGAAGACCGCTCCGGCCGGCTCGGGCGGCAACTCCGGGCGCTCGTAGCGTTCGTAGCCGGCGATCACGTCGGCCGCGCCCTCGCGTTCGACGATGCGCAGGACGCGCAGCGCACCCACGCCGATCGCGGGGTACGGCGGCGCCAACAGCGTGAAGGTCAGGATCCGGCCCGCGAGCGCGCGCCTGACGTCGACCTCGGGCAAGAGGGTCAGGGAGTCGGGCTCGGCCGCTTCGCGAAGCGCGTCGTCCATTGCCACCCCGTTCCCTGCGCGGCGCCCGAAACCCGGCCACCCGGCCGCAAACCGTTCGAGAGCCCGCGGCCGCCTAGACCTCCATGATCTCTTTTTCTTTGGCCGCGGTCAACGCGTCGATTTCCTTGATATACCGGTCGGTCAGTTTTTGCACGTGCTCGCCGGCGCGTTTGTTCTCGTCCTCGGTGATCGCATGATCTTTGAGCAGCGTCTTGATTTCGTCGATGCCCTTGTGGCGCACGTTGCGAATGGCGATCTTGCCCTCTTCCGCTTTCTTGTGCACGATCTTGACCAGGTCTTTGCGCCGCTCTTCGTTGAGCGGCGGGATCGAGAGCCGGATGTTGGAGCCGTCGATGTTGGGCGTCAGGCCGAGGTCGCTGGTCTCGATCGCCTTACGGATCGCGCCGACGGTCGAGCGATCGAACGCGGTGATCTGCAGGGTGCGGGCGTCCGGCGTGCTGACGGTCGCGACTTGCTTGAGCGGCGTGGGCGAGCCGTAGGCTTCGACCTGCAGGCGGTCGACCAGCGCCGTCGACGCGCGGCCCGTTCGCACGCCGGCGTAATCGTTACGCGTGACCTCGAGCGCCTTGCGCATACGTTCTTCGGTCTGTTTGAAAATCTCGTCGGGCGTACTCATGTGA
This sequence comes from Vulcanimicrobiota bacterium, assembly GCA_003136655.1. Taxonomy (GTDB): domain Bacteria; phylum Vulcanimicrobiota; class Vulcanimicrobiia; order Vulcanimicrobiales; family Vulcanimicrobiaceae; genus Hesperobacter; species Hesperobacter lustricola. The sequence continues at coordinate 3,859 of PLFC01000138.1, forward strand.
CCTTTCCTGCGAGACCGGCTTCGGGCCGGACCGGCGTCGAAACGGTCGTCCCGATCGGATCGCCGTGCACGACGCGCCGGATGTTGCCCGGAACGTTCATGTCGAAGACGATGATGGGCAGACCGTTGTCCATGCACAGCGTGAGCGCGGTGCTATCCATGACTTGCAGACCCCGCTGCAGCACTTCGAGATAGTCGAGCCGCTCGAAGCGCGTGGCGGTGGGGTCGAGTTTCGGATCGGCGGTATAGATGCCGTCGACCTTGGTCGCCTTGAGGATCGCCTGCGCGCCGATTTCGACCGCGCGCAGCGCCGCGGTCGTGTCGGTGGTGAAATACGGGTTGCCGGTGCCCGCGCCGAAGATCACCACGCGGCCTTTTTCCAAGTGCCGGATGGCGCGCCGGCGGATGTAGGGTTCGGCGACCTGCTGCATCTGAATGGCGCTCTGCACGCGCGACGGGATGCCGATGCGCTCGAGCGCGTCCTGGAGTGCGAGCGCGTTGATGACGGTGGCCAGCATGCCCATGTAATCTGCCGTCGCCCGATCCATGCCGGCGGCCTCGTGCGCCTTGCCGCGCCAGATGTTCCCGCCGCCGACGACGACGGCCACCGACACGCCCTCGCGCGCCACTTGGGCGATTTCTTCGGCCATCGCGGCGGTCGTCACCGCGTCGACCGAGCTATCGCGGCCGAGAAATGCCTCGCCCGAGAGCTTGAGCAGGATCCGCCGGTAGGCGGGCCTCCCGTTCGACTCCAACGGCGTCTCGATCAGGCCTCGCCCAGTGCGAATTTGGCGAAGCGCCGGACCTGGATGTTTTCACCCAACACGCCGACCAGCGCCGCGACCAGTTCGCCGACGGTCTGCTCGTCGTTCTTGATGAACGGCATATCGAGCAGCACGTTTTCCTCATACCACTTGTTCAACTTGCCCTCGACGATGCGCTCGATCACGTTGGCCGGCTTGCCCTCGGGCACGTTGGCCGCGAGATCGGCCTTGACCGCGTCGATCTCCGCTTCGGGCACGGCGTCGCGGTTGACGTACCGCACCGGCATCGCCGCGATGTGCATCGCAACGTCGCGGGCCAATTCCTTGAAGCGCTCGTTGCGCGCGACGAAGTCGGTNNAAGTCGGTCTCGCAGTTGATCTCGACCAGCACGCCGATCTTGTTGCCGACGTGAATGTACGACTCGATCACGCCTTCCTTGACGGAGCGCTCGGCCTTCTTTTCGGCTTTGCTCACGCCCTGATCGGCGAGATTCTTCTTGGCCGCTTCGTAGTCGCCGCTCGCCGAGAGCAGCGCGGCGCGGCAATCCAGCATGCCGGCGCCCGTCTCGTCGCGCAGGCGCTTGATCTCGCCGGCGGAGGGCTTATAGCTGGCGGTGGTGCTCACGGGGAATGGTGCCTTTCTTATGCGGGGACTTCGGCAAAGGCCGGCGCGTCGCCGGCTGAGGACTGCGCCTCGGCTTCGTAATCGTACTCGCCTTCGACGAAGGCACCGCTCTCGGCCTCGGTGCGGCCTTCGATGATCGCGTCGGCGATCTTGGAGACCATCAACTTGACGGCGCGGATCGCATCGTCGTTGCCCGGGATCGCGTAATCGATCTCGTCGGGATCGCAGTTGGTATCGATCACCGCGATGATCGGAATCTTGAGCTTGCGGGCTTCGAGCACCGCGATGCGCTCTTTCTTCGGGTCGACGATGAACACGGCGTCGGGCAGACGGTGCATGTCTTTGATGCCGCCGAGGAAACGCTCGAGCTTCTCGAGTTCGTCGGTCAGCCGGCCCACTTCGCGCTTGGGCAACATGTCGAAGGTGCCTTGCGCGCGCATGCCCTCGAGTTCGCGCAGACGCGCGATGCGCTTCTGGATCGTCGAGAAGTTGGTCAGCGTGCCGCCCAGCCAGCGCTCGTTGACGTAGTAGGTGCCGGCGCGTTCCGCCTCTTCCTTGACCACGTCTTGCGCCTGCTTCTTGGTGCCGACGAAGAGAATGACTTTGTTGTCGTGCGCCATCTGCTTGACGGCGGCGTAGACCTCGCGCAACATCAAGACCGTCTTCTGCAGGTCGATGANNAGCAGGGCCTTCATCGAGATAATCGATGCCATGCGTATTTTCTAGACCTTTCTGGTCCCGGGCGGCAGGGCGAACCCATGGCGCTGAGCGGGACCATCGCGCCCAGCCTGAGGCCGGGCGAAATGAGCAACCCCGAGAGTATAGCACAGGTGCGAAGCCCGCTCAAAGCGGCCTGCCGCCGCATCGAAAAGGGCGCCCTGCGTTCGCCGGACGGCCGTGATGGGGTCCGGGCGGGCTAGCTGCCCGTGGCCTTCTTGGTGCGCACTTCGCCGCGCTGGATCTCTTCGTAGACCTCGGCGCGATGCACGCTGACCTCCCGCGGGGCCTCGATGCCCAGGCGGACTTGATCGCGGTCGACCGAGACCACGACGATGCGGATGTCGTCGCCGATGACGATGGCCTGGTTCGGTTTGCGGGTCAAAACCAGCATGGGCGCTCCGTCGCTAGACCGCCCGTTCGAATGATGCCGGTAGACCGGCGCCTCCAAACGGTACGACTGGTGTTTGCGGGGGCTTCGACTATGCGCACCCCTGCCATTCCGGACAGGTTAGGTCCTTCTGCCCAACGGACAGGCGACCAGCGGCATCGTACTAGACGGCTAGTTGTGCGGCATGCAACGCGGCATAGCGTCCGCCGCGCGCGATCAGTTCGTCGTGCGTGCCCGCTTCGGCCACGCGCCCGGCTTCGATGTACAGGATCTTGTTCGCGCGCCGGATCGTGGACAGCCGGTGCGCGACGATCAGGGTGGTGCGGCCGGGCAAGAGCCGGTCGAGAGCCGCCTCGATCAGACGCTCGGAGTGACTGTCGAGCGCGCTCGTGGCCTCGTCGAGAATCAGTACCCGCGGATCGCGCAAGACGGCCCGCGCGATCGAGATGCGTTGGCGCTGGCCACCCGAGAGGCGCATGCCGCGCTCGCCGACCGGCGTTTCGTACCCCAAAGGCAGATCGAGCACGAACTCTTCGGCATTGGCTTCGCGCGCCGCGGCCTCGATCTCGGCGCGCGTCGCTTCGAGCCGCCCGTACCGGATGTTGTCGGCGATCGTGCCGCTGAAGAGCAACGGTTCCTGCGGCACGATGCCGATCGCACCGCGCAGTCCGGCCAGACTCAACTCGCGCAGGTCGACGCCGTCGAGCGTGATCCGGCCGCTCTGCGGTTCGTAGAAGCGCGGCACCAAATTGACGATGGTCGTCTTGCCCGCGCCCGAGGGTCCGACGANNTCGATGCGCGCCGGCATCGTCGCGCCCGGAACGTCTTGCGGTTCGACCGGCAGATCGAGCACTTCGTAGACGCGCGCCGCGCCGACCAGCGCCTTCGAGATGTCGCCGATGTACGTCGCGAAGCGATTGAGCGGATTGATGGCCAGCACCACCGCCGACCAAAAGCCGACGACCGTGTCCTTGTTCATGCGTCCGACCACGACTTCGCGCGCCGAAAAGGCGACGACCGCGAGCAGCGCAACCGTGATGATCATGGCCACGACGGGAGTCTGCGTCTGTCCCAATTGGGTCAGCTTCATGTACGCGCCGAAGAAGTTCTCGTTGCTGTCGCGGAAACGTTCGATCTCGTAGTCTTCGCGTCCGAAAGCCTTGACGATGCGCTCGCCTTGAACCACCTCGGTCAGGTTGGCCGCGAGATCCGCGATGCGCTCCTGCGCGCGGCGCGTGCCCGTCGAGATCAGCCGCGTGAACGTTGCGACCGCGAAATTCACCACGGGCGCGAAGACGAGCAGAAATAGCGTCAGCAGCCAGTCGGTATAGATCATATAGGCTAGCGCGCCGACGAAGGTGACCATCGTCTGCACCATCTGCGGCAACGAGATGCTCACCGCGTCGGTCATCAGCGCGAGATCGTTGGTGAACCGCGCGAGAAACTCGCCCGGACGCCACTTGTCGAATTCGCCCAGCGGCATGTGCAGCACGCGCGAGAAGAGCCGCACCCGCAACGACGCGATCAAGCGCTGCCCGCTCCAGGCCGTCAGGTAGTTCTGGCCGTACTGCGCGGCGTTCGAGATCAGGTTGACCACGAACAGCCCGACGATGACGAACCACAGGATGTCGGCGTGGGGCACGTCGAGGATCACCTGCTTGCTCCAGGGCAAGGTCCAGGTCAAATCGTGCGTCGAGTCGCCGAAGACGCGCGAGATGATCAGCGGGAAGGCCTGCACGTAAGCCAAGGGTCCGAGGCCCGAGATCACGCCTAAGAGCAGCGCGAAGACCAAGCGGGGATAGTAGGGCCGCGCCTCGGCCAGGAGCCTGCGCAGAACCTTCTCCGAAACCTTCGCGGCAGGCTGGGGGTACATCGCCACGACCTAGGACTTCGCCGGAGGGGCTTCCGTGGACTGTTACTTTCACAACGCCGTGCCGTCCGTCGCCGTGTGCCGCGATTGTCTGAAGACGATCTGCGCGACGTGCCGCGACGAAAACGGCTTCTGCCCGAGCTGTCGCCTCGAGCAGCGGATCAAGACCGCATCCAGCGCCCGGCAGGGCATCGCGGGCGGGGTCGGTCCTTCGAATCCCCCTCCCAATCCGCCGCCGCCCAATCCGCCCCCGCCGGGCCCGTCGGCCCGCATGTGGCCCGCCCCGCCGCCGCGCTCCACGGCGCTCGCGACGGTTTCACCCGAAACCCGGGCCCTCGTCGCCCTGGGCTACCCGATGTGGCCGCTGGCCATTCTGACGCTGCTCGGCTCGTCCGGTTCGCCCGAAGTGCGCCGTCAAGCCCTGCAGGCGCTCGGCTTCAACTTCGGCTGCGCGGGCATGTACCTGGGTCTGGGCGCCATCGCCCACCTGCCGCTGCTCGGCATCTCGGCTTGGCCGCTGCTGGCGATGCTCGGACCGGTCTGGCTCGTGGCCTCCATCGTGTTCGCCTTCAAGGCCTGGAACGCCGAGGACGTGCGCGTGCCGCTGATCAGCGAATGGCTCGACCGCCGCGAGGCGCACGCGAGCGCCTGAACCCGCGCCCGGAATTCAGCGCCGGGTGGCCACGAAGTCGACATAGCGGCGCAGGAACTCCCGCGCCGCTTCCTCGTGCTCCACGACCGGCGGCGGATAGGTCGGCGCCGAGAACAGCGGCAGCGCCAACTGCCCGGGCGGCGGGCGCAGCGGCGACCCGCGACCCGCGGGCAGCGCGGCGAGTTCCGGGATCCAGCGCCTGACGTACGCGCCGCGCGGATCGAGCGTGCGGGCCTGTTTCTGCGGGTTGTAGATGCGCGGGAATTGCGCTAGGTCGGCCCCGACGCCGGCGATCCACTGCCAGTTGCCCGTGGCCAGCGCCGGCTCGTCTTCGATCAGTTGCCCGTCCCAGGCGTCCCGGCCGATCCGCCAGTCCAGGCCCAGATCGAAGCACAGAAACGAGGCGGCCACCGCGCGCGCACGCGGGTGCATTCGCCCGGTGGCGGCCAACTCGCGAATGCCCGCGTCGACGAGCGGATATCCCGTCCGGCCCTCGCGCCAGGCGTCGAGGCCCGCGTGCTCGCGGGCGAACGGAAAATGGCGCATGCGCTCTTGTAGCGCCTGATCCGGATGCGCCTCGAAAAACCATGCGAGTTGAAAAAAGAAGTCGCGCAACGCGAGCACGCGGCGATAGGCGTCGAGCGAGAGTCGTTCCTCGGCGAGCAGAAAGCGATCGCGGGCGCGTTCGTTCAGGCACGCGACGAGCGTGCGCGCCGAGAGCGTGCCGAACGAGAGGTGCGCCGAAAGCTGCGAAGTGGCGTCGGCGGGCACGTTGCGCGCGGTCAAATAGTGCAGCACGGGACCAGCGAGGAATGCGTCCATCGCCGCACTCGCCGCGGCCTCCGAGGGCGGATCGGCGAGCGGCTCGCCGCCGAAGTCCTCGGGGCGCGGGAGCGCTTGCGTCGCGAGCCCCACGTCGGTAAAGTCGACGCGCCCGGCGACCGGCGCGCGTATCGCTTCCCGCCACACGTTGACATAGGGCACGAAGGCGCGATAGCCCAAGCCGCCGTCGGCGCTGCGCGCGGCCGCGGCATCTTCGGGCGCCACGACGGGCGCATCGTGCACGATCGTCGCGCGCAGACCCGCCTCTTCCAGCTCCGCCTGCAACGAGCGATGCGCGGCGGCGGCCGCGGCATCGTATTCCGCCGCCCAGACCACCGTCGCCGCGCGGGCCTCGCGGGCGAGGCATTCGATTTCCGGGGCGCCGCCGCGGCTGACGATCAACTCCGAGCCGCGGCCACGCAAGGCATCGCGTAATGCCGACGCCGCGCCGCAATAGAAGGCGGCGCGGCGCGGCGAGCGATTGAGCCGCTCGCGTCGAGCGGCATCGAGGTGCAGCACCGGAACGACGGCGCCGAAGCGCGCCGCTTCCGCTAGGCCCGCGTGATCTCCGAGGCGGAGGTCCCGGCCGAACAGATAGAGCGCGCGCGCGTCGTCAGAGCGACTGGACGTAAGCCGCCACGTCCGCCACGTCTTTTTCGCCGAGCGGAGAGGGATAGAGCTTGGGCATCGGCGGCTGCGGGTTCTTGATCCAAGCGATCGTCTTGGCGAGATCCTTCTTCGCCTTTTCGCCCTTGAGGCTCGGCCCGACGCCGCCCTGGGTGCCGTCGGCACCGTGGCAGCTCGAGCAGTTTTGCGAGAAGATCTCCTTGCCGTGAGCGGCGTCGCCCGCGGCGACGGCCGCGCCGGGCTGGTCCTTCAAGCCGTCCGAGGCCGCGTCGCTGACCGGGCCGGTCGTCGCCGCCGCCGCCGTCGCGTCGCTCGAGGACGACGAACTATCGGACGACTTGGAACACCCGGCCACGAGCGAGCCCGCCAGGGCCGCGGCGAAGAGCATCGACATCAACGGTTTCACCAACTGGGGTACCTCTTCTCTGGAGAAAAACGGGATCGTGCTTCTTGTACCGCCGCGAGCCATCCCGCGAAATGCCAAGAGTCGGCGCAGGCCTTCCGCGCGATGCTGCAAAGTGATGGGCCATGGAGCGCACGCCCAAGGGCTCGCCGGAAGGCAAGACGTTACGAGCCGCCGTGTCCTTACTACTCTGGTCGGAGCGCATCGTCTTTTTCGCGATCGGCATCCTGCTCTTCGGAGCGGCCGCGGCGTTGCTCAAGCAGAGCGCGAGCATCCTCTACGACATGTTCTTCTCGGGCGGCTCGCCCATCGTCTTCGGCTCGCACTTTCTCGACGTCATCCTGCTCGTGCTGATGGTCGTCGAGCTGGCCTACACCGTGTTGCTGTCGCTGCGCGGCTCCGTGCTGATGGCCGAACCGTTTCTGATCGTGGGTTTGATCGCGGTGATCCGGCGCATCTTGGTGATCACCGTCGGTGAGGTCGGGCCGACGGGGTCGACCGTTTCGGCGAGCGCGATCGAACTCGGCATCTTGACCGGCGTCGTCGTCGTCTTCGTCGTTTCGATCTTCATCCTGCGGCGGCGCCCGCAGCGCGAGGGTCAGTTCAGCGCGCCGGAGCGGCCGGAATAGCGTCGCAACCCGCCGGCAGCGGCCGGTCGGCGGCGCGGACTTCGGCGCAGAGTTGCGCGAAGGCAACGCTGCGGTCGAGCGCGGTGCTTTCCAATGCGATGCCCGCGAACACGTCGGGCACCGGCACGGCGGCAGGCGCGGCCGGCGGCGGCGCGGCTGCCTCGCGCCGGGCGACGGGCGCCGGCGCTCGGAACGCGACCTGGGCGTGCGGCGCGAGCCGCGTCGCGCGATGCAGCGCGAGCGCGGCGGGTTCGCGCGGCGCGCGATGCTCGAGCACGATGCGCAGGGAATTCACGGCGGCGGCTTCGGGCGCCGGGGTCACGCGCAGCGCGTCGAGCGCGCGGCCCGCAAAGCCGCCGACGAAGGCCACGTTCACCACGAGCGAGGCCGCGACGGCGTAACCCAACACGGCGAAGGTCTGCTTCGAGCGTTGCGTCCGATGCACGCTCAGACGCGCGCCGATGTCGCCGTCGAGATGCGGCTGCCAGCGCTCGTCGTCGCGCGCGGCGGCGAGTCGCCCAACCAGTGCGCTGCCGTGCGCGGCGTCGGCGGCGCAGACGGCGCACGAGCGCGCGTGCGCGGCGAACTCGACGCGCTCGGCTTCGCTCGCTTCGCCCAAGGCGAGCGCCGCGGCCAACGCCTCGAAGTGCCGGTGGAAGCCGGCTCTCACGCGCTGGTTCCGAGGGCGACGCGCAACGAGCGCATCGCACGGCAGACGCGCTGGCGAACGGCGGCCGGACTCAAACCCAACATCAAGGCTGCTTCGCCCGACGAATAGCCCGCATACGCGGTCAACATCACGCAGGCCAGTTGCTCGGGCGCGAGCGCGCCGAGCGCGGCTTGCAAGTCGAGATCCTGGGCCGAGCGTTCGTCGAGCCGGAACGCGCCGGCGGCTTCCTCGAGCGGCAACGTGTCGCCGCGCCGCTTGCGTTTGCGCAGGTAGCTGATGGCGTGATTAGTGGCCGTCTTGTAGAGCCAGCCGCCGGTCAGCGGCCGCGCCGGATCGGCGCGCAGCATGCGGTGCGCGGCGAGAAAGACGTCTTGCGTGAGGTCGAGCGCGAGGTCGCGATCCGAGACGAAGCGACGCACGTAGCGCGCCAGTTTCGTTTGATGTTCGGCGACCAGCCGTTCGAGGCGCGCGTCGGCTTCGATACCCTTGTCGACGCCGAGGACGAAGACGTTTTCCAAAGCCCCTCTCCTTTTCGGGGGTAACGCGCGAGGGCTGCCTTTCGTGACCGCGGGAGTTCAGCCGCCGATTTCGGAGAAGGCGCGCATCCGGCTGGCCTGCTCGCCGAGGCGAAGGTGGTGCCGCTCGGGCTTGATCAGCATGGCGCCGCCGAGCATGGCGGCGAGTTCCGCTTGCGTCGCGCCGGCGCGGACGGCGCGGCGCAAATCGATCTCCTGGTTGCCGAAGAGACAGAGGCGCAGTCGCCCGTCGGCGGTGAGCCGCACCCGGTTGCAGCGCTCGCAGTAATCGTGTGAGAGCGGGCTGATCACGCCGACCGCGCCGAGCGCCCCCGGATAGGCAAAATAGCGCGCCGGGCCGTTGCCGCCGGGGCCGGGAGTCGGCACAAGCGCGTCGTTCTCACCCAGACGCGCCAGGATCTCGTCGGCGGAGACGTAGCTCTGGCGTTGCAGGTCGAGATTTTCGGCCACCGGCATCACTTCGATGAAGCGCACGTAGACCGCGCGCTCGCGGGTCAGTTCGGCAAACGCTTCGAGTTCGTCGTCGTTGGCGCCGCGCATGACGACGCAGTTGATCTTCAGCGGCGCCAAGCCCGCGGCGAGCGCGGCGTCGATGCCGCGCAGCACGCGATCCAGGCCGGGCCTGCGCGCGAGCAAGAAAAAGCGATCTTCGCGCAACGTGTCGAGCGAAACGTTGACGCGCCGTAGTCCCGCCGCGACGAGCGGCTCGAGCATCTCCTCGAGCAGCAAGGCGTTGGTCGAGAGCGAGATGTCCTCGATGCCCGGAATCGCGTGCAGTCGGGCGACCAGCTCGGGAAGGTCGCGGCGCACGAGCGGTTCGCCGCCGGTCAGACGCACGCTGCGCACGCCCGCGGAGGCACCGGCGGCGACGATGCGCTCGATCTCTTCGTAGCTCAGGATCTCCGCTTTGGGAATCCAGGGCAGGCCCGCTTCGGGCATGCAGTAGACGCAGCGNNGCCGCCGATCAGGTCGATCGTTTCGAGAGCCATCCGGTTACCTTTGGCGCTTCCTCGCCCGCCTACTTCTCGTCGAAGACCGAGTCCGCGACGGGCACGTTGAGCTTGTACCCCGAGAAGTTGGTCGTCACGTCGGCCTTGTACGAGGGCAGATCGACGTGGCCGGTCACCTTCAGGGGCAGAAAGTTCCCGTCGATCGTTTTGAAGCTCTGCTCGAAGGCGATCGAGCCGCCGTCCTTATAGGTCCAGGTGTACGCCTTGACGGTGGCGCTGGCGTCGTCGACGTTCACGTCGAGATGCTCGACCCGGCCGTTCTTCTTCGGCACCAGGCGAAAGATGGTGGTGCCGTTCTGATCCGAGAGCGCGGTGAAATCGTAGATCTTGTCCCAGGTCGAAGGCGGGTCGAGTTTGGGATACACCTTCTTGAACTGACCCGCGAGCGCGGGCACCGTGTCGAACACCAACGCCTGTTTATCGGGCTGTTTGAAGTAGACGGTGCCGTCGAGCGAGGGGCTGATGAAGGGGAACGTCAGCAGCTTCGCATCCATGTGCACCGTGCCCGTATAGCTCTTGAGCTTGGCGTTGACTTGGATCATGCGTTTGTAGAGATCGCCGCCGCTGCCCGCGGGCGCGTCCGCAAACGTGGGGGCGATCGTCGCGAGGCCCGCGCAGAGTGCAAGGGCCGCCGTGCGCGAGGTGCGCCCAAGGCGAGACATCATGAGACATTCCTTCCGGGTGGGCCGTTCTTTCTCGATGTGCAACGCAGGCCGCGCGGGGATGGTTTCTCAGACGGTCCTCAGGAAGGGCTCGAGCGCGGCGGCAATTTCGAGCCGGACCTGAGCGTCGGTCTCCCGGTCGAGCGCCGCTTCGAGCGCGTGCAGTGCGCGGGGCGAACCGATCCGGCCCAGCGCCCAGGCGGCGTGTCCGCGCACGAGCGGCTGGGCATCTTCGCTCAGCGCGGCCTCGAGGGCCGGCACCGCTGCCCGGTCGAGGGCGTTGCCCAGCGCCACCGCGGCATTGCGGCGCAAGACGGCGGGCCCGCGCCAGCCGAGCGCCGTCGCGCCGTAGGCTCGGCGAAACGCGGCGCCGCGCACGCGCAACAGGGCCTGCAGGTCGGGGAAGGCGGCGCGCTCACCACCGGCGGCAAACTGCGCGCCGCCACCGGGTCCGGCCCGGCGTGAGGGCGGACAGGCCTCGTTGCAGAGGTCGCAGCCCCAGACCCAGTCGCCGAGCAACGGCCGCAGCGCGCGCGGAATCGCGTCGCGGCGCTGGGTGAGGTCGGAGATGCAACGTGTGGAGTCCATCGTGTAGTCGCCGCGCAAGGCGCCCGTGGGACAAACGTCCACGCAGCGCGCGCACGAGCCGCACGATTTGCGCAGCGGCTCGTCCGGCGTCAACTCGAGCGTCGTGAGCACCTCGGCCAGAAAGACGAACGAGCCGAGGCCCGGCGCGATGAGCCCGGTATGTTTGCCCACCCAGCCCAAGCCGGCGCGCGCGGCGAACGCCCGCTCGGCGAGCGGCGCGGTATCGCACGCGATGCGCGTGCTGCCGGGCCCCGCGAAGCGCTCGATCTCGGCGGCTACCTGCGCGGCCAAAGCGCGCAGGCGCGCGTGGTAATCCGCCGCCCACGCGTAATTCGAGATGCGTCCGGTGAGCGGCGCGCGACGCGGCGGAGGCGGCGTCGCATAGGCCAGCGCGAGGCAGACGACGCTACGCGCGCCCGGCAAGAGCGCCGCGGGATCGGTCGACGTCCGCGCGCGCTCGGGCGGATAGGCCCAGGTCGCGACGTCGCCGCGAGCGTACGCGGCTTCGAGCCGAGCGCGTTCGCGCGCATCGGGTTGCGCGTCCGTCACGCGCACGGCGCTCGCGCCCGCGGCCAACGCGGCGCGCACGACCGCGGCCTTGGGCGAGGTCAAAAAAAGTCGAAGCTTTCGTGCAACACGGCGTAGGCCAGCAGGCCGCCGCGCAAGTGCAGGATGCGCCGGAAACCCGCATCGTGCAAGCGTTGCGCGGCCCAGCGCGATTTTGCTCCGACCCGGCAGGCCACGACGTACGGCGTTGCCGGATCGAGTTCGTGCAGGCGCGCTTCGAGCACGCTCGCGGGCACGTGCAGCGCGCGCGGTGCGAGGCCGAGGGCCGCTTCGTGCGGCTCGCGCACGTCGAGCACCAACGCTGCGGGCAACGACTCGAGGTACGCGTCGAGATCGCCCGGCTCGATATCGGGAATGCCGTCATCGCGTGGGGCGGCGGGTTCGCTTTCGACGACGTCGCGAATCCTCGCGCGCTCGCCGTGTAACGGGCAGTCGGGATCGATTGCGAGTTCGAACTCGCGCGTGCGCGCGTCGAGCGCATCGATCACGAGCAGCCGTCCGGCCAGCGTGCTGCCGATCCCGAGCACGAGTTTGAGCGCTTCGTTCGCCTGCCACGTTCCCACCAAACCCGCGAGCGCCCCGAGCACGCCGCCCTCGGCACACGTCGGCACGCTGCCTTCGGGCGGCGCTTCGGGAAAGAGACAGCGATAGCATGGACCGCCGGGCGCAAACACCGAGACTTGGCCGTCGAAGCGAAAGATCGAGCCGTACACGTCGGGCTTGCCTTCGAGGCGGCAGGCGTCGTTGAGCGTGTAGCGCGAGCGGAACGAGTCCGTCGCGTCGACCACCACATCGTACAAGCGCACGAGTTCGCGCGCGTTCGCCGCATCGACGCGCACCTGCAGCGCGTCGATCCCGACGAAGCGGTTGAGCGCCGCAACGCGCTCCGCCGCGGCAACCGCCTTGGGCCTGCCGATATCGCTTTCGGCGAAGAGCACTTGACGCTGCAAGTTGGTCTCGTCGACCGCGTCGTCGTCGGCGATGCCCAGCCGTCCGATGCCGGCCGCGGCCAAATACTGGAGCACGGGCGAGCCCAGCCCGCCCGCGCCGACGACGAGCACGCGCGCCGCGCGCAGTCGTTCTTGCCCCGCCAGCGCCACCTCCGGAATCAGCAGATGCCGGCTGTACCTGCGCAACTCGCGCCGTCCGGCGAGCGATTCGGGTTCGCGCGCGCTCATCGCGGATGGCGCTCGGCGAGCCAAGCGAGTGCGACGCCGCGCGCGTTTTCGCCGGCATAGGTGTGGTCGCTGTCGACGCTCGCAAACGTCTTGGGTTCCGGAGCGCGTTCGAAGAGTTCGTTCGCGCTGCGCGGCGCGACCATCGCATCGCGCGTAGCGGCGACGTAGAGCACGGGCCTGCCCGCGAGCAACGGCAGCGCCGCTTCGAGCAACGGTTCGGTCTGCGCGACGAGTTCGGGCAGGGTGAGGCCGTCGACGTAGGCCGCACGCAAATCGACGCGCGCTCCGCCGCCGAGCGCTTCGAGCGCCGCCGGACGGCCCCAGCCGGTCGCAATCGAGATCGCGCCCGCGATGCGCGAATCGTGCGCGGCGACGCGCAGCGCGGTCGTCGCGCCCATGCTGTGCCCGCAGGCATAGAGCGTCGACTCGGGATAGGTCGCGCGGGCGTACTCGACGACCGCGGACATCGCGGCGCTCAACGCGTGCGCCGAATCCAGGCGGCCGCCGCTCGCGCCGAGTTTGTGTCCGGGAAAGTCGAGGCTCAAGACGCCGAAGCCGTGACCGGCCAAAAAATTACAGAAAAAATCGAGGTTGTGCTTCGAGCTGGAGTACCCGTGTCCGACCACGAGCACCGCGCGTCGCTCGCGGCGCGGTTCGTAATCCAGAAAGACGACGTCGCCCGCGCGGCGCAGGTCGAGCTTCATACCTCGGCGTTGGGCCGCCAGCGCGCCGCGCCGCCGCGGTAGCGCTCTTGCTTCCACACCGCGACGCGTTTCTTCAACTCGTCGATCGCATACTCGCAAGCATCGAAGGCCGCGGCGCGATGCGCGGCGGCAACCGCGATCGCCACGCTGGCTTCGCCCACGCCGCACGCGCCGGTGCGGTGCGCGATCGCGACGCGCGCCGGTCCGAAGCGGGTCGAGGCCTCGGCGCCGATCGCGCGCATCTCGCTCAGCGCCAACTCTTCGTAGGCTTCGTAGACGAGCGCTTCGACGGTGCCTTCCGGATCGTCGTCGGCGCGAACGACGCCCAGGAACGTGACGATCGCGCCGTTCTCCGGCCCCGCGACCGCGGCGATCAACGGCGCGATTTCCAGCGGCGCGGCCCCGATCTCGTAACGCATCAGCCGCCGCCGAAGGGCGGCATCAGCGCCACCTCGTCGCCCTCGGCGAGCGTTGCGTCGCGGGCCACCAATCGTCCGTTGAGCGCGAAGCGCGTCGACCCTTCGAGCGGCCCGAACTGCGGACGCGCGCGCACGAGCTCGGCCCAAAGGTCGGCGAGCGTCGCGCCGTCGGCCACGCTCAGTTCGCGTTTCGGACCGCCGAGCACGTCGCGCAGGCCGGCAAAGGCCAGCAACCGCACCGTCATCAGTAGCCGCCGAGGTCGGTCGTATACTCGCGCTCGGCAAGCCAGGCGCGGGATTCGTCGTGCAGGCCGACCAGATCGATGCGGCTGCAGGTCAACTTGTGCAAGAGCACTTCCCAGAAGTGTTGCGGCTGATCGTAGACGTCGCCGGGCACTTCGTTGCGCTCCCGGGTGAACTCGCGCAGGCCTTCCCAATCGCGCGCGGCGAGCACCGCGCGCAGACGGGCGTCGTACTCCCGGTCGGTGGTCACGCGGGGCGCTTCTGCACGCTGCGCAAGACGAACTTGTCGATGGCGGCGGCCACGCCGTCTTCGGCATTGGAGGCGGTCACGTAGCGGACGCTCTCCTTCACCTCGGGTTGCGCGTTGGCCATCGCGACGCCGGTGCCGGCCCAGCGCAACATGGGCACGTCGTTGCGCGAATCGCCGATGGCCAGCACCCGTTCGGCCGGGATTTGAAAATCGGCGCACAGGCGGGCCAGCGCGTTTTTCTTGCTCGCGTCCTTGTTGAGCACGGCGCACTCGACGAACGACTGCCAGGTCTCGTAGCGAAACGCTACCGGCCAGTCGCCGAATTCGCGGCGCATCGCTTCGACCGACTCTTCACCGAGAAACCGAACGAACGTGGGCGCCGAGTGCAACACGTCGCCGAAGGTCTTGGCCTCGCGCCAGGCGGGGCCGCGCATGTCGTCCATGAAGACGTGCGAGCCTTCGAGCCGCCAAAACAGTTCTTCGGAGTAGATCGCGAGCGACAGCCCGCGGCTTTCGGCGAATTCGACCATCGGTTTGGCGTACTGCAACGGCAGGGGCTGATGGGCCAGCGTGCGGTTTGCCGAGAAGTCCTTGGTCAATGCGCCGTGACAACAGATGACCGGCAGGTTGAGGCCCAGATCTTTCGAGACCTTGATCGGCATGTCGACGCCGCGACCGGTCACGAGCACCACGCGTATGCCCGCTTCCAGAGCGGACCGGATGGCGGTGCGGTTGCGGGTGGTGATCTGCTCTTCGGGGTCGAGCAGCGTTCCGTCGAGATCGAGGGCGATCAGATCGATGCGCATGGGCGGCTCAGCAGCTTATGGTTCGCCGGAAGCCGCACCTCTCGGAGCGACGCTTTGCCGGTTCGCTCCGGCGTCGCAACGGCCGCGACGCCACCCGCGTTATGGGGGCATGTTCGCACCGCTCGCCGTGCTCGCGCTGAATGCAGCGCTGGCCGCCGCCACGCCCGCGGCCGCCACCCCGGCGGCGCCTCGCGCCGACGACGCGTGCACGACCGAGGCCTTCACGATCGAAGGCCGCGCGGTCACGCTGCAGGTCTGCGCACCGGCCGCCGTGCCTCCGGCCGAGAAGGGCAAGCGGGCTGTGGTCGTGCTGCGCGAGACCGTTTCCGCAGGCGGCGTCACCTTCGTGCGGGCCGCGACGCTCGACTACCATCAAGGCGCCGAGTCGTCGCGCGCGATCGACGACGTGCCCCTGGACAAGCTGAACATCGCCAAGACGCTGCATCTCTCGGTAGAATTCAAGCCGGGTAGCGTCCACCTCGAACACGTCCTGCTGATCCCGGGCGCCATACCCCTGAAATAGGTTTCGGCGGCCGCAACCGGAGGCCGCAAATGCGTTTTGGGCACATTAATGAGAAGGCGCTACATCGCGTTTTCAAACGCGAAGATACCAGATCGCTGTCGATGACCGAGATCGCCGCGGAGTCAGTCCCCCCTCGCGAGCGAGCACGTTTGGTCAACGACTCGATGCCTGCAGGCCTCTTCGGAGGCGTTGGAGTCGACGAAAACCATACGGCTTGGCTCCTCTCACCGGAGCCATTTCGGCTCAAACCGGAGACCCTAGCGGCGATCGAGCGGCTCGGAACCGACCTCCTGGTCTTCTACCGTGCCTTTGCGAGCCTCTATCAGCGCAGCGCTCGCGGCACGGCCCCGGCCTTCGTGGCCGACTACCTCGACCAGGGCAAGCCCGGCTTCATCGTGAGGCTGGGGCGCCAGAATCGCTTTAAGAGCGAGATCCCGGGCGTCATGCGACCCGACCTGATCCTGACCGAGGGCGGCTTCATCGCCTCCGAGCTCGACAGCGTGCCGGGCGGCATGGGTTTCGTCGGCGCGATGGGCGCGGCTTACGGCAAACTCGGTTTTGAAACGATCGGCGGCAGCGACGGCATGGCCGCCGGGCTCGCGGGCATGCTCGCGGCGGTGACCGGCAAATCCAATCCCACCACGGCGATCGTCGTCTCCGACGAGTCGGGCGCGTACCGGCCCGAACTGAATTGGCTGGCCGCATCGATCCGCGACACCGGCCGCGGCGACGTGCACGTCTGCCGTCCCGAAGAGATCGTGTTCACCGAGGAGGCGCTCTTCGTGCGCCTGCCCGATGGTGAAGAGCGTAAGCTCGACGCCCTCTACCGCAATTTCGAACTCTTCGATTTGCTCAACGTGCCCAAGCAAGAGCTGATCATCTACGCCGCCAAACGCAATCGCGTCAAGATGACGCCGCCGCCCAAGGCGCATCTCGAAGAGAAACTCTGCTTCGCGCTGCTGCACCATCCGCTGCTCGCAAAGTATTGGAAGAGCGAGTTGCGCGACGCCTTCGACCGGCTGCGCGCGATCTTTCCGCGAACCTGGGTGCTCGATCCGCGACCGCTTCCGCCGCAGGCCGCAATTTGGGAATTGAGTGCGGCGGGCGAGCCCGTGCAAGATTGGATGCAGTTGCTGGCGCTGGGCAAGAGCGAGCGCGACTACGTCGTCAAACCCTCCGGTTTCTCCGAACTCGCCTGGGGCTCGCGGGGGGTCAAGGTCGCTAACGATCTGACCAAGGACGAGTGGCAGCAGACGCTGAGCGAAGCGCTCACCTCGTATGCGACCACGCCGTACATCCTGCAGCGTTTCCACAAGGGCAAGCGCGTGCGTATCCCCTACTACGATCGCAAGCAAGACGACGTTGCCATGCTCGACGGCCGCGTCCGCTTATGTCCCTACTACTTCGTCGAGGGCGACGACGTGCGCTTGGGCGGCATCCTCGCCACGATCGCCCCCGCCGACAAACGCCTGATCCACGGCATGTCCGACGCGGTCATGGGCCCCTGCGCCGTCCACCCCGACGGCTACTGAGGTCGGGGCATCATCCCGGCTCGGTACGCCGAATCGCGAGCGCGCGCTCGTGCAGCGGCTGCGCCTCGGCGTAGCGCCCTTCCGAGTACGACCCAAAAGCGAGGGCATTTAAAGCCTCGGCAACGTCGGGTTGATCGGGCGTCATCTCCTCCGCCGGTCGCCTCCGCAGCACAAGCCGAAGCGGCGCGCAGAACTCATCGCTCAGCCGCGAGCGCGTCGAGCAACGCGTCGATATGCGCGGCGGGGTTGTGGCCGTGGGGTGAGACGCGCAGGCCCGTCGGGCGGAAGGTCGTGACGATGCCGGCCTTACCTAAGCGGCGGCCGAGTTCGACCGAGTCGACGCCGGGGAGCGAGAACGTCACGACACCCGACGAGATGCCTGGGCCGCGCAGCGTCGAGATCTGCGCGCCCAGCGAGTGCAGGCCCTCGACGAGTCGGTCGGTCAGCGCCAGCACGTGCGCGGCGATGCGGTCCAGGCCGCCTTCTTCGATCACGTCCATCGAGTTGGACATCGCAACCGCGCCGTGGAAGTTCGGCGTGCCGCCCTCGAAGCGGCTGCCGTCGGGCGCGAGCGGTTGTTCGTAGTCGAGAAAATCCCAAATGTCGGCGACGTCGCGCCAGCCGCGCCAG
This sequence comes from Vulcanimicrobiota bacterium, assembly GCA_003136655.1. Taxonomy (GTDB): domain Bacteria; phylum Vulcanimicrobiota; class Vulcanimicrobiia; order Vulcanimicrobiales; family Vulcanimicrobiaceae; genus Hesperobacter; species Hesperobacter lustricola. Next base: position 21,675 of record PLFC01000138.1, read on the forward strand.
CGCACCGCGAGGCGCTCGAACAGACGCGGCGCGACGTACAGAAAACTCACGCCAGGCAAGGCCAAGAGCCATTTTGCACCGCCGGCGTAGAGCGCGTCGATGCCCAGCGCCGTCGCATCCATCGGAAACGCGCCGAGCCCCTGAATCGCATCGACGCAGAANNACCACGCGCGTCCGCGAAGACATCTCGCGGCGCAAGACGTCGGGCGTCATGCGTTCGTGCGGCGTGCGGATGAAGCGGACGACGACGCCCAATTCGCGTAGCGCCAGCCAGGGCATCGCGTTCGCGCCGAACTCGTTATCGCAGATGACGATCTCGTCGCCCGGCTGCCAATCCAAGCCGCGCGCGACGACGTTTGCGCCGTCGCCGGTATTGCGCAGCAGCGCGACGCCGCCGTCACTGCTGCCGCCGACGAACCGTCCGATACGCGCGCGAATCTTGGGCAGCGCGGCTTCGGCCGAGACGAAGCCCAGCACGCCGCGCTCGGCTTGACCGTTGATCAGCGCCAGGAGCGCGTCGCGCGTGCGCACCGGCAACACGCCGGCGGCCGCATGATTGAGATACACCAAGCCCTCCGCCTGCGCGAACTCGCGCGCGGCGAGGGGCGTCGCGAGGCTCGCCGTGACGCTCTCGGCTATGACGCCCCCGGATGCGGCGCGGCGGGAATTTCCACGGGCGCCGTGACCAGCGGTTTGCGGGTCAAGAGCCGCGCCGTCAACTGGTAATTGCCCGGCGGCAACGCGCCGTAGCCGGTCCAGTCGCCGTCGTACGTGACGCTATCCTTGGGCGCGATCGTCTTGAAGCCCACGATCATGTTGAATACCATGCCGCGCGTCGAGTCCCACACGATCGTGCCGTCGCGGCTGACCACGAACGCGACGCGTCCGCCGTTGGGAAATTCGAGCGAGACCGGCACGTTCGACGAATTCGTCACGACGAGGTGCGCGTGCAGTGTACCTTGCGAATCGACCGAACCCGAAGGCAGCAGCGTCAACACGGCGGCGGACGGCGTAGCGGGCGGCGGCGGCGTGCCGGGCAGGCCGGCCATCGATGCGAACGGGCGCACGCCGAGCCTGGCCTCGTGCGCTTTGGCGTCGATGGCGAGCGTGGCGCCGCCGACGCGCGCGACCGTCTGCAAGGGCACGTAGAAGTCGCCGTCCAGTTTGAAGGGCGCGCCCGGCAACGTGCGCGGCTTGCCGTCGAACCGTGCGGTCTTGGAGCCGATCCGGAAGATCGCCGTGTGGTGCTGGATCGAGAGCCGCACGGTATTGCCCGCGTCGGCGAAGGTCAGCAGCCCGCTGAACGTCTTGGTCGCGATCACCACGTCGATGAAGAGCACGCCGTTGCGCGACACGGCGCCCGTGCCTGCCGTTCGCGCCGTCAGGGGCCGTCCATCGAGCAGAATCGTATAGGGCACGTCGGCGGCTTGCGCGGCAACGCTCAAGGCGGCGACGGCGGCTAAGCCGGCGGCAAATCTGCGGACCATGGGTTGTACTTAACCCGGGCGCTCGAAATTCCCGCGCCGCTCGGGCGCCCGGGTCACGCGCCGAGCATCTCCTTGGTGTGCCAGGCGATGTTCTGCGCCCGGTCGCCTACGCGCTCGAGCGTGGCCAGCACGAATAGGATGATCGTGCCCGCGCGCACCACGCCGCTATCGGCCTGCATCTCCTCTTGCAGTGCCTCGATGCCGCGGTGGTACAGTTTATCGACCTCGTCGTCGCGCGCGATGACCGACTCCGCCAACGTCTCGTCGGCCTCGGTGTAACTGCGCATGACGTCGCGCACCATGTCGATCGCGATCGCGGCGATCCGCCCGACTTCGACGCGCGCCGGACGCAGAGGCACGTCGGCCAGCTTGATCGAGTTCTTGGCAATCTCGACCGCGTAGTCGCCGATGCGCTCGAGGTCGGTCACCGTTTCGAGCATCGCCGCGACCTGACGCAATTCGCCGGCCACGGGCTGCTGCTTCCAAATCAGTTCGATGCACGACGATTCGACCTTACGCCGCAGATCGTCGACGATGTCGTCACCCGCGACGACGCGCGCGGCCAAGTTCGTGTCGCGCTTTTCGAGCGCTTGCACCGAGGCCGAGAGCGCATCGGCAACCAGGGCTCCGAGACGGACGACGTCGAGCCGAGTCTGTTCGAGTGCCTCGTGATAGGCGGTGCGCATGCGTCTACCTTGCGTTTCGGGCGGCATGCGCCCTGCGCCGCGAACCTCCGCTTGCCGGATGCCGTGCGGGGGAGGCCCCGCCGCGAAACGAAGCGCTCGTCGTGCACAGCTTCGACAATTTCGAGACCATCCTCGTCGAGCGCGAAGGCAACGTCGCCGTCGTCACGCTCAACCGGCCCAAGGTGCTCAACGCCCTTAACGCCTTAATGATCGCCGAACTGAGCGATGCGCTGGCCCGCTTGGATGCCGACGACTCGATTCGCGCGATCGTGCTGACCGGCTCCGGCGATCGCGCGTTCGCCGCCGGCGCCGACATCGGCGAACTCAGCGCCCTGCCCAATGCCGTCGCGGGCGTCGCGAAAGCTCGCTCGGGGCAAGGCCTCACCTTGCGCATCGAGCGGATGCGCACGCCCGTGATCGCCGCCGTGAACGGCTTCGCGCTCGGCGGCGGGTGCGAACTCGCGCTGGGTTGCGACATTCGCTTGGCCAGCGAGAAGGCGCGCTTCGGTCAACCCGAGGTCAACCTCGGCTTGATGCCCGGCTTCGGCGGCTCGCAGCGCACCGCGCGCATCCTCGGACGGGGCATGGCGATGTACCTCTGTTTGTCGGGCGAGATGATCGACGCCCACGAAGCGTTGCGGGCCGGGTTGGTGGAGAAGGTCGTCGCGCCCGAGGGTCTGCTCGACGAGGCCAAACGAATCGCGAGCGTGATCGCCGCAAAGGCGCCGCTCGCCGTCGAAGCGGTGAAACGCGCGATCGATGAAGGCATCTCGCTCTCGACCGCCGCCGGCCTCGAAATCGAAGCCTTGCATTTCGGCACGCTCGTCGACACCGCCGATTTCAAGGAAGGCACCTCGGCCTTTCTGGAAAAGCGCGCGCCGAGTTTTACCGGTACCTAGCTAGGCCGCACCGAAAACTCCCACGCGTTCCAGAAGTCGCGGCCCAGCACGTTGGGCGCGAACCCCGCGAAGCGCGACGAAAGGGCGTACGCACTGCGTTCGAAGCCGAGCGGCACGATCGGCAGATCGCGCGCCAGGATTGCGTGCGCGCGGCGATACGCGGCAATGCGTCCGGCCTCGTCGTAGGTGCGCGCCCCGTCGCGCTCGGCCGCGTCGAAGGCCGGATTGCAGTAGCCGCCGGCGTTGCCGCCGGCGGGCGGGATCGCGTCGCAGCCGAAGAGGTACGAACGATCGGGATCGAGCGCGGGCGACCAACTGGTCAGGGCCAGATCGAAACGGCCGCTTTCCAAAATGCCGCCGTCGGACTTCGGTCCCCAAAACGTGCCCGGCGAATACGAGTGGATCGTTAGGTTCACGCCCGCGCGTCCCAGTTGCGCCTGGAGTTGCACCGCCGCGAGCGCGCTGCTGCGCCAGGTGCCGGCGATCGCGAGTTCCAGCGCGAGCGCGCGCGGCCCGAGCACCTTGCGCGCGGCGGCCGGATCGTACGGCGGTAAACGAATTCCGGAGGCGATGCGCGGGTCGAGTTGGCCGGAGTCGGTGGGCACTTCCAGACCGCGATAAACGTCGCGCGCGAGGCGGCCGCGGTCGAGCGCCTGCGCGATGGCGGCGCGCACCGCCGGATCGTGCAGGGCGGGACGGCGCAGGTTGAATTGCAGGTAGTCCACGATGTTGGTGACCGCAGTCGCGATCGGCAAGCCCGCGCGCCGCGCGCGTTCCAATTCCAGACCGGAGACGTAGGTCTCGTCGAGCCGTCCCGTCTGCACGAGAAGGACGCGCGTGATCGGGTTGGGCTGAATCGAGACGTCGATGCGCGGCGTGCGCGCGGGGCCCCGCCAATAGTAGGGATTGCGTTCAAATTCCAAGCGTTCGCCGCGCAGCCAGCGCACGAGCCGAAACGGACCGAGGCCCACCGGATGCGTGTCGAGCGAACTGCGGTTCAGGTCGGGCAGACCCTGCGCGATGTGGCGCGGCAAGATCGCGAACGGATCGTTCGCACCAAGGGTCAAGAACGACGAGACGAACGGCGCCGAGGGCGCCTTGAGGTGCACGACGAGCGTGTCGGGCCGCGGCACCTCGACCGATTGGATCTGCTCGACGGTGGAGCGATCGGGCACGTTGGTCCGCGGGTTGAGCAACGCGGAAACGGTGAAGGCGACGTCGCGGGCGTCGAAGGGCGCACCGTCGGACCAGCGACCCGTCCTGATCCGGTAACGGATGGTCCGTCCGTCGGCGGAGATGCCGCCGCCCGCGCGCGTCGGCACCGAGAGCGCCCGGTCGGGCACGAGCCGTCCCCGGTCGTCGACCAAAAAGAGATAGCCCTGCGACAGCGGGCCCAGCAGCCAGCCGTACCCCGTGTTGAGGATCGTGTCCAGGCTCGACGGATCTTCTTCCAACGAAAGCGTCAGGGGCGCAGCGGCGGCACGTGCGGGCCCGGGCCGGACGATCCCGAGCGCGAGGGCGAGCGCCAGGAGCGCGGCCGGCAGCCGCCCTGACGCGCGCGAATATGCGGCGCGCGTCACGACGAAAGTCGCTGTATGGGGAAGGCGAGCGCGGCCCTGCATATAAGAATCGACTCGATGGCAACTACGCGCGTTCCGGCGATCACCCTTGACAGCCGGACGCTTCCTAATACCAACCGCAACATGATCGTCCTCGAAGCATTCGACAAATTGCAGTTGGGCGGCATTTTGGAGTTACCCGAGGAGAGCGATCCCCGCGCGCTGCGCAACGAGTTTCTGCAGCAGCGTCCCGGGCGGTTTTCCTGGGAAGCGCGGAATCTCGGCTCGGGCCGCTGGACGATCCGCATCGAGCGCATCGACGAGCAGGCCGACGCGGGCACGTTTCTCTCGCACAGCACGCCGTTTGCCAACGCGCGGGCCGCGACCGTGCGCGAGTTGGCCGCCACGGCCACGGAACGCTCGCACCGCCAGGGCGAGACGATCTTCGACGAAGGCGAGATGTGGCCGTATCTGGGCTTCGTCCGCTCGGGCAAGGTGGTCCTGACGCTGCTCTCGCCCGACGGCAAGACGCACTCGCTCGGCGAGCGGCTGGCCCAGGATCCGCTCAACGAGACGGGCACCTTCGACGGCGGCGGCGCGACCACGCGCGCCGAAGCGCTGACCGATTGCACCCTCGTGTTGCTGCCGCAAGAAGCCGTGTTGCACGCGGCGCGCAACGACGCGGAGTTGGCCATCGGCTTTCTGACCGAAGCCTCGCAAGCGCGGCGGCGTTCGATCGACACGATCGCCGACCTCGCCTTCGCGCACGTCTTGCAGCGCGTCGCAAAATTCTTGCTCTCGTACGCGCCCGCGACCACCGGCATGGCCCGCGGCCTCTCGGGTGTGGAGAACCTCTCGCAGGCGCAGATCGCCGCCGCGGCCGGAACCGTTCGCGACATGGCCGCGCGGGCGCTCTTGCGGCTCAAGAACGCGGGCGCGGTCGAACTCGACCGCGGCCGCGTCCGGGCGCTCGACCGCGTGCACTTGGAAGCTTTCGCGCACAACGTTCAAGCCCCACCGGTCTAAATCGAGGCTTCGGGTCTAACTCGCCACCTCGACGGATTCGCGTTGGGCCTCGGTCTGCGCGTCGAACGCGGCGCGCTTACTGCGCGCGGCGGCGTCGGTGAGTTGGCCTTGCGGCGGCGCGACCGGCGCTTGCGGGCCGGGCGTCCGCGTTCCGGCGACGCGTGCGGTCAGCGCTTCTTGACCCTTCTTCACCGAACCGAGCGCGCCGGCGAGCCGGCCCTCGAGATCGGCCAGCACCTGCGCGGCATACGCGTCGGCGCCTTGGCGAATCTTGTACGCCTTCTCTTCGGCTTCGCGTAAAACGATCTCGGCCGTCGTGCGCGCCTGGCGCAGGATATCGGTATCGTCGACCATCTGCTGCTGCGCGGTGGCCGCTTCGCTGACGATCTGCTGCGCCTTGGCCTGCGCGTCGCGGATCACGCGATCCTTGTTGCTCGCGATGACCTTGGCCCGGCCGACTTCCTCGGGCAGCGTGGCCCGAATCTTCTCGATGAATTCCGACAAGCGTTCCTCGCTGAGGATGCGCATGCCGAAGGGCAGCCACGTTCCGCTGCGGACGTAGCCTTCGAGCTTATCGATGACCCGGTAAACCGACATTAGTTCCTCCCTTGGAGACGACGCTTGGATTCCATGAATTCGAGGACGACCTGCGGGACGTATTTGCTCACGTCGCCGCCTTGCAGGAACACTTCTTTGATCAGGCTGGAGCTGACGAACGAGTAGGCCGAGTCGGCCATGAGAAACATGGTGTCGACATTGGTCAGCGCCCGGTTCATGTGCGCGAACGCCATCTCGCTTTCGAAGTCGGACACGACGCGTAGGCCCTTGACGATCACGTCGGCGTCGAGCCGGCGGACGAAGTCCGCGAGCAAACCGCGAAAGTGACCGACGTGGACGTTGGAGTACTGCGACGTGCAGCGGCGCAACATCTCCTCGCGCTCGTCCAGCGTGAAGAACGGATCGCGCTTCTGCGGATTGACCACGACCGCGACGGTCAGCGCCGGAAAGATCATGGCCGCCCGCGCGATGACGTCGAGGTGACCGTTGGTCGGCGGATCGAAGGAGCCGGGGTAGATCGCGTGGGCGTGGCGGACTTCGCCGTTCACCTAGTTCGCCTCGACCGCGATGAATTGCAGCACGGTATCGCCGTAGCGCGCCTCGCGCGCGGTCGAAAAGCCGGGTGACGCGAACGGCGGAGCACCCTCGCGGCGTTCGTACGCGATCAGCGTGCGCGCGTCGATCGCGCCGCGCGCGCGCAACGTGCTCAGCGTCAGATGCGGCGGCGGCAGGGCGTAGGGCGGGTCGGCATAGACGACGTCGAAGCGGCCGGTCACGCGTTGCGCGGCTTTTTCGACCGGCGCGCAGACGATGGCCGCGCGAGCGCTGACCCCGAGTTCGGCGGCCGCGCGTTTGATCGCGGCAGCGGTGGGCGCGTGCAGTTCCACGAAGGTGACCGACGCCGCACCGCGTGAGAGCGCCTCGAAGCCGATCGCGCCGCTGCCGGCGTAGAGGTCGAGCATCCGCGCGCCGTCGACGCCTGAAGCCCAGATGGCGAACAGCGCCTCGCGCACTTTAGCCGCCGTGGGACGCGTTGCGAGCCCGCGCGGAGCGGGGACGCTGCGGCTGCGCAGCTCGCCGCCGCTAATTCTCAAGCGGCAACGGCTCCGGACGGGTTCGGCTCGCGCGCGCCGACCACGCACCGCAAGGTCATCCCGCTCAGTTCGCCGCCTCGCCGAGTCGCCCTTGAAGCAAGCCGGGTAATTCTTCGAGCGCGTGGATCGTGTACTGCGCCGGCGGCACGCCGGGAGGATAGGCCCGCTGCTCCCAATCGAACCAGACGGCGGTCAGGCCCGCAGCCAAGGCGCCCGCGCAATCCTGTTCCGGGTCGTCGCCCACGTACCAGACGTTCTCGGGCGGCAGGTCGAAGAGCCGGACGAGCGCGGCGAAGGCCGGCGCCGCGGGCTTCCACGAACCGATGCGCTCGCTGACGTAGACCGGCGCCTCGAAATCGATCAGCCGCGCCTTCTCCTCTTGCAGCGGACTCCAACCGTTGCTCAGCATGGCATAGCGCACGCCGAGCGCATCGAGCGCGTCGAGCGTGGCCTTCGCGCCCGGCAGCGCGCGCACGAACTCGGGCGCCCGCGCCGTGACCGTGTCGCGGAAGCGGCCCGCCTCGATCACGTTCTCGTTTCCGCTGCCCGCGACGGCCTGCAGCCAGCCCTCGACCATGGTCTCGACGGGCGCGTCGCCGCGGCGCACGAGCGCGATCTCTTCGTCGAAACGCGCGGTCGCGGCCGCGGCATCGAACGCCGCTCCGCGTTGCGCGCAGAGCGTGGAGGCGATTTCCAAGGCCACGGTGCGTTCGAGCTTGTTGTCGATTCCCAGCGTGTGGTCGAAATCGAAGCCGACGGCGATTTGCATGCGGAAGATTTTCTATGAACTGACCAGCATGGCCCGCGTCTCGGCTTGGGCATCGAGCAGAGCGCGCAGGCGCTGGTGTTCGGGCAAGCGCAGTTCGGGGTCGCGCGCGATCACGCCGTCGGCGTCGGCTTTGGCGCGCATGTACAGCGCGAAGTCGCCCATCACGCTGCCGAGCAACCCGCCGCCGCCGCCGGCTTGCTGCGTGCCTGCGAACTCGCCCTCGCCGCGCAGCCGCAAATCCTCCTCGGCGATGCGAAAGCCGTCTTCCGTGGCGGCGAGCACCTGCAACCGTTCGACGTCGCCCATCTCGTCGGGCGCGATCAGTATGCAGTACGAACGCGCGCTGCCGCGCCCGACGCGGCCGCGCAATTGATGCAACTGCGCCAAGCCGTAGCGGTGCGCGTCGAGCACGACCATCACGCTCGCGTTGGGCACGTCGACGCCCACCTCGACGACGGTCGTGGCCAGCAACACGTCGGCGTCGCCGCGCGCGAAACGGGTCATCACCTCGTCCTTCTCACGCGGCGGCAGGCGGCCGTGCAGCAACGCAACGCGCAGATCCGGGAAGACGTCGCGGCGCAAGACTTCCAATTCGGCCAGGGCGCTGGTCAGCGCCGACTCCGATTCGTCGATGGCCGGGACGACGACGTAGGCCTGGCGTCCGCGCGCCACGTTCTTGCGCACGAAGGCGTAAGCTTCGGCCTTGCGGCTCTGGCGCAGCACGAAGGTTTCCACGGGCGTGCGGCCCGGCGGCAGTTCGTCGAGGATCGACAGATCGAGATCGGCGTATTTCGTTTGCGCCAGCGTGCGCGGGATCGGCGTGGCGGTCATGTGCAGCGTGTGCGGCGCGCGGCTCTTCGAACGCAGCGCGGCGCGCTGCGCGACGCCGAAGCGATGCTGCTCGTCGATGATCGCCAAACCCAAGCGCGCGAACTCGACGCCGTCGACGATGAGCGCGTGCGTACCGACAGCCAGATCGCATTCGCCGGAGGCCAGTCGCCCGCGCGTGCGCTCGCGGTCGCGCGCGCCCATGCTGCCGAAGAGCGCGTCGACGCGGATGCCGAAGGGCAGCAGCAGCGGCGCGAGCTTGCGCGCGTGCTGCGCGGCGAGAATCTCGGTGGGCGCCATCAGCGCGCTCTGCACGCCCGCGCGCGCGGCGAGTACGATCGTGGCCGCCGCCACCAGCGTCTTGCCGCTGCCCACGTCACCTTGCAAGAGCCGGTTCATCGGCGCGGAGCCGCCCATGTCGTGCCAGAGTTCCTCGATGACGCGCCGCTGCGCCGCGGTCAAGCGGAAGGGCAGTTGCGCTTCGAACTCCTCGAGCAAGCCGGGCGGCGCGAGCAACGGTTGCGCGCCGCCCTCGGCGTGGCGCCGGGCGCGCTTGAGCGCGGCGGCGAGCGCCACGCCGAAGAACTCCTCGAAGACGATGCGCTCGCGCGCGGCGGCCGCGGACTCGGGGCTGGCCGGCTGGTGCATCTCGCGCCAGGCTTCGACTTGCGAGCCGTACCCGTGCCGCGCGCGAACCTCGGGCGGCAGCGCGTCGGGCAGCAAGCTTTCGAGCGCGTCCGCATTGCGCTGGATAACGCTGCGAATCGCGCGCGACGACAGTTCCTTACCCGCGGGATACACGGGCACCATCTCCCCACGGTAGACTTCGTCCTCGCGCAGCATGCGGTGATGCAACACGTTGAGCTCCACCGCCGCGGAGCCGCGCGAAAATTTGACCTGCGCGCGGCCGTGCACGAAGACGCGATCGCCCGGCGCGAGCTTGCCCGCGAATCCCTTGCGCCCGAACCAGGTGGCCTTGATCGTGCCGGTCGCGTCGCGCAGGTCGGCGCTGACCACGGGCACGCGGCCGCGGAACTCGTTGACGCGCTCGACGCGCCCGAGCGCGATCTCCTCGCTGGACTCCGGCTCGCCGGGCTCGCTCGATCGCGCCTGCGCGCGGAGCTTGATGTCGGCAATCGGGGTCGGCTCGCGCCAGTCGCGGTAGCCGCGCGGATACGTCGTGGCCAAGTCGCGCGGCGTCGCGATGCCCACGGCGGCCAGCTTGCGCGCGAGTTCGGGCCCGACGCCCTGGAGGTCGCGAAGCGTGCCGCTCAGCGCGCGCGGCGTAGCAGCTCCTCGCCGACGTCGTCGAAGCCGATGCCGCGATCGGCCAAGAGCACCGCGAGATGGTAGACGAGGTCGGCCGTTTCGCGGCGCAGTTCGTCGGGATCGCCGTTCTTGGCGGCGATCACCACCTCGGTGGCCTCCTCGCCGACCTTTTTGGCGATGCGGTCGACGCCCTCGCGCAACAGTTTGGCGGTATAGCTTTCCGCGTCGGGCGTGGCGCGGCGCGCGGCGATCGTCGCGCGCAGATGGGTCAGCGCTCGAGCGAACGCGCCTTCACCGCCCGGCGCATCGCCGCCGACGAGCCGTTCCGAGAAGCACGAGACGCTGCCGGTGTGACAAGCGGGGCCGTCGGGCACGACGCGGTAGAGCAGCGCGTCGCCGTCGCAGTCGTAATCGACGCCCACCACGCGCTGCACGTGACCCGAGGTCTCGCCCTTGCGCCAGAGCGCGCCGCGCGAGCGGCTGAAGAGCCACGTCGTTCGCTCCGCGAGGGTGCGCCGCAGCGCCTCGCGGTCGGCGTAAGCGAGCGTCAGCACCGCACCGTCGCGCGCGTCTTGGATCACGACCGGGATAAGCCCGTCGGCGCCCCAGCTCAGCTCATCGAGCGTCATCGAGAACCTCTACGAGAGGCCGAACGGGGATTCCGCGCGCGGCGAGATCGGTCTTGAGCGCGCCGATGTCGAGCGTGCCGAAGTGGAAGAGCGACGCGGCCAGCGCGGCGTCGGCGCCGGCCTGCTCGAAAACGTCGGCGAAATCGCCGGGCGAACCCGCGCCGCCCGAGGCGATGACCGGCACCTCGACGGCCGCGCGCACCGCGCGCGTCAACGCTAGATCGAAGCCGCTCTTCGTGCCGTCGCGGTCGATGCTGGTCAAGAGGATCTCGCCCGCCCCGAGCGCGGCGGCTTCGGCGGCCCATTCGACCGCGTCGCGACCCGTCGGCGTCCGTCCGCCGTCGATCACCACTTCCCACGAGCCCGGCGCGCGCTCGCGGGCATCGATGGCCACGATCAGGCACTGGCCGCCGAACTCCTCGGCGGCCTCACGCAAGATCCGCGGCGTGCGCAGCGCCCCGCTATTGAGCGCCACCTTGTCGCAACCGGCCCGCAGCAGGTCGCGCACGCCGGCAACATCGTTGACGCCGCCCCCGACCGCGAAGGGGATGGTCAGTTCCGCCGCAACCGCGCGCACGACGTCGAAGATCGCGCGACGCCCCTCGACCGTCGCCGTGATGTCGAGAAACACCAATTCGTCGGCGCCGCGCCGCTCGTAGAGGCGCGCCAGCTCGACCGGGTCACCCGCATCGCTCAGTTCGACGAAACGGACGCCCTTGACGACCCGGCCGTCGCGAACGTCGAGGCAGGGCACGATGCGCTTGACTAGCATCGCGCCGCCGGACGGGCGGGCGGAGTTGAGGCGACGCCCAGATTCGAACTGGGGAATGGAGCTTTTGCAGAGCTCTGCCTTACCACTTGGCTACGTCGCCGGACTCCGGATCAGCGGGTGGCGGGAATCGAACCCGCGCGTCAACCTTGGGAAGGTCGCAGGCTACCATTACATCACACCCGCAGGTACGGCCGTCCCGCTTCTCCTCGAAGGCGGCCGCTCCCGCCTGCACTAACGTGGGCGCCATGCGTTCCATCATGACCTTCTCCTTCTTTCTGTTCGGCCTCGCGACGCTCGGGCCGGCCTCCGGCGCGGAGACCTGGCGCATCGACCCCGGCCACTCGAGCGCCACCTTCAGCGTGCGCCATCTGGTGGTCTCGACGGTGCGCGGCGCCGTGCCCGTGCGCGAGGGCAGCCTCACGACCGACGGTTCGGCAGTCCCCGTCGCCGTCTCGGCCGTGCTCGACGCGACCAAGATCGATACGAAGAACGACAACCGCGACGGCGACCTGCGCGGCAGCGACTGGTTCGACACTGCTAAGTACCCCACCATCACGTTCAAGAGCACCAAGGTTACGCCGGGTGCCGACGCCTCCTCGTTCACGGTCACCGGAGACCTGACGATCCACGGGATCACCAAGAGCGTCACGCTGGCGGCAAAGTCGTTCGGCACGACGTCGGATGCGCGCGGGCACAAGCGGGCCGGTTACGAAGCGACGGCCACGATCGATCGCCGCGACTTCGGGCTCAATTGGGCCGCGAAGAATCCGGCCGGCGACCTCGTCGCGGGCAACAGCGTCGACCTGACGCTCGATGTGGAAGCGGTCGGCGGCAACTAACCAATCGTATTAGTTATAAAGTATATTCTACGCATGCGTAGGTTCGAGCGCCGGCGGAAACCGCCCCAAACCGGAAGCGACCGCTTAACGCTCGAGGGCTTCGAAGCCGCGCGCGACTTTGGCCAGCAGCTCCACGAAGGTCTTCTTCTCCGCTTGGCTCAGGCCGCGCAGCGCCGCGCGATTGCGCGCGAAATAGGCCGGCAACCGCGCGTCGACGAGGCGGCGCCCGGCCCGGCTGAGCGAGACGAACGAAACGCGCCGGTCCGCAACGCTCGCCTTCCGCTCGATCAGCCCGGTCGCTTCGAGTCCGGCCACGAGTCCGGTCACGTTGGCCTGGGTCGTGCCGAGGTACTTTCGTACGTCGGAAAGGCTGATGGGCTCTGCCTTCGCGGCCAGCACGATCAATACACCGAACTTCTGCGGCGTCAACCCATCCTCGAGAAACCACGTTCCCTGCCGATTCTCCACGCGTTGCGCGGTGCCGCGCAAGGCGAGCAGTGCTTTGAACGTAGCCGCATCGAAATCGGGATAGCGCCGCTTGTGTCCGGCGAAGTGGGACTTGGGCCAGCCGACGAGCTCGTCGACCCCCGGTTCCTCGCCGTCTTTCATAGGCCTATGCTATCATACGCGCCGAAGCCGAGCTCCTCGTTTTCATCCGTACGGTTCATGAGGAGTTCGTCGTGTTGAAAATCCCGAAGCCGCTCGGAGCGGCGCCGCTCGGTTCGAAGCTGAATCACAACGGGGATAGCCTCACCCTCTCGGAGCACGATTCGTGCTTCTACCACAATCCCGCGTTGCACGGCGGCGCGATCGACGGCCGCATCGAGCATGTGTCGCCCGCGAGTGCGACCCGCAAGGCGACGATGTCCCAGGACGCGACCTCGGTCGCGAATCAGTAAGTCAACACTCCCATCACCCCCCTACCGGAGGAAGACCCATGGCCTTACAAGTGACCTGTCCGCTCTGCGGCGAGAGCATCACCGGCGCGGACGAGGACGCGCTCGTCGCCGCCGCCGACGCACACGGGGACGACAAGCACGGCATGCGCGCGCCGCGCGAGATGATCGTCGCGAACGCGACGGAAGCCTAGGGCGCGGCGTTATCTCCAACGCATTACGGGACCTCGCGCGGCGCGCGAGGTCCCTTCTGCTCGTCGCGGGCGCCGGTGCCCTCGCATCGTGCGGCACGACAGGAGGCGGGAGCTCCTCGAGCACCGCCGCGGCCTGGGGCCGGCCCGGCGAATTGCGCATCTCCATGTCCGGTCTGCCGCGGACGCTCAATCCCATTCTCGCAACGCAAACCTTCGAGGGCGTCGCAGCGCGCCTGGCCACCTCGATCCTGGTCACCGCCGACGAGCATGGCAAGCTCGTGCCGGATCTCGCGAGCGAGGTGCCCACGCAGGCCAACGGCGGCATCAGTCCCGACGGGCTGACGGTCACCTATCACTTGCGTCGCAACGTCCGCTGGCACGACGGCGTGCCGTTCACCAGCCGCGACGTGCGCTTCAGCTACGAAGCGATCCTGAATCCCAACAACGACGTGATCTCGCGCCACGGCTACGACGACGTCCGCAGCGTCGACACGCCGGACGACGCGACGGTCGTCTTCCACCTCAAAAAGCGCTTCGCACCGTTCGTGGCGACGGTCTTCGGCGAGAGCGACAGCCCGTACGGCATCATTCCCGAACACGTGCTGGGCAAGTACAAGTCGCTCAACGACGTGCCCTACAACTCGAAGCCGATCGGCACCGGGCCCTTCCGTGTGGTCGAGTGGAAGCGCGGCGACAGGATCGAGTACGCGGCGTTCGACGGGTACTTCAAGGGGAAGCCCGGCCTGCGCAAGCTCACGATCCGGCTCGTGCCCGACGAAAACACCGAAATCACGCTGCTGCGCTCGCACGAGGTCGACCTCATGCTCGAGGCATCGGTCAGCGCCTACAAACTCTTGCGCACGCTGAGCGGGATCAGGCTCGCGCTGACGCCGATCAACGGCTACGAGGGCGTGTTGATGAACGTCGCGCGCGGTCCGACGAGCGATCTCCGCGTGCGGCGCGCCATCTCGCTCGCACTCGACCGTAACACGCTGGCGAAAACGCTGACCTACGATTCGGGCACGCCGGCCATCGCCGATCAGCCGCGCGAGCTGTGGGCCTTCGATCCGACGCTGCCGGTCCCACGCTACGCGCCCGACGAAGCGCGCCGGTTGCTGGCCGCAGCCGGCTACGGCCCCAACGGCAAGAAGCTGTCGCTCGGGCTCTATTTCGATCAGACCACTGCGGTCAACCGCACGACGAGCGTGCAATTACAGTCGGCGCTCGCGGCGATCGGCATCGACCTGCAGTTGCATCCGCAGCTGAACACCGTGCTCTACGCCGCGTACGGTGCGGGCGGAACGCTGACCCAGGGCAAGTACGACCTCGCGCTCTACCCGTGGTTCGCCGGCATCGATCCCGACGATTCGAGTCAATTCACATGCGACGCGCGCGGCGCGAACGGCTACAATCAGAGCGGCTACTGCAGCGCGGCCATGGATGCGGCCCAAGCCGACGCACTCTCGGAGTACCCGAAGCCCGCGCGCAAGGTCGCCTACGCGAAGATCCAGCGGCTGCTCTTGAGCGACGTGCCGATAGCCTTCCTGTGGTGGCCGCGCAACGTTTTCCCGTCGAACCCGGCGTTACGCGGCTTCGCGCCCAACCCCGTCAACGAGGCCTGGAACGCGTGGCAATGGACGCTCCAACCCTAGGGTGCCGGCTCGGCACACGAGGAGCCGTAGCTTCTAGAGGTCTTGGTGCGCCTCGATGCAGCGCGCCAGAATGCCGGCTGCAAAGGCCGACCCGCGCGGGCTCAAGTGGCTGTCGTCGGTGCCGTAGAGCGGACCCGGCGAATTCTGCTTTTCGTAGGCCAAGAAGTCGGGATATGAATCGCAGCTGTAGATGCCGGGCTCGTTGACGCCGTCGATGATGGCCTTCGACGCGATCGTGTAGTTCTCGAAGATCACGTCGGGCAAGGAGCGGCGCCGCGCGTTGATTTCGCGCTCCCACAGATTCTCCGCGTCGGAGACGTCGTCGGCATCGAACGTCCAGAAGAGCATGAGCTTCGTGTGCGGCCCGAGTTTGCTCTTGAGCGCCTCGACGTGTTTCTTGAACGTGGCGACCGCCACGTCTAGCGACGGCGGGCTGCTGTCGGCGAAGAGCGAATAGGCCTCGGCGAGCGTCATGTTGATCACGACGAGGTCGACGTGCGGGGGCAAGTAGTTCGACAGATAGTCTTCGATCTGAGCGAAGGTCGCGGCATCGATGCGGATCGGATGGCACCGGACCGCCTTCGCAAAGCGGTGGCCCGCATCGAGATTGCTCTCGAGTTGTCCGCAAATCGAGTCGCGATCCAAGCTATCCCAGTAGGCCCACGAAGCGCCGATGTACGCGATCTGATAGCGGCTCGCATCGTAGGGCGCGACGTCGGCCAAGCCCGACTCCGAGACGCGGCTCGAGGGCAAGAGCACGCGCCGGATGCGCCGGTTGCCGGTATCGGCCACGTACGCATAGCCGTCTCCCAGCACGATGCCCGAAGGCGCAAAGAAACGCGAATCGGCGTAGCTGCCGTCGGCAAAACCGGCGTTGTCGATTTGGCGCTCGAGGCGACCGCCGGCGATGACGCGCGTAAAGTCCGTCGTCGCGAAGGGCGGCGCGGGCAGACGCAGGTAGCGAATGGTGCTCGAGCGTTTGTCGGTGAAGACGTACTGCCGGGTATCGATCGCGGCGAGCTGACCGGCACTGCCGAAGGGTCGGTTGCCTTCGGCTCCTGTCTTGACGTTCAGCGGGACATCGGTGTTGGTGTTGAGGTGCGCGACGATCACCCAGTCGGGCGTGGCCGCGAGCAGCGTCGGATCGTTGGGCAGGCCCGAAATCGTCAAACTCCAGACGCGCCGGTCGCCGATCGATTTCGTGTGCAACGTGCTGACCGTGCCGCTCTTATCGATCTTGCGAATGCCCAGATCGTAGTCGGCGACCCACAGATTGCCCTCGCCGTCGAAGGCCAGCGAACGCGGATCCTTCCAGCGCACGTCGGCTGCGGCGCCGTCGATCTCGCCCTTGGCGCCGCATTTGCCGGAGTATGTCGAAACGATGCCGGCCTTGATCTTGCGGATACAGAAGTTGTTGGAGTCGGCGACGTAGAGAGCACCGTCGGCGCCGAGCGCGAGGCCGGCCGGGCGGTTGAATTGCGCCTCGAGCGCGGGCCCGTCGCGATAGCCGCCGAGGACCGAGAGTCCCGTTGGACCGACGGGGCCGGAGCCTGCAAAGGTGCGCACCACGCCGCCTGAGAGCGTCCGTATGCGTTGCGCGGCTTCGTCGGCGATGTATAGCGTGCCGTCAGCGCTGCGGGCCAGACCCGTCGGCATCAGGAAGGTCGCCGTGGCCGCCGGGCCGTCGTTGATGCCCGCCACTCCAGTACCGGCGAGCGTCGTTACCTCTTGCTTGGCTCCTGCGGTCTGCGCCGGCACGCTGCCGGATGTCGCGATCGCACAAAGAAGCATAGCCGCTGCCGTAATGGCATGCGGAACCTTCATCCAGTATCCTCCGTTGCCGTCGGGTTCCGCACGGAATCCAGGCGGCCCTCGCCTCGGGCGCGTACCTGGGATTTCGTTGTGAAACCCGGATCGACGTTCGTCAGCGAACCCATCGAGCCAGACGTGGACACGATGGACCCCGAGCGAATCGCCAGGGGCGAGCCGGACGCCCCGCGGGCTTTTCTGTGGCGGGGTGTCCGGTACGAGGTAGCGCGCCTCGAACGGTCTTGGCGCACGTACAAGACCGACCGCGGGGAACGCTACGTCGACCGGCATTGGTTCGAACTCGGACTGCGCGGCGGGGAAGTCGTCCGGCTCTACTGCATGCGGCGCGAACGGGGAGCTTCGCGTTGGTTTCTGTTTTCGATTTCGTAAGGGTGTTAAGATTTACGAGCAGGACGCGCCCGAATTCGCGCTACGGCACGGCCGGGCGGGTGAAGTTCGCGTCGGTGTAGAGCCCGGTCACCAAGAGCACGCAGTTCGCGTCGTCGGCTTTGACCGTGTCCCCGGCTTTCAGCCAAAGTTCGGCGAGTTGGGTCGAGGCAACGCGCACCGTCGCGGGGCCGTCGCTCGGAAATCTATCCGTCGTCGGTGCGACCGTGATCGACGTGCATTGCGTACCGTTGACCGCGCCCGCCCACGCAATCTTTAAGTCGTGACTCAAACGCGTGATCGTCGCGGTGATGCGAAATTGCACGACGCTTTCGGTCGACGCGGCGTCGGCTTGCGGCGCGAGCGCGAGCGCGGGGAGCGCCCAAAACAGCACGGAAGCTGCGACCGCGGACAGTTGCCGGAACGTAGTCTGCATAGCGAAATGTTCACTCCCTAGAAGCGTATGATGTGGGGCGAGCAGGCAAGTTCTCGCCCGAACGGCGTTTAACCATTCCGTTTTGGATAAGATGTGCCGAACGGAACGTGTCTGCCCGGGTCGCACGGATTGAACGCCCCGAGGGCGAAGGACGAACGATGAGCGCTTTGCTTCAGAGGAGTACGCGACATGCCTAAGTCGCCGCGCGTCAGTGCACCGCGGGGACGAAAGCCGCTGGTAGTTGCGGCGGTCGCTCCGGAACTCGAGTCCGTTACGCCCGCGCAACGCGGCGTTCTCTCGCTGCTCGTACAAGGTCACGAACTCAGCGAAATCGCTGAGTTGCTGGAGATCTCGGTCGCAACCGTGCGAAACCACATGCAAGCCGTCTACGAGACGTTCGGCGTCCGCTCGCAACCGAAGCTGTTGGCACTCTTTCTGCAACGCGTCGTTGCCCGGCAGGCTTCGGCGTCGCGCCGCCGCAAGGGCACCTGACGGCAGCGGCCGAGCATCAACGCGAAACCCGCGCGGCCGTACGTCCACGCGGGTTTCTCGTTCTTCGTGCGCCCTGCGGGCCTGGTTTTTAGTTGACGGCCGGCTGGTTTCCGGACTGACTGCGCCAGCTTCGCTCGACGATCTCCTCCGCCTTACCCGCAACCGAAACGTCGACCTGACGGCCGTCGTCGGCTAATTCCTGGAGCACGACTTCGGGAATGGACCGGCCGATCTCCATGATCAGGCCTGCGTAATCCGTCAGGCCGCGTTGCGCGAGCGCCGCGGTCTCCGAGTCGCCCAGACCCAGCGCCGTAGCGTTGAGCATCGAATAGCTCACCGCCGCGAGGCTGAGCGCGGTGTAATCGTCGCGCAGATTCTTCGAGACTTTGGTTTTACGCACGCTGCCGACGGCGGCGGCGCCGGCACCGAGCAAGCCGCTCCATGCCGACTTGACCGGATTCGACGGATGGCCGCCGAGCGACTCGAGCCGCGCGTCGAGGGCCTGCACGTGCGCATCGGTCAGATTCTTGAGACGTCCGGTGAGCGAGATCGCTCGCGCGTAGTTCTGCGTTTCGTCGATCTCGAGCTGGCGCTGGAGCGGCGCGGCGATGTGCCGTTCGAGCGCGAGCATGTCGCTGACGTACGTTTGGATCGAATCCAGTTCGCCGGAATCGTCCGCGGGAGTACCCTGGATGGTTGACTTCGTGTCGTTCATGCACCCGAGTATGCCCATTTTCCGCAAACCAAACAGCACGTGCTGAGCAATTTCTAACATCGCACCGGGTCTACGTGCCGAGCGGACGCGCTCGTACGCACTACGAATGGTTCGAGCGCACGCGCGGCTGCACGCCCTGTGCCGCAACTCGAGGCCGCGCTCCGGGCGGATTAAGCGTTCAGTTCGACTTGCGGTCGCGGCGCACGGTCACGCTCTTCCCGCGCAACTTGGTTCCCCGCAGCGCGGCGATGACGTTGTCGACGGAGGCCGACGACACTTCGACCAGCGAGAACTTGTCGCCGATGTCGATCGCGCCGATGTCGCGGGTGTCGATGCGCGCTTCGTTGGCGATGGCGCCGACCAGATCGCCGGGACGCACGCCGGCGTTCCGTCCCAGATCGATGAAAAGGCGCGTCATGTTCTGCTCGACGGGCCGGTTCGGTAGCGCGACGTGCGGCATCGCGGGCCGCTGCGGCGCGTGCGCCGGCGGCGCGCCTTGCGGGATGTCCGCCTCGTCGGATTCCTTGCCGCCGCGCGCGTCGTCGGCCAACTTGATCGCGGCGGCCGCGACGTCGAGCGGATCGTATTCCTCGGCCAGCGATTCCACGATGCCGCGATAGCGTTCGATGGCTCCCGCGGCCAGCGACTCTTCCAGCGTGGCGCGAACCAATTCGAGACGGCGCGCGCGGAGGTCGTGCGCGGTGGGTACGGATTCGATTGCGATCCTACGTTTGGTGAACTGCTCGATGTTGCGCAACAGCCGGCTTTCGCGCGGCTCGGCGAGCGTGACCGCCACGCCTTCGCGTCCGGCGCGGCCGGTGCGCCCGATGCGGTGCACGTAGGCATCGGGCGATGACGGCACGTCGAAGTTGACGACGTGCGANNGTGGTCGATGTCGAGGCCGCGCGCCGCGACGTCGGTTGCGACCAGCACCTCCGAAACGCCCTCGCGGAAGCGGCGCAAGACGCGATCGCGTTGCTCTTGCGAGAGTCCGCCGTGCAGCGCTTCGGCTGCGTAACCCCGACTGGCGAGCACCTCGGTCAGTTCGTCGACCTCGAGACGCGTCCGGCAGAACACGAGGGCCGAGGTGGGCGTTTCCATATCGAGCACGCGTGCCAGCGTTGCCGCCTTGTGGCGCCGCTGCACCACGTAGGCCAACTCGCGCACGAGCGGCGTCTCGCCCGCGGGCGTCGCCTTCTGCAGGATCTTGACGTTTGCGGGATCGCGCAGATGGCGTTTGGCGATCGACTGAATGCGCGGCGCCATCGTCGCCGAGAAGAGCGCGGTCTGCCGCGCGGCCGGCGTTTCGCTCAGGATCGCTTCGAGTTCGTCGGCGAAGCCCATGTCGAGCATCTCGTCGGCCTCGTCGAGGATGACGGTCTGCACTTCGTCGAGCCGCAGCGAGCCACGGCGAATGTGGTCGAGCGCGCGGCCCGGCGTCGCGACCACGACATCGACGCCGCGTTTGAGCGCACGCAGTTGCCGGTCGATCGACTGGCCGCCGTAGATCGGCAGCACCTGCATGTCGAGGCCGCGTCCGTAGCGGTGCACGGCTTCGGCAACCTGCATTGCGAGTTCGCGCGTGGGCACCAAGATCAGGCCGCGCACCGCGCGCTCGGTCGCCTGCGTTTGGCCCAGACGATGCAGCAGCGGCAACGCGAACGCCGCGGTCTTGCCCGTTCCCGTCGCGGCTTGCCCGAGCACGTCGCGTCCGGCCAACAGCGGCGGAATCGCCTCGCGCTGAATCGCGGTCGGCTCTTCGTAGCCCAGGGCGACGAGCGCGTCGATCAGACGTTTGTCGAGATCGAGGGCCGCAAAGCCCTCCGTGACGGGCTCATCGATGATCATCGGGTCAGTATTCGGCACCACGACGCACGCCGCCCGCGACCACCGCTCACGGGTCGTAGCGGTCGAGCCAGGCCAGGATCTCGTCGAACACGTTGTGGCGCTGCTCCCAGAGCCGGGGGAAATGCGGCGAGCCCGGATAGGTCACCATGCGCACCGTCTTGCCCTCTTCCGCGAGCAGCACAAAGAGTTCGCGGCCCTGATACGTGGGCACGCGAACGTCGTCGCCGCCGTGCAAGATCAGGAGCGGCGTCGTCACGTTCTTCGAAAACATCACGGCCGAGTATTTGAGGAACGGTTCGGCGCCGTCGCTCAGTTCGCGCGCGTCGTAATCGGTCTGCTGCACGTCGGAGGTCATGATGAAACTGAGCCACTCGGTGATGCCTGCGCCTTCGATCGCAGCCTTGTAGCGCGTGGTCTGCGTGACGGTCCACGCGGTCATGAAGCCGCCCGCGCTCCAGCCGAAGATGGCCAAACGTTTCGGATCGGCCCAACCTTGCGCAACGGCTTCGGTCGTGGCCGCGTCGACGTCGCGATACGCGGTGTCGCCGAAGCGCTGGTAGATCGCCTGCAAGTGCGCGCTGCCGTATCCCGTCGAACCGCGATACTCCGGCTGCATGACGACGAAACCGTGGCTCGCCGGGATGCGCGCGAACCCATCGAGCACGAGCCGGTCGTTCGCCTCCGGACCGCCGTGCGGCAACACGAGAAACTTCCCGGGTTTGCCGTCCCAGTCGGGTGGAAAGGTCACGATCGCTTCGAGTTTCGTTCCGTCGGCGCTGGTCCAACTATGGCGGAGCACCTTGCCCAGTTTGATGCCGGCGAGTTGAGCGTCGCTTTCGTGGGTTATCGTGCGCAATGCGTCGCCGCTCGCGACGGCCACCTCGGCCGCGTGCGTGCTGGTCGAGACGGGAAAGGCCTGTACGTCGGGTGCGGCCGCCGTTTCGGGTGCCACCGGTAAGCCGACCGTGTTGCCGTTCGAAAACGCGCGGCCGAGTTTACCGCCGGCAAACTCGACGATGTTGGTCTGCACGCCCGCCGCAACGCTCGTCCACACGCGGCCGCGTGCGTCGCCGCGCAGACCGAGCACGGAGAAGGCGATGTCCGGCGTGCGGTCCACCGGCGAGCCGCCCGCTGCCGGAACGGTCCAGAGATGGTCGGGCGTGAGCACGTCGGTGGTGGTCGATAGAAACGCGAGATTTGCGTCGCCGTCGGCCCAAGCGATGCCGGCGGCTGCGGTCGGGATCGAGGCAACGTGCCGGGTTGTGCCGGCGGAGCAGACGACGATTTCAGCCGAGACGCCATGGTGGCCGAGCTTGGGCGTCTGTTGCAAGAGCGCTACACGCGCGGAGTCGCGCGCCCACGCGGCGCCGGCCGTCTGGTCCCGACCGGCGCACCACCACGCGCCGTGCGTGCCGTCGGCACCGACCACGTACAGCGACGAGCGGCCGTTCTCCGCGACCGTTCGGACTTTGGCGAGCGGATCGGGCGCCTGCGGGTCGGCGAGGATCGCGAAGCGGGCGCCGTCGGGCGAAAGCTGTGCGCCCGCGATGCCCGCGGGCAGGTGCGTCAGGCTGCGCGCGGCCTTCGCGCCGATCGTCCAGCGCGCGAGTTGATCGACGCCTTTGTTGCTCTGCGTTCCGTATAGTTCGCGTGCGCTCGAGACGAAGCCCAGCGGATGAAAGTCTTTGGGCAACGCGAGTTTGACGCGCGCGCTGCCGTCGGGGTGAAGAGCGAACCACTCGGTCGTGGTCGGGCCTTTCTTTTGCCCGAACGCGACCGAGTAGAGAATCGTGCTGCCGTCGGGCGCGACCGCGACGGGTGAGGCCGCGCGGAGGGTCTGCCAGTCGTCGACGCCGTAGGCGTGCGGCGCTGCGGCTACCGCCGGCGTTGCGCAGAACGCGAAGGCCGCGACGAGTGCCGCGACGTTACGTTTTCGCGTACGTCACCGTCGGTGCGGTCGCGCTCGAGGACACGACCAAATAATCCCACATGCCGCCGATACCGTGGTCGGGCACGCCGCAAAAGATCCAGTACTTCCCGGCCGTAGAGGCGGTGAAGTCGACCTCGTCGCTCTTGCCCACGCCGAGACCGTTGAGCAGATTGATCGTCTCCGCGCCATCGAAGGCCGGCGGCTCGATGCCCTGTGCGGGAATCGCCTCGGCCTGGGCGATGATCTCGAGACTGTGCGGGATGGCGCCTTGGCCTGCGTTGGTGACCTTCATCTTCACCTTCCACCCGAGCGGAACCGTCAGCGTCATGCCGCCGTGGGCGTAGCCGTTGAAGTTGAGCGTGCCGTTGTTGCCGTTGGACGCCATCTGAATATCGAAATGCACGGTCTTGGTGGGCGCGTCGACCGTCATGAACGACGGGGGCATTGCCATATCCGCGGCCGCCGGTGCCGCGAGGGCACCGGCGAACGCGATTGCGAGAGCGGCGCGGACGCTGCTACTGCGCGAGCTTGAAGACATAAACGGCATCTCCGTATGGGTAGTTGAGTTGGAAGCTGCCGCCGGAAGCGACCGCAACGTACTCCGTGCCGCCGATGTCGTAGGCGATCGGCGCGGCATTCACGCCCGCACCGGTCTGGAAGTGCCAGAGCAGCGCGCCCGACTTCGAATCGAACGCATCGAAGTAGCCGTTGCCTTCGCCGACGAACGTGAGGCCGCCCGCAGTCGAAAGCGAACCGCCGATCAGCGGTTGATCGGTCTTGTGCTGCCAAGCGATCTCGCCCGTGTTGACGTCGATCGCGGAGAAGAGGCCGTACTGCTTCTCGGTTGCGATGCCTTGGAAGGCGCTGCCCAGCCAGAGCGCACCGGACTCGAGTTCTTGCGGCTTGGTCGAGTAGAGCATCGGCTGATGCAGACCGTTGACGAACGCGTAGTGCAGGCCGGGATCGAACGACGACGGCGACCATTCAGCACCACCGTTGGCACCGGGGAGCATGCGCGTGCCCGCCGCCGTCGGCTGGGCGAACATATTCTCTTGCGGCACGAAGGGCTTCGATTTGCGAATCAACTTGCCCGTGTGACGATTGAGCACGTAGAACCAGCCGGTCTTGCCCGCTTCGCCCGCGGCCTCGACCGTCTTCCCCGAAGCATCGACCGTGTCGAAGAGCAAGACCGGGGACACCGCATCGAGGTCCCACACGTCGTGAGGGATCTCCTGATAGTGCCAGATTTCCTTACCGGTCGTGGCGTTGATCGCGACCAGGCAGTCGGTGCAGAGATTGTCGCCGGGACGCACCGCGCCCAAGAGATCGGGCGAGGGATTACCGGTCGTAATGAAGATCGCATCCATCGCGGGATCGATCGAGGGCGTCATCCAGGTCGCGCCGCCGCCCGTCTTCCACGCATCCTTGTACTTCGGCCAGGCCGCCTTTTCGGCGGCGATGTCGCGGTGCAGGTCGACGCCGTCGGGCGTCGTCTTCGACCAGTCGCCGGCCCACGTCTCCGGATTCACCGAGTAGTAGCGCCAAGCCTGAGAGCCGTCGCTGCGATGGTAGGCCGTCACCGAGCCGCGCACGCCGTACTCGCCGCCCGCGCCGCCGACGATCACGAGATCTTTGTAGACGATCGGCGCCATCGTGAGGCTGTAGCCGGCGTTGTTGTCGCCGACCTGGACCGACCACTTCACGTTGCCGGTGGCCTGATCCAGCGCGACCAGCTTTCCGTCGAGCGTGCCCAGGAAGAGCGCGCCGTCGGCGATGGCCACGCCGCGGTTGACCGGGCCGCAGCAAAAGATCGTCTTGTTGAGCTTCTGCTGATACGCCCAGTGCTCGTCGCCGGTCTTGGCATCGAGCGCCATGACGTGGTCGTAGGCAGTTGTCACATACATGTTTCCGCCCGCGACGATCGGCGTCGTTTCGAACGCGGCGACGACGCCGGTCTGAAAGACGAATGCCGGAACGAGATGCGACACGTTCGACGGCGAGATTTGCGACAGCGGCGAGAAGCGTTGGTTCGTGTAGTCGTGGCCGTAACTCAGCCACGCACCGCTGGAACGAGCTTGCACCAGATCGTTCGCGGATACCTGAGCCTGCTGAGCACCTGCAGCCGTCGGCACGACGGCGATAGCCAGCGCTAGTGCTGAAATAGAGCGCATTGCGGACGTCCCTCCTTCAGGGCGATGCCGTCGGGTTCGACGCCTTTTCGGGAACTCCCATAATACGAAAGTATCGTCGTAGTTTCTATTCCCCTACTCACGGTTTGCGACGGACCCTCTGCCGGGCGTAGTTTCCGCCGGGCGATCCCGTTCGAGATGTTTTTGCGCTCGAAACTGATTCTATAACCGCGTATATGTGATTTCAACGCGACGACGGGGCCGGTTCGCCTTTCGCGGTCGCTCGAAACGGAGCGTGGCTCGCGAGAGTCATTGCCCCGATCGTCACCGAAAGCCGGCCCATGGAGTCGCCGATCAATCATCAGATCACGCTTGCGGCACGGCCCGCCGGCCTCCCCAAGCCGTCGGATTGGAAGCCCGTCGAGTCGGCGGCTCGCGAGCCCGAAGCAGGCTTCGTCCTCGTGAAGGTGCTTTATCTCTCGCTCGATCCGGCGATGCGCGGCTGGATGAGCGACGCACGCTCATATATCGCGCCGGTGAGGCTCGGCGACACGATGCGCGCGGGCGGCGTGGGCATCGTGCTCGCGAGCGCCGACCCTTCGCTCGTGCGCGGCGACTACGTTTCGGGATGGCTCGACGTGCAAGAGTACGCCACGGTGAAGGCGACGTCGCTCGTCAGGGTCGACCCGCACGCCGCACCGCTGCCGGCCTACCTCAACGTCTTGGGTGGCCCAGGCATGACCGCGTACTTCGGACTGCTCGACGTAGCCAGGCCCAAGGCGGGCGAAACCGTCGTCATCTCGGGGGCGGCCGGTGCGGTAGGCATGACCGCCGGGCAGATCGCGAAGATCCTCGGTTGCCGCGTTGTCGGAATCGCGGGCGGTCCCGAGAAATGCCGCTTGATTACCGCAGAGCTCGGCTTTGACGCGGCGATCGATTATAAGTCGGAGAAGTTGGGCCCGGCGCTGCGCGAGCACTGTCCCGACGGCATCAATGTCTACTTCGATAATGTCGGCGGCGAGACGCTCGACGCCGCGCTCGCGCGACTGGCGCTCCACGCCCGCGTGGTGATTTGCGGCGCGATATCTCAGTATAACGCGACCACGGCCATAAAGGGGCCGGCCAACTATCTCTCGCTCTTGGTAAACCGGGCTTCGATGCAAGGCATGCTGGTCTTCGATTACAAGGACCGCTACGCGGATGCCGTGCCGTTCTTGCTTGCCTGGATGGCCGAAGGCAAGCTCCAGTCGCGCGAACACATCGTCTCCGGCGGCGTAGCCGCGTTCCCCGAGGCGTTACTCATGCTCTTCAAAGGCGCCAACGTCGGGAAACTCGTGCTGCACGTCGCCGACGCGTAGCACACGTTCGCCGGCATCGGCCGGGCTTCAATGACAGCTTGCGTCGTTGCGGATTTTCGTTAGAGTTGCGCGCAGGGAGTCGCCGGGATACGACTTCCCATCGATGATGGGGATGATGTCGGACACGCGCTCTCTCCCGTTTTCTTTGACTACGGTGACGAGAACGTGCGAAGGCAGCGTGCCTTTCGTGAATTGGAGCGTAAGCGTCACGGGATAGCTGCTGCCGCCACGGCCGGCGGTCGGCGTGCCGACGGTGATCGGTTCCACCGCTCGCCCGTTTTGAGCGTTGGCGAGGGGGTCGGAGTCGAACGTGCACGCGTAGCCACGCTTACCCGGCAGATTGGGGAGCTGCGCCCAGTATGCCGCGAGGGCATAGAGCCCGCTATCGAAATACGGCTTGTACGCGCCGATCGACTTCTTCGAGAAGAAGCTCTTGAGATACGTCTCGTACGTGGCCCGGACCACTGCCTGACCCGAGTCGGCAGCGCGAACGCCCGACGGAACTGCCGCGCCCGCGACGACGACGGAAAGCATGGCGACAAACGGGAAACGGCGCACAGGAAATCTCCTACCGATGATCCGCCGGGCTTACCGCGACGTCCGACAGGTCGATGAACTTCTTGCCGGTGCCCGCACTCGCGATCGTATTGAGCAGCTCGCCGGTTTTGGGATCGAAGCGGTGGAGGGCTCCGCTCGTCGCAACGCTTCCGCTATCCGCATCCCAGAGCGCCGTGTCGCCCGCTTCGTACGCGAAACCGTGAGGCGAGAATATCCAGTCGATGGCACCGATGGCCCGGATCGGCGCACACTTCGAGGGCTTGTAAAACTCAAACGCCGGCCCGTTGTATTCGCCGTTGTACGTATCAAACGTAACGAAGCTCTCGTAGGATGCGTTGAAGGTGAGTCCCTGCAAAAAGGTTCCCGTCAAACACAACGTCGTCGGCGTACCCGTCGCGCCGGGAGCATACTCGTCCACGAATCCTGCCGAATCGTTGGATTGCGTGTTATAGGCAAAGAAGACGTTGCCCGCGGCGTCGCAGCTTATGCCATAGCCCAGGGCCTCTTCCGTCGCGTAGTTCCCGGTGACAACCGCAATGGGCTTTGCTTGACCGATCGTCCAGACGGTTATCGCGGCGGTTCCCTTCGGGATCGACATTTCATCCGACGCGTAGAGATACTTTCCACACTTCGCGACATGATTCGGCAGATAGCCCGGATCGTCGTAGGTGAAGTTGGGTTTGCCGGGAGCCTTGGACTCGGTGGGTGCGTTGTATTCGAAGACGTAACCGGACTCGTCGGCCACGTACAAGTTTCCGGATCCGTCGACCCAGAGTCCATCCGGGTGGTCGATCGGCAAGCCGCTCAAGGACCACTTCGGGCTCTGGCCTTTGCCGGTGTTCGCGTACGCGTACACCGCGCCCGGCTCGCGCCCCGGCTTTCCCGCATCCGCCGCGAAGATCAGCCCGGGAGATGGGCTCGCGCTCGCGCGTCCCGCGGCGAGGTTCTGCTGCAGAACGGGCGGCGGCACCGATGTCGGCCCGGCACCGGAGCACCCGAAGAGCGAGACGCTCGTAGCCGCGAGCACGAATGCCGGCGCAAGTAGTCGACGCAAACAGAGCACGACGGCCTCCCGCAAACTAGGACTGTGACCGGAAC
Organism: Vulcanimicrobiota bacterium; assembly: GCA_003136655.1. Classification (GTDB taxonomy): domain Bacteria; phylum Vulcanimicrobiota; class Vulcanimicrobiia; order Vulcanimicrobiales; family Vulcanimicrobiaceae; genus Hesperobacter; species Hesperobacter lustricola. The sequence continues at coordinate 49,592 of PLFC01000138.1, forward strand.
CTGTTCGCCGGTGGTAACTGGTGTCTCCCGCTTCCTCTGCCGGCTTATGCGTAACGTCAAATCTGATACGCC
>PLFC01000138.1:49762-50518 GCA_003136655.1 Vulcanimicrobiota bacterium
AAACTTGGTATGCGGGCGAGGCGAAGGCCTCCTGCCCTCGGGGCGGCTAGGAGTCGAGAACTTTGGTCACTTCCTCAACGGCCCGTGGGCGGGCCGGAGGCGCGGTCATCGCAGGCCGGCCGAGGTAGACGAACCCGACGATGCGGTCTGCCGGATCGAGTCCGAGGAAGGCCTTGACCTCGTCCCGGTAGGCAACGTCGCCCGTCCGCCAGATGGCGCCCAACCCTAGAGCATGCGCGGCGATCAGCATGTTCTGCACCGCCGCCGAGGCAGCGGCGAAGTCCTCAACCGCACGCACCGCGTTCTGGTCGGTCCGGACGCTGACGGCCACAATCACCGGGGCACGAAGCGGCTTGAACGCCGTGCGGCGCATCAGTTCATCACGTTGCCCGCCGGTCAACTCAGTCTCGGCGGCGACGATTTCCGCCCAGAGCGTGCCGAAGCGTTCGCGTGCCGATCCCCGGAGGACGGTAAAGCGCCAGGGTTCGGTGAGCTTGTGATTCGGCGCCCATGTGGCTAGCTCGATCAGCTCGCGCAACTCTGCCTCGGGCACGTCGCCGTCCAGCTTCCCGATGCTCCGACGCCCCCGCAGCGCCTCGATCGCGTCCACGCGTTCAGTGTTACCCCGTACGAAGCGATGCGCCGGATCCGCAAGCAGATCCGGCGCATCGGAGAAAGTGGCGACGTTGAAGGGGCTCGAACCCTCGACCTCCGCCGTGACAGGGCGGCGCTCTAACCAACTGAGCTACAACGCCA
>PLFC01000001.1 GCA_003136655.1 Vulcanimicrobiota bacterium
CTCGCGATTCTCCGTCGCGTCGAAGCGGGCGAGATCCGCACCGTTGCGGTCGACACGCCGGAGCCGTCGGCCTTCTGTCACGAAATCCTCAACGCCAATCCGTATGCCTATCTCGACGATGCACCGCTCGAAGAGCGGCGCACGCGCGCGGTGACGCTGCGTCAGACGTCGCGCCTCGACGCCGACGCAACGAGCCTGCTCGATCCTGCGGCAATCGCCGAGGTGGCGGAGTCGTCGTGGCCGCTCGTGCGCGATGCCGACGAACTGCACGACGCGCTGCTCACGCTGGTCGTCGTGCAGCCGCAGCCGGCGTGGCAAGGCTGGTTCGACGAACTGACGGCGGCGCGCCGGGTGACGACGTTGCACGTCGGCGCCGACGCCGTGCCGTTGTGGACGGCCGCGGAGCGGCTCGGCCTCGCACTCGTCGCATATCCCGGCGCGTCCGCGACGCCCGCCATGGAGCCGTTGACGACGAGCTTGCGGGTGCCCGAAGAACGTGACGAAGCCGTTGCCGAGATCGTGCGCGGACATCTCGAATCGAGCGGTCCGGTGACGGTCGCGGGATTGTCGGCCTCGCTCGCGCTCGACGAAAGCGCGATCGAACGCGCGCTGATTAGGCTCGAAACCGAAGGCCAGGTGATCCGCGGACGCTTCACCGGCGCGGGCGACGAGTGGTGCAACCGGCGCGTGCTCTCCCGCATTCACCGGCTCACGCTCGGCACGCTGCGACGCGAGATCGAGCCCGTCAGCACGGCCGACTACGTGCGCTTCCTCTTCCGCTGGCAGCACGTGGCCCCGGCCTCGCGACTGCACGGGATCGAGGGCACGCTGCATGTCATCCGGCAGCTCGAGGGTCTGGAAATACCCGCCGCGGCGTGGGAGACGACCGTACTGCCCGCGCGCGTCGCGGGCTATCAACGCGGCTTCTTGGACCAACTCTGTTACGCGGGCGACGTGATGTGGGGACGCCTGTCGGCGCATCCCGCGCTCGCGCCGCGAGCCGAGGGCGAGCGCGTCAAGCGCATTCGGCCGACGAAGCTCGCGCCGATCGCACTGTTCGCGCGCGAGAATTCNNCGCGAGGTGCTCGCGGAAATCGAACGGCTCGGTGCGCCCTTCTTCGCCGACATCGTCCGCGGGACGAAGCGTTTGCCGTCGGAGATCGAGGAAGCCCTCTGGCAACTCGTGGCGGCGGGCCTCGTCACGGCCGACGGCTTCGATGCGCTTCGCGCGCTCAGCGAAAGCAAGCGGCGCCTCGGCGAAAAAGGCGTACGCGCGCGGCCGCGCTCATCGGGCGGCCGGTGGACGCGCCTGCGCGGCGACGCTGCTCAGGTGGACGCGGAAGGCTTTACGCGACGGCTCTTGGCGCGTTGGGGCGTGGNNGTTTCGCGACGTGATCGCGCGCGAGACGTTGACGCCCCCGTGGCGCGAGGTGCTCGCCGTCCTGCGGCGCCTCGAAGCGCGGGGTGAGATTCGCGGCGGCCGCTTCGTGGCGGGCTACGCGGGCGAACAATTCGCCTTGCCCGATGCCATCGACGCGCTCCGCGCGGCACGGCGTAGCGGCGACGACGCCGACGTCGTCACGGTAAGTTCATACGACCCGCTGCACGTGACGGCGGGCCTCATGCCGGGAGCGCCACCCCGGCCGTTGCGCCGCATTTCGTAGCGAGCGTTTCCCGGGGCCCGGGGCCAGGTGCTTCATGTGCCTAGGGTCACTCTTAAAGGCGTTCCGGATTTTTCGTACGTCCGGTTTGGTGTCTCAGCCGATTTAGTAAAGAACGGCTCTCAGCAACGAACCATGGCCGGCGCTATCACGGATGATGCAGCAAGAACGAACCTCGAATCCGACCAGCCTCTGGGGAGGTCCCGCCACAGCACGGGAGCGGGGCGCCGCCGCGTCCGTCTTCGCAATTGCGAGCGTCGCTACGGCGCTCGTGGTGCGCCTCGGACCAGGCAACGGCTACGTGCTCGCACCTTTCGTGCCCATGGCGGCAACGCTCTGGACGGGGGCCGACGCCCTGACGGCTTTCTTGCTGCTCGCCCTCTTCTGCATCGACGGCAGTCTGTATCTCGCGCTCGTGGCGAGCGCGTACATCGTGACCGGTGCGCTGTCGATTCCGTACCTCGCCGAATTCCCCGGCGTCTTTCATGCCGCAAGTTCCCCCGGCAGCACGCAGATATCGGCATATATCTGGTCGGCGTGGCACGTCGTCTTCCCGCTCGCGTTGGCCGGCGCGACAATTCTCGACCCGCAGGTGCGGCGCCGCGTTGCGCCGCGGCATCGCATCCGCGCGCTCCTGGCCTTGCTCGGCGGAAGCCTCGGGCTGTCGGCAGGCGTCACGGCTCTCGTCGAGATCGCAGCAGATCGCTTGCCGCTCCTCGTGGTCGACGGGCACTTCACGTCGCTCTTCGTCGGGGGCATCGCGCCGACGCTGATTCTGTGCAGCCTCACCGGCATCACCGCAATTCTGATCATCGCCCGGCCCTTACGGCCGCTGCACGTTTGGCTGGTGGTCGCGCTTTCGGTCGGCGCACTCGACTCGTTTCTCAATTCCTACTCGCCCGGGCGCTACACGACCACCTGGTACCTGGGAAAGATCGAGACGCTGCTCGCCGCAAACGTCGTGCTGGCGATCCTCCTGGGCGAGATCGTCGCGCTGTTCGCGCGGTCGATCAAGCTATCGGCGATCGACGTGCTGACCGGCCTACGCAACCGGCGAGCCTTTGACGAATACGTCGAGCGCGCATTTTCGAGCGCGCGGCGACGACAGAGCAATTTGGCGGTGATCGTGATCGACGTCGATCACTTCAAACAGTACAACGATCGTTTCGGCCACGCCGCGGGCGATGTCTGCCTGCGCCGCATCGCGACCGTGCTCAGCGCGGCCGCCGCACGCAGCGAGGATCTGGCGGCGCGCTACGGAGGCGAGGAATTCGTCGTCATCCTGCCCGCGACGCCGCTCGCCGGCGCACAGATCGTGGCGGAAGAAATTCGCAGCGGCATCGAAGCGCTCGGCATCCCGCACCCCGACAACGTCGCCGGCGTGGTCACCGTGTCGCTCGGCGTCGCCTTTTCGTCGCGGGGCGCGGGCGATGCGCAGAGCATCTTCGACCTGGCCGATCAGGCGCTTTACGAAGCCAAGGATGCGGGGCGTAACCGGGTGACGGTGAGCAACGTCGAGTTCGTGCCGATGAGCCCCGAGCAGCGCCGAACGGCTTAATCTCGGCAATTCCCTGAAGGCGGCTTCCGTTCGGATATCGCGATCGACGTTGCAGATTCTTCGAGCGTCAGTAACCGCCGGTTTACCCTCGCTGCTTGAATTGAGGTATTCCTTCACCAACCTCGTTCAGGAGCGATCCTATGACAACGACTACCTTGGCACGGCGAGCGCTCGTGCCCGCGGTCGCACTCGTGCTGGGCGGATGCAGCGGCACGGGTTCGGTCCCGACCCCCTCCGCAGGCGCGGGCCTGCAAAGTTCCTCGGTCCGCTCGTCCACGGCGGGCCCTTTCTCCAAGGCCTCGCCACAGACGGTAAAGCCGACGGAAACGGTGCTTTACAGCTTCACCGGAAATCCCGACGGGCAATACCCGGACTCGACACTCGTCGAAGATGCGGCCGGCAACTTCTACGGCACGACGGAATACGGCGGCATCAACGGAAACGGGTCCGTGTTCAAATTGACGCCGGCGGGCAGCGGCACGTATACGGAGAGCGTCCTGTGGTCGTTCTCGTACTACACCGACGGCGGTGACCCCCAGGGTGTGATCGTCGATTCGAGCGGCGCGCTCTACGGTGTGACGCTCGACGGCGCGGCCAACGACCTGGGCGCAGTATTCAAGCTCACGCCCGGGCCCTCGGGATATACGGAGAGCATCCTGCACACCTTCCAAGGTAATAACGACGGTGAATACCCGTCGGGAACGCTCGCGATCGACTCGGCCGGCGATCTCTACGGTACCACGATGAGCGGCGGTCTCGACACGGCCGGTACGGTCTACGAACTGGCGAACTCGGGATCGGCATACACCTATAGCCAGATTTATTTCTTCCAAAGTTACCCGGACGGCGCCTCGCCGCAAGCGGGCCTACTCCTGACTTCGAGCGGCGCGCTCATCGGTTCTGCGTCGAGCGGCGGCAAGAACAACGACGGCGCGATCTTCCAACTCACGCCGGCGGGTTCGGGCAGCTATACGGAGAGATTGCTTTACAGCTTCAACGGACCCAAGAAAGACTTGGGCAACCCGTATTCGGCGATCGTCGCCGACGCGTCGGGTAACCTCTACGGCTCGGGATACGACGGCGGCGCGAAATACCGCGGCGGCGTGTTCAAGCTTACGCCGTCGGGCGGCGGGTATAAGGAGAGCGTCCTCTACAGCTTCACGACCAGCAGGAAGAACGGTTATTACCCCCAGTCGAGCTTGCTGCTCGACCAAAGCGGGAACATTTATGGAACGACGCCTAGCGGAGGCATAGACAACGTGGGCATCATCTTCGAACTGTCGCCCACCGGCAAGAAAAACTACAAGGAGACCGTCCTGGAGAGCTTCGAGAACCAGTTCGGCGGCGGCTACCCGCTCGGAGGTTTGATTCAAGATGCGACCGGCGCGCTCTACGGCACCGCGAGCCGTGGCGGAAGCGAAGGCGCCGGCATCGTCTACAAACTGACGCTCTGAGCGGTCGTCCTTCAAAAGCACGTGGGGCTCGGCCGCCGGGCCGGGCCTCAGCGTGTTTCTCTAGCGCGTTGACTTGTGAACCGCTATGCCCGAAATTCACCGATACAGCGGTTCACGCGACCGGTCCGTGCTCGCCTAGGCCTTTTCCTCGATGCCCTGGTAGAAAGATCGGCATGAACGTCGGATTCTTGGGTCTCGGATCGATGGGCAGCGCGATGGCCGCGAACATCCTCAACGACGGCAACGGCTTGACCGTGTGGAATCGCAGCGCCGGTAAGGCAAAGGCGCTTGCTGAGGCCGGGGCTTCGGTTGCCAAAGCCCCGGTCGACCTCGCCTCGTGCGACGTGGTGTTTGCAATGCTCGCAAACGACGAAGCGACGCGGAGTNNAATTGCGGCACGATCTCGATCGAACTCGCCCGCGAGCTTACGAGCGCTTGTGCCGAGGCCGGCGTCGGTTACGTGGCAGCGCCGGTGCTCGGACGTCCCGACGTTGCGGCCGCCGGAAAACTGAACGTCATCGCCGCGGGCGACGCGGCAACGCTCGACCGCGTGCAGCCCCTCCTCGATGCGATCGGCCAGAAGACTTGGCGCGTCGGAAACGATCCCGTGCAGGCAAACGTGGCGAAGGTCGGCGCGAATTTTCTCATCGCGAGCGCGATCGGAGCGATGGGCGAAGCGTTCGCCATCGCCGAGGGCAACGGTCTCGATCCACATCTGCTCTACGATCTCGTGACCAATACGCTCTTCGCCGCACCGGTCTACAAGAATTACGGCGCGCAAATTCTCGAGAAGCGCTTCGAGCCGGCGGGCTTTCAGCTCAAATTGGGGCGCAAGGATGTCGGTCTCGCGCAGAGCGCTGCGAAATCGGGCAATGCGCATCTGCCGCTCGGCAACGCGCTGGCAGCCACGTTCGATGCGGCGATCGCCGCAGGCGACGGCGATTTGGATTGGAGCGCGATTTCGCTCCAATCCAAACCGAAGGCGCGGCAGTAACTCAACGGGGGTCCGAAGTAGCGCGGGCTCTTGATTTGCCCTTCTGCTTCACGCAGATGCGGGTAACACGCACAACGCGTGGGCGTCGAGCCTCCACGCACTGCTAGACGCGCACATAAGTTTCAACTATTGACATTTGTAACCTGCGGCTCTATGCTGGGTGGGTCAACTCTCGAAGGAGCTTCCCTCATGTCTACCACCACGCTTGGCGGATCTTACACGTTCCCCGGTACGTCGCTGACCGTAAACCGCATGGGGTATGGCGCCATGCAGCTTGCCGGGCCCGGCGTTTTCGGGCCGCCGAAGGACCACGACGAGGCCGTGGCCGTGCTGCGCGAAGCGGTTGCGGCCGGCGTCAATCACATCGACACGTCCGACTATTACGGGCCGCACGTCACCAACGAGATTATCCGTGAGGCACTCCATCCGTACCCGGCCGGCCTCGTGATCGTGACCAAGCTCGGCGCTCGCCGGCCCGAGGACGGGTCGTGGCAGCCATGGACTTCGCCGCAAAACCTGATCGACGGCGTGCACGACAACCTGCGTCACTTGGGCCTCGACGCGCTCGATATCGTGAACTACCGCGTGATGGGGTCGGGCCACGGACCTTCCGAAGGCTCGATCTCCCAGCAGATATCGACGCTCGCCGATCTCAAGGCCGAGGGCCTCATTCGCCACATCGGCGTCAGCAACGCGACGCACGCGCAGATCGTCGAAGCAAAGACGATCACGCCGATCGTGTGCGTGCAAAACCACTACAACTTGGCCAACCGCGCCGACGATGCGCTGGTCGACGACTTGGCACGCCACGGCATCGCGTACGTGCCCTTCTTCCCGCTAGGCGGGTTCACGCCGCTGCAATCGTCGACGCTGTCGTCCGTCGCAGCGAAGCTCGGCGTAACGCCCATGCAAGTTGCGCTCGCGTGGCTTCTGCACCGCTCGCCCAACATTCTGCTCATCCCGGGCACGTCGTCGCGCGCGCACCTTCGCGAGAACCTTGCTGCTGCCGAATTGACGCTGTGCGCGAACGTCGTCGCGGAGTTGGACGGAATCGCCGCGACGGCGCATGTCGCCCACTGACACACCCCTGACGCGCGAACGGATCGTGGCGGCGGCCGAGGAGGTCATCCGCCGCTTCGGTCCGGCAAAGGCCACCGTCGTAGACGTGGCGCGCGCGCTCGGCGTGAGCCATGCGGCCGTGTACCGGCACGTGGCCACCAAGGCCGAGCTGCGCGATCTCGTGGTCGAGCGCTGGGCGGAGGCGATCATGCCTCCGCTCCGCCTCATCGCCGCCGAGCCGGCCCCCGCGCCTGAGCGATTGCGGCGCTTGTTCGATGCCCTGATCGCGATCAAGCGAAGACGGGCCTCCGACGATCCGGAACTCTTCGCCGCGTATCGCATTCTCGCGGCAGAAGCGCAATCGATCGTGAGCGTACACGTCGACGAGACCGTGGCGCTAGCGGCCGCGATCATTCGCGAAGGCATCGACGACGGGACTTTCCGATCGGTCGATCCTGATTCTACGGCGCGCGCCGTGCTCGTGGCGACCTTCCGCTTTCATCATCCCGCCCATGCCGGTGAATGGCGAGATCCCGGGCTCGACGCACTCTACGACGACGTCTGGGGTTTGATCATGGACGGCCTCCGGGCGGTGTAGAGCCCGCACTCCTAGTGATACAATTCTAGACGCCTAGGCGCGGATGCCCAAGCGAATGCGAATGAAGTACATGGGGACCGTGCCTTTTGCACCAGTTGGCGCGACGATGAAACATCCAGCTACTCGCCTAAGACGTTTGCGAATCGACGCCTCTGGAGAAAACTGATTCATGGTCCCGAATTCGCGAACCCGCCTTAAGCTTGCGCTGCCGGGCGAGCACGATCCACTCGACGCTCGCGATATCGAGATTCCCGACGGCGTGATCGAACGGATCCGCAGCGGGGAAAAGCTCGTGCTGGCTCCTGCCGGCGACGAACGCCCCGACGCCTTGCCGGACCTGACAGGTTCGTTGCGAGTCGATCGGGCAAGCGAGTACTTAGTACAGCGACCGCATCGCTGGCGTCGGCAACTCTGCTTCAAAGGCCGCCGGCTCACGGTGGGCCAGTTGCTCGCGCGGATGAACGCGGAGGGCTGGACAGCCGAAGAAACCGCAAACCAATTCGAGTTGCCGATCGCGGCCGTGGATGCCGCGGTCGAATATGGCGCGCAATTCGCCGCGCTCATTCAAGCCGAACACGCGCGTGACGCCGGCGCCGCAGTAGCGCCGAGACGTGCGGCTACTGCTTGATGAATGTGTCGGTGGCCGCCTCCTGCGAGATTCCCTAGCCGCATCGGGTCACGACACACTTCTTTCTCTCGATGCGCTCGGCGGCGGAGCCGACGACATGGAACTCTTGGCGTTCGCGCTCCAAGACGACCGGGCCATCTTGACCTATAACACGAGCGATTTCGTCGTACTTGCTGACGAGACGCCGCGGCACGCCGGGATCATCCTGGTGTTTCACGGCGACCAAGCAGAGGACGTGACGACGCCCGAGATCGTCCGGGCTCTCGGGAACGTCGCGGCCTCGCATCCCGACGGCCTGTGGGGTTCGACGATCGTTCTCAACGCGTACTTAGCGTAAACGGAGCGAGGCGATCGGCACGATCCAAGGATCGATGCTGAGAGTACTGAGCAGGTGGGGCGTCCAAAGATCGGCGTTAACGCGTGCCTCGACCTCGAGAACGTGCCGCGTGCGGCTCCCGATCGACTTGCCGGCGCATCGGCACCGACCAGTCCCAAGCGGGACCCCGCGTCCGAATGACGACGAAAAGCGCCATGGTCTCACCCCTGATGTAACGCCCTTTGCCCTTACCAGAGGCGTTGAAAGAGCGGTGGATCCTCGGGAATCGGGCCTTTGAGCGCTTCGCGCAATTTGTCGGCCTTGACGAAGCCCCCATATGTCGGCACCGCTCCCGCGGCCAGAAGTTCGCCCTCGCTGCCGCTGGTAACGGCGTACGAGATGGTGGTGCCACCCGCAAAATAGAGCGGCATGCTGAAAATCCCGGCGAAGAGCCCCGTCTTGTCGTAAAAGCTGCCGCCGCAGTTTTCGACGTGCACCAGGAGTACGAGATCGGCCGCCCCCGACGCCTTCTCGAATGTGAGGTCGTCGATGATCCCGGCGAGCGGCGATGCGCCGTTTTGCCCCGCGGTCGAAAGACTGGTCACGTATGTATCAAACGCGGTGACTGCGGCGGTGATCGCTTGCACTTCGGCCTTTGAGATGGCATCGGTACCCGCGCTCAGAGAAATTGCGCGTTGTGAAGCCGCGTCGCGAAGCGCGAAGAGCGGGCCTATTTCATCCTGGAGCGAGGCTGCGGCGTCGCCCGCGCGATGCAGTAAGCCAGGAAGCAAGGCGCGCCGCCCTTTGCGAAGCAGCGCGCCGACGACCGTCTTGACCAAAAGACTATCCTCGATCGTCGTCTCGATCGAACCGACGGTGTAGTTGCTCTTGAAGTATCCGAGTAGTTCGTTGAGCGCGCCGAGTTGTGTCGAAACGAGCTTCGGCGTCAAGTCGCCTAAGCGTGACGCTATCGCTCCTTCGACGGCCTTCGTCGTCACCGCCGTTGGAGACACGCTTGCCGGCACGAGATTCGACGCGCTTTCGAGCCTATCGCTGAGAACCGATAGCTCGAAACGAAAGGCGGCGAGCCTCACGCCGTTGGGAACGTCTTGCGGGGAGAGGACGAGGATCCGATTCTGGTCCTTTGAAAGGCCCGCAACGGTCTCGACGATCGCAGAAGCGGCCTCCTGCATGGCGCGAACGGACAGGAGCGCCGCCTCCTCAACGCCGGCCTTGTCTTTGATCGTCACGCTTCCCGAATACGGCCCGGCCGCCGGCGAAGGTTCGTCGGGCTTTGAATTATCCGCCATTCTCTCTTGCAGAACTCCCGTCGGCTTGCGGCTATTACCCTGAGATGATAGGGTTTGGGCGTCGAAAATACAAGCGACGTCCGGCCTCGCGTTGATGCCGTCCGACGCGCGGCGGCTCGGCTACCGGATCCGCTTTAGTGCGTGCCCGACTTCTGCACCGTCGCCCTGATCGTGTCGAAGGAACTGCGGATCGCGTCGGCCTAGCGGTTCAATTCGTATTCGTGAGCGGTTCCCGTTTCGTTTCCATCCCCACTCGACGTACGACGATTTTCAAGAGAGTCTGCGCAATAATGCGGGCACGGCCTACAACCTCTTCGTGCCGGCGCGCGTTCGCGCGGGCGGCTCGTGGCCGCGACGGCGGGCAGTTCAACGCTCGCGAGGTCGACTGACCCGGAAAGGTCCGCGGCGGCGCATCACAAAATCTAGCCGCCTCGCTCTTGCCCCCGGCCGCCATCGGGGAGGATAGGTTGCGCTTCGGATATCTCGCAACGGCACTCGCTTGGCTGATTCTGACCGACTCGACTGCGGCGCTCGGCGAGGGCGGGGCGCGAACCGACGTGGTCCGGTATATCGAAGAATTCTCGGGGCGGGCTTCGGCTTGGCACATCGCGCGCGGCACGCAAACGCTCGCCCCCGCCGACGGTCTCGCACTAGCCGCCGGAGACTGCATCACGTTGAAGGCAGCGACCGCAAGCGATGCCGGTAAGGATTCGATGCTCGTCATCGACGAGGGCGTCGAAATCAGCTTATCCGCGTCACGGCCCCACTATTGCCTGAGCGCGTCGAAACCCGCAAACCCCGTGTTCGTCGCGATCGCTCACGCGTTCGCGTCGCTCATCGGCGTGTTCAAGGACGCCGAGACCGATTACGCAACGCAGTCGACCGTCTCGGTCGAGTCGCGCCGGCCGGAAAAGTCATTCAAGATTCCGATCCTCGCCCACGACGATCAACTGCTCGCCGCGGGGCCGCGCACGCTCGCGCTGTCGTGTTCCGGCGGAACGGCTCCGTACTCGGTCACGATCGAGCGCATGGAGGCGCATGAGCCTGTTACGCGGACGACCAGTGCGACGCCCACCTTCAAACTCGCGCCACTCGACTACACGCCAGGGAGCTACTCGGTTACCGTGACCGACGCGAAGAACGTCTCGACGAAAGCGACGTTTACGGTCGTACCGGCAAGCCGGTTCCCGGCGTCGTCTCCCGATATCGTCACGATCCTCAAAGACGACTCGCTGCCCGCCGACCTGCGCGCGGCCTACGATGCCGCGCACCTCATGGGCGATCCGAGCAATGCTTGGAGACTCGAAGCGTATCAGCGCTTGGCGGGTCACAGCCGGTCCGGCCTCGCCGAACGTCTTCGGTTTCAATTGGAAACCTACGGCTAGTGTGCGCAGGCGAGGTTGGTCGCTAGCCGCGCGGGACGAACCAGGTGCGCCTGACGAACGCGATTGCTTCTCGCAAGTCAGACCGAACGGCCTCGCGTTGTTTGGGCAAGAGCGTTCCGTCGTGACGCGCGTGGCGACAGAACGCAACTGCGTCCTTCAGCGCCGCGTGGCGGCCCGGCGGGGTCGTCGTCGACCTGGCCCAGGTGTCGAAAGCCTGAACGAAGCCTCTTCCCAGTTCTCGCTGCGTCCGGGGCAGGTAACGCGCAGCTTCGCCTCTGCGCTTGCGCACCAGCGTCTCCACGTACGTGGCGATCGCAGCGCTGGATAACGCGTTCAATTGTTGCAGATCGCGCGCGTCGAGGCCGTATTTGCGTGCGAATGTGTTCGCGTTCGTTGCGAGCCGTTCGCGGGCGTCCGATTCCGTGAAGACCGCCGCGAGCGCGGACTGCATTTCGCGCAGGCTCATGAGGCGCGTTTCATCGCAATCGTTCGGGCGCTCGTCATGATCGCTCTCGCGCGGGCTGCCTCAGCGGCAAGTTCGGCATAGGGCGGTAGGTTTTCGTCGCGTTCGACGAGTGCGGCGCGCAGGCGCGGAGCGCGGCGGACGACCTCCTCGAATAACTGCCATACGGCTTCGGGCACGGGGAAGGCGTGGCTGTCGATCCACTCGCCCTTGGCTCGGTGACCGCCGGCGAGGTGGCACTGGACGACGGCATCGAGCGGGAACGCTGCGAGGACGGCATGCGGGTCGAGTCCGCGGTTGAGCGCGTTGTAATAGAGATTTGCGACGTCGAGGAGCAGTCCGCAGTTCGTGCGCTCGACCAGGTTTGCAAGAAACGCCGGCTCGTCCATGTCGCCGTATGGGATGTCGAACGAACAGGCGATGTTCTCGAGGATGAGCGGTCGGTCGATCTTCTTCCGCACGCGCTCGATGTTAGCGGCAAGGACGTCGAGTGCTTCGAAGGTCATCGGCAGCGGGGCGAGGTGGCCGATGTGCCGTCCGCCCGCATGCGTGAACGCGACGTGTTCGCTCCAGTACGGCGCATCGACCGCCTCGATCACCGACTTCAAGCGTCGAACGTACCGGTCCGAAATGCCTTCGGCGCTGCCGAGCGAGAGGTCGAGGCCGTGGGGCACGACCGTGAAGCGTTCGCGAATCGCGCCTAATTCGTTTCGCGTTCGCGCATCGCCGGCGAAATAATGATCGGCGACGATCTCGACGAAGTCGACGGCTTCGGGATGCACGATCGCATCGGCCAGGTGGCGCCGACGCAGGCTGATCCCCGCGCCGAGGAATGCGCCTTCAGCTTCCACCGCCGCAGCCTCCGCCGCCGCAACCACCCCCGCTCGAGCAACTGCTGCTGCTGTCGCCGCCGCCCCCACTACCGCAGCCGGATGCGGAGTCGCCCGCGGCCGCGCGGCGAAACGTCTGGCTCAGGCCGGCATATGGCGTGCCGGCCAAGAGTGCCATGCCGCCCGCTGCCACGACGACGGGGAACACCGAGGCCGCCGGGGCGAACGCGCTGCCCATCGGCAGGGCGGGCGGCGCGGCCGGCAGTGCTGCCCGCAGGGTTTGCACGTAGGCGCGGCCGCGCTTCGAAAGCCGCGGAACGCGCGTCACGAAGAGCAACGCCAGGCTCGCAAATAACGCGATGAGTAGCGTGAAGCCGATGTTGCGGTGATGCAGTGAAAGCGCGTAGGACACGCGCCACGCGCAGAGGCCGGCGATAGTCAGGAAGGCCACGATCCGCGCGGTTTTCGCCGCAGCGAAGACGGCATCGTCGGTCAAAAGACGGCGTGCCTTGAGACGCTCCTCGCGTGGTGCGAAGGCCTTCTCGACCTGCTCGGGCGTGTCCGAGGCAAACAACGCTCGCGCCGTCTGGGGCTGATCGAAAAACCCGTAGACGATACTCTCGATCGGGTCCAGGGACGTGCCGGGCGCCTTTTCGGTGCGCTGGATCGGAGGGTCGCGCCGCTTCTCCGCAGGCCCGAGTTGGAGCAGTTCCTTATACGTGAGATCAAAGACGGCGAAACGCACCAACTCGTTCTTGCCGCCTCGGAGAAACGCGATCTCCTGCGGGTCGAAGTCGGACGGCAGGGACTCGCGACCGGCGGCGGCGCTATCGTCGGCGTTGCGTACGAACCACCCGGCAAGGGCCAGCACAAGCACGCACGCCAGAGCGTAAAACGTCAGGAATTCGGCACTCGTCATGCGGGGCTACCTACCGGCCGGGCTGGCCGATGTTGCACCATCCTTGAGATGCGCGCCGAGCTGGGCGCGCGAGGCGATGGCCAGCTTCTCGAAGATCGAGCCCAGATGCTTTTCGACCGTCTTGTGCGAGATCGAGAGTTCGCCCGCGATCTCGAGGTTCGAAAGGCCGTCGGCAGCGAGGCTCGCGATCTCGCGTTCGCGCGACGTCAGCGCTCGCGACGTCTGCGGAGCCGGTGCGGCGAGGCGGGCGACGTCGTAGGCGGCGCCGGTTCGGCGATAGAGCGCCAGGGCGAGGTCGTGGTCCCCCGCCGCCTCGCGGGCTTGCGCCTCGAACCACGGCATACGTAACCGCCGGAAGCCGTCCGCGGCCTCGGCGGCGAGCCGGTTCGCTTCTTCGGCGTCGCCCTTTCGATGCGCTTCGAGTGCATCGAAAAGCGCCAAGGCCGCGCGCTCCGGCGTCTCGATCGGCGCCTCGGCCGCGCGCGCGAGAAATGCGCGGGCGCGGGCGCGCGTGTCGAGCTTGCCGTAGCGGCCGATGGCCAGCAGCGTTGCGACGTTGCCGCGGAGCAGTTCGCAATCGGGCAGCGCTCGTTCGAGCAAATCCTCGGCATCGTGCCGGCGCCCGCGGCGGATCATGATCTCGGCGAACCCCGCGCCGCACTCCGGTTCCGGCTTGGGACCGACGCTCGCTTCGAAGCCGTCGAACCAGCGCTCGACGAGCGCGCGATCGTCGAGCGCTGCTCCGGCGAGCGTCCCCACGGCGATCGCAAAGGTAACGTTGACGCGATTCTCACTCGACGGCGATACGTGCTCCAGCGAACGGCGCACGCCGGGCAGATCGCCGCTCATGAACGAGCAGAAGGCGGAGAACGCGTGCGCGGACTCTTCGAGGTGCCGGCTCTTGGCTTCGCGCGCGATGAGGAAGACCTGTTCGAGATCGCTCTGCGCCTCCTCGTGCAGGCCGAGGATCGCGCGACACATCGCGCCGTTCACGTAGGCAACGCCCAGCATCTGCGGCGAGGCGAGGCTTCTGGCCGTCGCGACCCAGGCCGCGTGCTCGCGCCGAAACGCGTCGACGTCGCCGAGCGTCATCGCAACGAAGGCGGAGACGTTGTGGAAGCGCACCGCGATGTCGCCGGCTTCGGCCAACGCGCGCGCGTCGACCGCCGCAAGATGCTGCGTGGCGCGCGTCGGGAAGCCGAAGGTTGCGAGCAGCCATGCGAGGCCGAGGTGCACGCGGCTGCGCGCGCTGTACTCGGCCGCATCGAGCCGTTCGAGCATCGTTTCGAGCGGACGGGTGGGTTCCGGCAAACCGATGCCGTACGCCGTTATTGCGGCCGCGGCGCGCGCGCTCGCCGCGCGGTCGAACGCGCCCGCACGCTCGAAGAGATCGGCCGCGGATGCATATGCAGCCTGCGCCTCTTTCGGCGAGCCGGAGGCGACGCGACGATCGGCGATGCGCTTCACGATCGCGCCGCGGTGCAGCGGATCGTTCTCGAACTCGAGCGCGCGTTCGTAGGCAGCGATCGCATCTTCGTGCGCGTGGATCGCCGCGGCGGCATCGCCCACAAGTTCGTTATAGCGCGCCGCGCGCGTGCCCTCGCCGGCGGCCCACCAGTGGTAAGCGAGCGCTTCGAGCGAGCGTTCTTCTTTCGGCGCGCTTTCCAGCGTGAGCGCGATCGCGCGGTGTCGCGGCCGCAATTCGGCCTGCAGAAAGTCGCTGTAGATTGCGTCGCGTGTGAGGCCGTGACGGAAGCGAAACGCCGAGGGTCCGGTCTCTTCGACGAGTTGGAAGTCGCGGGCTTTGCGCAACACCGGCAGCAACTGTGCCGGTTCGCGCTCCAGCGTGGCGGCGAGCAGATCGAGGCCGAACGTGCGGCCGATCATCGCGGCTTGGGTGAGCACCGCGCGCTCGTCGCCGTCGAAGGGACGCAGCCGATCGATCAGGTTCGCGCGCACCGTGGTGGGCAGGTTCCGGTCCTTGCGTGAGGTCAGCGAGGTCGCGTTGAGCTCGACCGCGCTCTTGAGCAGCTCCTCGGTGAAGAACGGGTTACCTTCGCCGGCCGTGGCCACGGCCCGGCGCGCGTCTTCGCTCAACGGCGTATCACCCAGCGTTTCGTCGATGAAGGTTTGCAACTCGACGCCGCGCAGCGGCCCGAGATCGATCCGGCCGGTATCTGCGGCGCGCGCGATCCTGACGACGGCGCGTGCCACCGGACTTTCCGGATGGAGTTCGTCGGCGCGGAACGAGACGAGCACCAACACCCGCGCGTGGTCGACCTTGGTGCTCAGGTACACCAGCAGATCGAGGGTGGCGGCATCGGCCCAATGCAGGTCTTCGACCACCACGACCACCGCGGAGCGTGCGGCCACCGCCGAAATCCGTTCGACGATCGCGTCGAACTGTTCGCGCTTGGAGGACGCCTCGCCGAGTTCAAACGGTGCGCCGCCGAGCTTCGCGAGCACTTCGAGGATCGGTCCGTACGGGCGGCTCGCGAACTCGACGCACGAGCCCGTGGCCACCTTCCAGCGGCCGTAGGCCAGCGACCGGCAGAACTCGGCGAGCAGTCGCGACTTGCCCACGCCCGCGTCGCCCGCGACCAGCACGAAGCCGCCGCGCGACGTTCCCGCCTCGAGGCGCCGCTCGCGAAGATAGCGGAGTTCGTCGCGCCGTCCGACAAACGGGCGGCACACTATCGGTCGTGAGATCAACTCGACGGGCGTTTCGGCGCTCGGGTAGGGTTCTCCCCATATCCCATGGCCGCCGGGCGGGCTAGGCTTTTCTGGTGGTAATTCCCGATGCGGTGCGCGCGACCGTGCTGCGCCGGTTCGGGCGCTTGGATCGAGCCGGGCGCACGACGCTGATGCAGGCCTCCGCGATCGGCTACCGGTTTCATCTGCGCGTGCTCGTTGCCGTCGGGCGGGCTTCGGAGGCGCGCGTGCGCGCAGCCCTCGACGGCGCCTGCGAACTGCAGCTCATCGTTCTGGAGCACGCGAACCTCGAGCGCTACGCCTTCCGGCATGCCTTGACGCGCGACATCGTCTATGCGGAGTTCGTCGAGGCGCGCGTGCGGCCGTTGCACCGGCGCATCGTCGGGGCGCTCGAGGTTGCGGCCGCGGCGGGCGACGTGGCGCTGGCAGACCTGGCGTATCACGCGTGGGCCGGCGGCGATGCTCGGCGCGGCGTACGCTACAACGAGCGCGCGGGCGACGACGCAGCGGCCGTACACGCGCACGACGACGCGCGGATGCATTATGGCCGTGCGTTGGCGCTGGTTTCGGTTGGGACCGATGCGTTTCTGCGTTTGTCCCGGAAGTTGGAACGCGTCGCCTCGGGCTGAGGTCGCGATCGAATACCCGGAACGAGGCCACTCATTCGAAGAGGCGGGTCAGCTCCTCCGGGTCGAGGGTGAGCGCGGTGGCTGCGTCGTCGAGCAGGGCGTCGGCGACGGCGCCTTTGCGGGCTTGCAGGTCGAGGATGCGTTCCTCGATCGTCGACTCGCAGACGAGTTTATAGACGAACACGGATTTGTCTTGACCGATGCGGTGCGCGCGGTCGGTGGCCTGGCGCTCGACGGCCGGATTCCACCATGGGTCGTAGTGGATCACGGTGTCGGCGGCGGTGAGGTTGAGACCCGTCCCGCCTGCTTTCAGGCTGATGAGAAAGAGCGGCACTTCCCCTGCCTGGAATCGAGCCACCGGCGTTGCGCGATCTTGCGTTTGGCCGGTCAACTGCACGTAAGGTATCTCGAGTTCGGCTAATTGCTGCTCGATCAGGCGCAACATGCTGGTGAATTGCGAGAAGAGCAAAATGCGCCGGCCGTCGGACACCAACTCTTCGAGCATTTCGCGCAAGGCGTCGAGCTTGGCGCTCTCCGAGACACCGCGCGAACGCTCGAAGCCCAGAAGGCTCGGATGGCAGCAGACCTGGCGCAGCTTCAGCAGCGCGTCGAGCACGACGATGCGGCTGCGGGCCAGGCCCCGCGCTTCGATCGCTTCGCGCACGCGAGCGTGCATGGCGGCGCGGATCGTTTCGTACAGATCGCGCTGGCGCTCGCCCAACTCGACGCGCGTGAGGATCTCCATCTTCTCCGGCAAGTCGGCGGCGACGACTTCTTTCGTGCGGCGACGGAGAAAGGGTGCGATCCGGCCCGCGAGGGCTTTGCGGCGGGGTTCGTCGTTGCGTTTTTCGATCGGCGTGCGAAACGTCTTGCGGAACGTGTCGCGATCGCCGAGCAGTCCGGGTTCGGCGAAAGCGTAGAGCGACCAGAGTTCATCGAGGTGATTTTCGACCGGCGTTCCCGTCAAGCAGAGGCGTTGCTCGGCCTTCAGGCTGCGCGCGGCCTTGGCGGTTTTTGACGAGGCGTTCTTGATGTTTTGGGCTTCATCGAGGATGGCGATGCTCCATTCGCGTGCGGTCAGCATGTCGGCGTCGCGCACGAGCAGCGCGTAGCTGGTGACCACGAGTTGCGCGTGGTCGATCTCGGCGTGCCGCTCCTCACGGCGGGCTCCGTGGAGCACGAGCGTCCGCAGCGACGGCGCGAAGCGTTCCGCTTCGGCGTGCCAGTTGGGCAGCAGGCTGGTCGGCGCGACCACGAGGGCGGGTGTGGTCAAGCGACCGGCTTTGTTCTCGGCCAAGAGGTGGGCGAGCGTCTGCACCGTTTTGCCTAGACCCATCGAGTCGGCCAACACGCCGCCGAAACCGGCCTCGCGCAGGCGTTGGAGCCAGGCGAAGCCTTCGTGCTGGTAGGGACGCAGCGTGGCCTTGAGCGTGCGCGGCAGTTTCGGCAGGGTTTGCTGCGGTGCGACGAGCCGGCGCGCGGCCTCGCGAATCCGGGCCAGCGCGAGGCCCTCGATGTGGGCGTCGGCACCGAGCGCATCGAGCGCGAGCGCACGCGAGAGCGGCACGCGAACACGTCCTGCCGCGGAATCGGGCCGATCGAAAACCTCGACGATGACGTCGATCAAGCGCTGCAGCCGATCGGCTTGCAGCGAGACGATCGTGCCGTCTTCGAGCGGTCCGACGGTCGTCCGTCCGTCGATGGTCTGCAACGTGCCGCTTTCGAGGGCCTTGGTCAACAGCGGCACGAGCGGAACGCGTTTGCCCTCGACGTCGAGGGTGATGTCGAGTTCGACCTCTTCGGAGCCGGAGGCCTCAACTTCCCACGGCGCGTCGCTCTGAACGATGCGGTACGGAAACGAGTCGTCGATCTCGATGCGCCAACCTTGCGCCGCGAGCGCCGGCATTTCCGCGAGCACGAAGTTCGTCCAGAAGCGCGGCGTGACGCGCACTGGTTCGAAGGTGCCCGGCGGGCTGTACATCTGCTCGCGGAGCCCGCGGGCCTGGAGTTCGGCGATCGCGGCGGCCTCGGCGCCCGTGTCGCGGCGACGGATCGTGATCCCCTCGGTCGTTGTGGTGCGCCATTCGCGTTCGGATGACTCCGGCGAAATCCGCGCGTCGCCGTAGGCGAAGGTGATGCGCGCTACGGCATCGGGCAGTGCGTCGGGGGCGCGCCAGCCGTAGTTCTTGCGGGTGGACGCGGCGAGCACGAGGTGCGGCGCGGGCGGGTCGGCGACGACGTTGACGGCGACGCTGGAGCGAGGTTTCGGCGCCTTGAGCGTTTCGAGACGCGCGGCGACGGAGGGTGCGTCGGCATCGGCGACGGGTGGGCCCGAGAGCAACGCGACGACGATGGAGTTCTCGAGCGTGAAGGTCAGTTCGCGCAACTCGTCGCCCTCGGCCAGCATCCAGGCCCGATTGGTGAAGGCTGCGTTGACGCGCTCGCCCGCAACGAACGCGTCGAGGCGTTGCGTGCCGTCTTGAAGCACGGTCCAGCCGAGTTCGGCCGTGCACGGTTGACCGAGCGTGACGGGACGTTGCGTGTCGTTCCAGAAGGCGCGACCGGTCGGCACGATGAGGCGGAGCGCCGCATCGATGCAGTCGCCGACATAGCGCGCGCCGTAGGAATCGAGGCCGGTCAGTAGGCGCGCCGCTTGCATGTCGTCGGGCGTGAGCATGCGGCCTTGGCCCGCGACTGCTGCTTCGGCCGTGAAGACGCGCGGCTTGCCCCACGATCCGTCGACCTTGTGCTTGGCCGTTGCGAGCGCGATGTGGAGGGCCCGGTTGGGGCGTGTCGAGAGCAGGTAGACGACCGCGTCGCCTGCGCCTGTCGCGGCAGCCGATTGCTTTAGGTTTTCATCGATGTTCGCGAGCCAGACCTCGACGCGTCGATCGCGCTGCGTCTGTTGCGTTTGCGCTGCTTGCGGTGGACGTGCGTAGACCGCTCGTGGTTCCCCGACGGCGGTGTCGCGCTGGACAATCGCTTCGGCGAGGACCGCGACGACGTGCTTGCAGTTCCACTCCACCGGGCAACTGCACCGACCGTCGATGTGGAGGCGATTCGAGCCGTTCGCGTGGGTCAAGGCGACGAGCACCGTATAGGCCTCGAGCCGGCTGCCCTCGACCCGCGCCGTAATATAATGTCCGTTCCCCTCGACATCGAGCCTGAGGACGCGGCCCTTCTCGGCGTACTCGAGTCCGCGGGCGCGCGTCGTGGCGTCGAAGGGCCCGAGCAGGGCCCTCTCGTCGATCGCGCCACACAGGAAACGGGGCATCGGGTGCTTCTTCGACGTTAATCGGCTAGCGTCCACTTCATTTGGCTTTGACGTGCCGATTCGCAGAAGGAACGGTATCGTTCATACGCGGAGTCGGTGCCATGAGGCGAACTCGCCCCCTTCTCCTCGCCGCGATCGCTTTTCTCGGGCTGACGTGCACCGGGATCGCGGGCGAAGATGTCTCGACCGCTACGGTCGCGAGGCTCAAGGACGCCGCAGCGGAGGCCGTCGCCTTCATGCACGAGCATGGGTTTTGAGTTAGGCGCGTGTCTTCGGCCACCCAAGCCTTGGAGCGCGTACGGCGCGCTTGCCTACGACTCCCGGCGACGACGGAGCGCCTGAGTCATGGTTCGCCGAGCTTCTTCGTGCAAGACAAGAAGACGTTCGTGATGTTTTGCGACAACAAACACGATGATGGCCGGCTGGCGATCTGGATTGCGGCGCCACCCGGTGCGCAAGGCGCGTTGCTCGAAGCTGATCCGGTTCAATTCTTTCGACCGCCTTACGTTGGTGGGCGGGGATGGATCGGCGTTCGACTCGACAGGAAGCCCGACTGGAAACGCGTTGAAGCGTTGATCGAAGATGCGTTCCGCACGGTCGCACCAGTGCGCGTCCTGCGCGAACTCGAGTAGGCGGCTAGCGGACCAGAAACGTTCGGTGCGCTAGCTGCTTACCGTTGATCGCGCAGCGCCATTCGTGGATCTGACCTGCCGCGAGCGATAACATGGGCACGGATACGGCGAGCGTCTGATTTAGGGATGACCCCGGCGGAATACCAGCCGGCCGACCTACTTCGAAGTGCGTCTGCACCACGAGCGGCTTCGGCCCGGCGGGTCCGTTGAAAATCACCGGACGGCCATCGCCATCGACGAGCGTCAATTCGACGTCGTGGCGGCGATTCGTCTCGTCCCAATCGACTTCAATGAGTAAAGCCAACGCCGACGGTAATTTCCCGTTGGTGATGTTCCAGCCGCCTCCCAGGACGAATAGCTTGCCTTCAGCGACCGTCGCCGCATCGGCGAGAATCATACTGACTTGCACGACTCTACCTCATTTCTTTGTATGCCGGCCCGGTATTAGATAGTACCGCAGCACTTCGTGTGCTTCTTGCCGCTTCCGCAGGGGCACGGTGCATTTGGCGAGATCTTCGGCGACTGGCGGGTGCACGAAGCCTGGAGCGGTCCGTCCGCATACCGCTGCTGCAGGTTTTCTTCGAGTTGATCGTACTCCTCGGCATCGAGAAGCGCGCGAGATTCGTTCGCGATGCCGACGTTGCGCGAACGCGGCTGGAGGCCCTTTGCCGGTCGCTTAGCCGCGCTTGGGGCTAATGTAGCGCAGGAACGGCGCGAGGCTTGAGTGTTCGGGATTGCGTTCGATGCGTTCGAAGGCTTTGACGCGGGCGTCGAAGGAGCCGGCTTCGCGTTGGAGCTCCCTCTGGACGTCGGCGACTTTTTTGCCGAGGTCGACCATGCGGGCGACGTCGTTGGCGGCGATTGCGGCGGTGAATGCGGCTTTGATTGAGTCGAGTTCGCGGAGGAGCGAGGGTTCGGGCGCGGCCGCTGCGGCCGCGAGGCGTTCCTCGCGTGCGACCAGTTCGCACAGGGCCAGCATTTCCTCAACGGTCGGTTTACGATTGCTGCCGGCGCTCGTTGCGCCTGCTGCGTGCGGCTTCGCGCCGCGCTTTGAGAATTCTAACTGGTCGGGTTCGAGGAGGAGGCGCACCATCGTCTTGGCGCCGCGCCCGTGTCCCTCGGTTTCGGTGGCGAGTACACCCTTCGTGCGCAGCGACTGGTAGATCGCCGGCGGGTGAATCGAGAGTTCACCTCGTTTGAGGACGCTTTTCTTTGTGCTCGCACCAGCTTTCGCGAGCGCGGTAACCAGCTCGTATTCGCGAGCGCTGACGGCGGGTTTACTAGCGAGTGCCATTGCTTCTCCGAACGGGGAACGTTGAAAATACGGCAAATTTCGCCGCACCCCGAACCCAACATCACTATTATGAGATGACGAATTAGCTGTTTCCTGCTACCTTTCGAATGCGTGACTGGTGTACGGTACTCAGGACTCATAAGATTCAAATAGTATCGACGTAACACTTTGCCCCTACGGATGCGGAAGCGCCGACTTTTGTCGCTCTTGTCGGCCGGTTGGGCAAGGGAGCCGGAAAGAATGACGGTGCTATTTCCAACGATCCCCCGGCTGCCGAACAAAGGTTGTGAAGACGTAGCGCCACGGGATGATCAGGTAAAACGGCAAGATCATAAGACACGCTTTGATGGTGGCCGCCAAGTCATCGTCGATGACGCCGTGATTCAGCCAAACGGGAAGTGCGACCGCGAGCAGCCAGATCGTCTTCCAGGTCACCTCATAGATTAAGAGCGGCAGCATTTTGAGCGGGTAGCGCAGCCCGAAGAGCGCCAAGAGCGGCAGCGCGGCCACCATGCTCGTGCCGATGCCTCTCCAAGGACTGAGCGTGAGCGGCCAGGACGTATGGGCGAACAGCGCCGGCCACACGGAGGTGCTCAGGCCCACAACGAGCAGCAGATACGCGCCCCTGAGCAGATACAGATGGACGAGCGAAACCTGATGTGACGGGGCACGAGACGCCGGGACTGCCGCTGAGATCGTGGCCATATGCTTCGCCTTCCCTTGGTTACGGCAACGATACCTTCGAGCAGGCGCTACGGTTTCGCGCTCGTTACGCCACGGCGTGCTTACCCCCCTAGAAGAGTTGGCCGAGTACCTCGTAGGTGATTCGGTTGCCCTGGTTGCCGCGGGCGAGGTTGAACCGGAAGCCGTGATACATCACGCCGATGCCGGAGTCGGCTCGCCAGGCGAACACGGCCGGAGCGAAGGGTTGGTCGCCGTTGCGGATGCGGCTCGATGCCGTCTCGGTGAACAGGATGAACTTGAGCAGGCCGGGACGGGCGTCGGCGATGCGGAACTCGGCTTGCACGAGATTGGCGTCGGTGCCGCANNCCGCCGGTTCGAATGACCGCTCCGTGAAAAACCAACGTCGACGATCCGACGCGGTTATACTGCGCCGCGTCGGCGACGATCGTACGCGACTCGTTCGTCGCACCCAAGCCGCCGATCGAGTCGAAAGCCTCGAAGCGATACTGCAGATAGCAGAACGGCGGATACCATTGCGTCGGCCCTTGCGGACAGCGGTGGGACACGCCCGCTTCGAGCGTTGTGCCTCGGGACGGCTCGTAATACGTATCGTAGACGGAGGGCGCGGTAATGTAGGTGGGCTTCGCGCTGGTCGAGCGTGTGTTACGTACGCCGAACTCGAATTGCGTGCCGTCGGTGCCGTGGTCGAGATAGACGATCTCGTTGCCGGTGATCCAGCTGTAGACGTCTTCGGTGACGGGCTCGCTCGCGCGGAAAACGCCGCGCGCGCCGTACGTGTTCGCGATGAGATCGCCTTCCCGGCCGTCTTTGGGATCGATCCAGATCGGCTTCGTGAAGACGATGCGGGCGAGTTGCGCGCGCAGGGCGACTTGCGAATATGACGATACGGTCGCGCCGCTGCTGTCGAGCGGATGCGAGGTGAAGACCCAGCCGAAGCCCTCGATCGGGACCGTCAGGGGCTGATCGCCATAGAACGGATGGTCGGTCAAGGCGAACCACTTGCCCAGCACGATCCAGTGCAGGGAGACGGTCG
>PLFC01000025.1 GCA_003136655.1 Vulcanimicrobiota bacterium
GTCGCTCGCGTCCAGCTCGCTACTGGGGCTGCGGACCACGTCATCGCCGTGGCGCGCTTCGGATTGCCGGAAGAGTTGACGAAAGCCTGACCTCGGGAGGGCGGGCGCTGCCTTGTTCTGAAAGCACACAAACTGTTGGCAGTTGAGGGGTTTGTGAGCTACTGATGGCCGGCTTCGTTCCGAGCGACCCGACCTTGGCCGATTTCGCGGTCCGGCTGACCGCTGAAGCGAACTATTCGCGTCGTACGGCGACGGAGTACGCGCGCGATGTGGAGGCCTTCGCCAAGTTTCTGAAGCCCGACGCGGCGGCCGCGCAAGCCGCGCAGACGCTTGCCGGCGTTGGGCCGGCCGACATTCGGCGTTACGTCCTGGAGATGCGCGACCGGCGCGGTTTCAAGGCGGTCAGCGTGCGGCGCAAACTGTTCGCGCTGCGCAAGTTCTTCGCGTTCGAGAAGCAGGAAGGCCGGCGTACCGACAACCCCGCGGCCGAAGTCAAGCCGCCAAAGCCGGACAAGGCGTTGCCGCACGTGCTCAAGCAGACCGACGTAGCCAAGCTGTTGCGCACGCGGATCGCCGGCCGCAGCGACATCTTGCGTTTGCGCGACGTGGCCATGCTGGAATTGCTCTACGCCTCCGGCGTGCGGCGGGCCGAACTCGTCGGACTCGACACCTGGGACGTCGATCTCGAGCGGCGCACGATGCGCGTGTTGGGCAAGGGCAACAAGGAGCGGCTCGTCCTGTTCAATCACGCCGCCGCCGATGCGATGCGCGCGTATCTTGCCGTTCGTCCGCGCTCGGCCGATGGGGCCTTCTTCTTGACCGAACGCGGGACGCGCCTCAGCCACAATCAGGCCGGCAAGATCTTCCGCCTCTACGCGGACCTCAGCGGCGTGCAGCAGCACGCCACTCCGCACACGCTGCGCCATTCTTTCGCAACGCATCTCCTCCAAAATGGAGCCGACCTGGTCACGATCAAAGAGCTGCTCGGACACGCGAGCCTCGCCACGACGCAGATCTACACCAACGTTTCACTCGAGCATATGCGCCGAACGTACGACGAGTCGCACCCGCGCGACGGCGAACCCGAGCGCTGACGCCTGGATGCCGACTCCCACCGTCGTCTGGCGTCGCCCCGCAAAGCGCGGCCCGACGACACCGCTCGTCGTGCTGTTGCACGGACGCGGCGCCGACGAGCACGATCTTATCGATCTGGCTCCGCTCCTGCCCGCGCACGTGGCCTACGCGAGCGTCCGCGCGCCCGTCGCGGTCGATGGCGGCGGCTACACCTGGTTCGAAAATCGCGGACCCGCGCGTCCGATCGGGGCGAGCGTGCGTGCCTCGGTCGATGATTTTCGTACCTGGCTCGACGGGCCCGATGCCGGCGCCTACGCTCCCACGCGCACGTATCTCCTGGGTTTCAGCGCCGGCATGATGATGGCGGGCGCGCTCTTGCTCGACGATCCGCAGCGATTCGGCGGCGCCGTCTTACTCAGCGGTGCGCTGGCCTTCGACACGCCGATCGCGGTCGCGCCGGACCGGCTCGCGGGCGTTCCGGTCTTCTACGGCTACGGTTCGCTCGACGAAGTCATTCCGCCCGAACTCGCCGCACGGACGATGGCATATTTGCGCGAGAAGAGCGGCGCGGACTTGACCCTGCATGAATATCGCGCGGGTCACACCATCGTGCGGTCCGAGATCGACGACATCCGGGATTGGCTCGAGCGGAGAGCGTAACGCCGTATCCGGACGCTTCGACGCTCGGCGCTGAGGCGTGTCAGAGCGTCGGTTCGCAGAGCCCCGTCGAATTGTCGAACAGGGCCTGGACGACGTACTCGTCGCCGTTGGCGAAGACCATGTTCGCGCCGTCGGCTTTGAAGGGGATGCCGAAGTCGTAGACGCAGACGTCGGCGATCTCCGCGCCCTTCAAGTTCGGATTGTCGGAGTCCGAGTACCAGGAACTGATCAGCGGGTCGGAAGCCATCTCCGCTTGCTCGTGATTGATCGACGTCGTCGCCGAATCGACGTCGAGGTCTTTGTTGGGTGAGACGTTGAACGGCGTCTGACACCCGTCGACGTTGACCGGGTCGGGAATGTAGGCGTAGACGACATCCATAGACTTATGCGTGAAGTAGGTGTGATAGGCGCAGAACTGGGTCAGCGACACCGGCGCCGATTGCGATGTGAAGACGTACAATTGCGAGCTGGTGCCGAGCTTCCAGCTCGGGTTGGCGGCGATCGCGCGCTTGACGCTTTGAACGACGTCACGATAACCGATCACCTTCGGGTAGGCGGTCGTGTCCGTCCAGGCGCCGCCAGGCGTCACGCTGTTGGCGATCTGACCGTTGGAGCCGGAGTACGCCGTCAACACGTTGTAGAGCGCGCTACCGCCGATATCATTGAAGTAATTGCCCACGACTTGCTGATAATTCGAGGGCAAGGTCTGTCCCGGCGGCAACCACCAGATCAGATACGGCGTGGTCGTGACCTGGACCGGACCTCCATGGAAGGCCACGGTAATAGGCGGTTGTCCGCCTTTGCCGGCGCCGTCCGGCCCGAGGTTCGAAGGGCGACGGCCGAAGTCGAAGTGGATCGGCGCGGTCGCGCCGATCGCCTGCGCTGCCGCGGCTTGCGCGGGATTCGCCGGGAGTTGGAGCGCCGCCACCGCGGCAAGAACGGTCAGCATTCGCTTACGGCCTCACAATGACGGTGCGCAGCCCAGGGCCGCGACGGAATAGGCTTCGGGGACTTCGTAGGAGTCGACCCGATTGTTTTTCACCGGGATCACGAGGTCGGCGCCCTTGCTATTGATGCCCGTCCCGAAATTCTCGAAGCAGAGATCGCCGGCCTCGCCATTCTTATCGTCGAACCAGGCGTTGAGCAACGGGTCGGTGATCATGCCGACTTGCGCGGTCGAGACCTCCGCTACGCCGCCATCGGCCACGAGGTCCCGATTGGGTGTTTGAAAATTGTATTCTTCGCCGCAACCGGCCGCATCGGCATAGGGAATGAGCGCGATTGCTATCGTGCCGCCCTTGTATGAGAAACCTCCGTGATAAGCGCAATAGCCGTTTGCGGGCAGCGCACCTTTGGGCAGGATCAGAAACACTTCGTCGTTTACACTCGGCGTCAGCTTGAATTGGCCGAGCACCTTCGACAGCTCACGCCGCACGTCGGCGCGAGTCAAGGGTTGCGGAATCGCATCGGCGTCCACGACCGATCCGCCAAAGGTCGAATTCGCGCCGACCTGTCCGTTGCTCCCGGTGTATTGCGTCAGCATGGCGTAGAGCGCGCTTCCGGCCGAATCGGTCAGGTAGCGATCGATCAACGGCTGATAGCTCGGGTCCATGACCGCTCCGGCGGGCAGCCAATAGATGGCATACGAGGTACTGCTCGTCTCGATCGGGCCGCCGTGATAGGTCAGCTTGAACTGATTGCTCGACGACGGAGCCGTCGTCCCGGCAGGCACCGCGTCGAGCGCGGCCAAGGCCGGCCCGCTGCCGTGCATCCCAAAGGGCAGCCCGGCGTTGAGTGGCTCGACCTGCGCGCTCGAGGGCGTCGCGGCGCGCGGTACGTCCCAGGTACCGGTGAGGAACGCAACCGACAAAAACCAAGCGACGAACACGAGCGCAACCTCCGCCGGATACCTTATCAGGGCGCCCGGCGCGGCTCCTGGTTTCCTAGGCCGACTTTGCCTCTGCGAGCTCCGGCGGGGCAGGCAATGCAGGCTGCGCGCCCGCGGCCCCCTCCGGCAGGTTCGTGCTGTAGAACGATGCGTTGCGCTGCCCCGTGCCCGCCTCGCGCGCGAAGCTGATCAGGTGGTGGCTGACCAGCGCCATATGGATCAGGGGCTCGATCTCGCCCTTGGCCAGCCGCGTCTTGGCCATCTTCCAAAACGTCTTGCGGTAATCGCTGAAGATGCCGACGCGCACGATGATGTTGGCCACGATGCGCAAGGCCGACAGGATGTTGCGCGCGTTGACGCGCTGCGGGCTGTTCGGCGGCGTGATCCGGTTGGGAAACACGTGGTCGGCCTGATACCGGAAGCGCTCGTACATGGCCTCGGGCCGGTAGGCCGCGAGGAACGTCGTGCGCCACATGTCGATGACGCGGTCGTAGGGCATCAGGAACTCGACGTTGGACTCGCGGCCGGGCTCGTCGACGATGCGCCCGGCCGCCGTCAGGCGCCGGTGCAGCGGCGTGCGCGGGAGCGCCTGCAGCAAGTTGATCGTGAGCAGCGGGATGTGCGAGGCCTCGATGAAGGTCAAAATCTTGGAGCCCGTGTCGGGCGTGTCGCTGTCGAGACCCATGATGATGCCCGAGACGACTTCCAACCCGAAGCTATTGATGATGCGGATCGATTCGAGGATCGGCATCGTGTTGTTGTGGTCTTTGGAAATCGCGTGCAGGGCGGCCGGATCGGGCGTCTCGATGCCGCAGAAAACCGTTGCGAAGTAGGCCTCGCGCATCATGGCGAGCAGGTCGGGCGATTTCGCGATGTTCAGCGTCGCTTCGCAGGCGAACTGAACGGCGTACCCGTTCTTCTTCTGCCACTCGATGAGGTGGGGCAACAGCTCCTTGGCGGCTTTCCGGTTGCCCACGAAGTTGTCGTCGACGAAGTAAATCGCGCGCTCGCCGCCCGCGGCCAGGATCGCGTCGAGCTCGGCGACGATCTGCTGCGGCGTCTTGAGTCGCGGGTTTTGCCCGTAGAGTTCGGGGATGTCGCAGAACTCGCACCGGTACGGACAACCGCTCGAAAACTGCACGCTGCCCAGGAAGTACTTCGAAAGGTCGGTCTTCTCGTACGCCGGCACCGGAAAGTCGCCTAGCGGCAACCGGTCCTTCGTCTCCAGACGAATCTGCTGCGGCGGTCGTGCGGTCGAGGTTTCGAGGCGGCGGATCAGCTCGTCGGTCGCATCGCCCAACTCGCCCACGTGCAGGTAATCGAAGGCGGGGTAGTATTCCGGGCAGCCCGAGACCGAGGGACCGCCCAAGATCGTGACCTTGCCGTGCGCGTGCGCGCGCCGGTTGATGTCGTTTATTTGGTCCCGCTGGATGTGCATGCCGCTGACGAAGACCGCCTCGGCCCACTCGAAGTCGGCGGCCGAGGCCCGGCGCAGGTTTTCGTCGACGAACCGGACGTCCCACGTGGCGGGCAAGTAAGCCGCGACCACGAGGATGCCCTGGGGCGGCATGAAGGCGCGGACCCCGACGAATGGGTAGATCTTCTCGAAGGTGCCGAACGACGGAGCGTAGCGCGGGAAAACGCACAGGATCCTGCGCCGGACACCGGCCGTGCCCCGCATCAATGTTGACCCCGTCGAAGGTGACTCGACCCCATCGGCATGGCTGCGGGTGTGTGCCGTGGGGAGCATGCAGTCCTGCGAATGGACCCCGGCTGCGGGGGTTCGCACCACCCGCCGTCATACTTATAAGCCGGGCCGCGTCTGCGGCAGAGAGGATCGGACGGGATCGAAGGATGGGATCGAGCGGACCTGACGGGGTGAGGGCGCCCGAAAACGAGCGTGCGGCGCATGCATTCGCTCGCGGCATCATCAGCCGCGTTTCGCGCACGTTCGCCATCGGCATATCCGTCTTGCCCGGAGACCTGGGCAAGGCGGTGCTGACGGGCTACCTCCTCTGCCGCATCGCCGACACCATCGAAGATGACGGCGCTTGCCCGGCTGCTCGCCGGCAAGAGCTCCTGGCGAAGTTCGTGGACTGTCTCAACGACCCGCGCAAGGCTACGACCTTCGCGGCCGAGGCGGCGGACATTCAGGCCGACGAAGCCTACCTGGAGTTGATGCGCGGCACGAAGCTCGTGTTCGATTTGCTCGAGTCGCTCCCGCCGCCCGTCATCGAAATCGTCACCCGCTGGACCAAGGAGATGTCCTTGGGCATGAGCCAGTTCGTGGGACGCTATCCCGACGGCATCCGCATCCAGACGATGGACGAGTACCGTCGCTATTGCTACTACGTCGCCGGAACCGTCGGGCATCTGCTGACCGAATTGTGGTACAACAGTTCGCCGACCGTGCGCAAGGCCGACTACGAACGCATGCTGGTCGATTGCGAAGCGTTCGGCGAGGGTCTCCAGACGATCAACATCCTCAAAGACATCGCCTGGGACATCGAGCACGAGAACGCCGCGTTCGTGCCCGAGGACCTGTTGCGCGCGCGGGGGTCGAGCCATCAGACGATCCTCAACGGGGATTGGGTGGTACAAAATCGCGAGGCGCTCGTGGCGCTGGTCGAGTTGGCCAAAGAAGACATTCGTAAGTCCCTCGACTACTTCAACGCCATACCCAAAACGGCGATTCGCATCCGCCTCTTCTGCCTGCTGCCGATCCTGTTCGCGGTGGCGACCCTGCGCGAGATCGAGCGTAGCAGTTCGATGTTGCAGTCCGGCGGCGTGGTCAAGATCAGCCGCTCGGAGGTGCGCTCGCTGATCCTCGCGGGCTCCGTCTCGACCATCAGCAACACCACCACGCGCTGGCTCGTGAGCAAAACGTCGCAGAATCGCTTCAAGCTCGGATTGGTCAAGCAATAAAGCGCTTCTTCAGCATCTCACTGCTCGCGGTCGACTACCCCTGGGCGACGTTCGGGCTGTGGTTCGCTCTCTCCGCGGCGGGGCTGTGGGGCTTCCTATCCCTCAAGCTGGCGCTCTTCCCCGACATCACCTTTCCGGTCGTGGTGGTCACCGCACACACGACCGAAGTCGATCCGGCCGCGAACGAACGACTGGTCACGACGCCCCTAGAGCGAGCCCTGGCGCCGCTCCCGGGCCTCAATCGCGTGCACTCGCTGAGTTATCCGGAATTCGTCGCCATCGATCTGAGCTTCGATGTGGGCAACGACCTCGACGCGTCGCGCAGTGCGGTTTCGGCGGCGATCGGCCGGGTCAAACTTCCGCCGCACACGACGCTGAGCGTCACGCCGGTCAACCTCAACGAAACCTACGTCGTCACGTACGCGCTCAGCGAGCCGGGTAAGACCATGGCCGAATTGGCGGCGCTGGCCCGGGCTAAGATCGCGCCCCCCTTACGCGCCATACCCGGCGTGTTGAAGGCCGAGATCATCGGCGGCTCCGAGGACGGCGCCGACGCTTCCGCATACCGCTACGACGGGCATCCCGCCGTTGCGATCGCGGTGGTGAAGTCCGGCAACGCCAACGCCCTCGACGTCGCCGAGGCCTGCGACGATGCCGTAGCCGCGCTCGTACCCGGACTCTCGCCCGCGACGATCGTGCGCGCCTCGACGCAGGCAACGTTCATTCGCGAGGCGGCGCGCGCGACGCAGGAGGCTCTGGGCCTCGCCGTGTTACTCGCGATCCTGGTGATTTGGCCGTTCTTGGGCGATTGGCGGGCGACCACGATTTCCGCGCTCGCGATCCCGACGTCGCTGCTGGGCACGGCGCTCGTGATGAGGCTGCTCCATTTCAACCTCGAGACGATCACGCTCTTGGCCCTCGCGCTCGTGGTCGGGGTCATCGTCGACGACGCGATCGTCGCCGTCGAAAACATCGTGCGCCATCTCGAAGAGGGCGAGACGCCGCGCCAAGCCGCACTGCGCGCGAACAAGGAGATCGGACGAACGCTGGTCGCATCGACGCTGACGATCGTCGCGGTCTTCTTGCCGATCGGCTTGATGGGCGGGACCCTCGGCCGATTCTTCAAGCCCTTCGGCTTGACCGCATCCGCGGCCGTGCTCTTCTCGCTCCTGGCGGCGCGCACGCTCTCCCCAACGATGGCCGCCTTCTGGCTGCGGCGGCGGCCGGCGGATAGGGTCAAGCGCGAATCGGTAACGGACCGCTACCCGTGGTACAGGGTCGCGCTCGTGTGGTCGCTCGAACATCGCGCCGTGGTCGTCGCGCTCGCGATCTTGGCCTTTGCGGGCGGACTCGCGCTGATCCCGTTCATCCCGAAGGGTTTCATCCCGCACCTCGACCGCGGCGAGTTCCACGTGACGTTCAATACGCCGCTCGGCACACCGGTGGCCGATACGCTGCGCGTCGCCGAACGACTGGAAACGGCGGTGAAGCGCGATCCCAACGTCGCGCAGATCTCCACGACGATCGGCGCGCGGAACGGCCAGAGCAATCAGGGTCTGCTCGACGTCACGCTCAAGCCGAACCGGACCGCCAAAACGATCGACGTCGAGAGCAGCGTGCGGGGACTTCTGCCCGACATCGACGGCGTGTCGGCGAGCGTCGCCGACGTGCCCTTCGTCGGTTCGGACGCGACGAAGGCCCTCCAGTTCGCGCTGGTTGGCAGCGACTTGACGGCCCTGCGGAATGCGGGCCGGTCGTTCGAGCACGTACTCGAGCGTACACCGGGTTTTGTCGATGTGGGCGCGAGCGGTCTGGCCGACGGCACCCCGTTCTCCGCCATCGAACACGTCGGCGGTCAGCGCGCGGTGCAGATCGAGTCGGATCTGGTGCCGACGCTCCTGCTCGGCGATGCTACCGATAAGGTCGCGACGCTCGGGAAAAAACTCTTGCCGCCGGGCATCGTACTGCGTTTTGCCGGCTCGTCGGCCGACGTCGTGAATACCTTCCGCAATTTCGCCCTGTCGCTCGGCCTCTCGGTCGTGGCGATCGTCGTGGTGCTCGTGCTGCTCTTTCGCAGTTGGATCGACCCGCTGGTCATCAGCGTATCGTTGCCCCTTTCGATCGTGGGAGCATTGTTTGCGCTGTGGATCACGCGTTCGGAGTTCGGCCTGATCTCGCTCATGGGCGTGATCTTTCTGCTCGGCCTCGTGAATAAGAATGCGATCTTGCTGGTGGATAGTATCGAGCGTCTGCGCTCCGAGGGCGTAGAGCGTCGCAACGCGATCCTCACCGCGGGTTCCCGACGCCTGCGGCCGATCGCGATGACCACCGCCGCCACGATCTTGGGCATGCTGCCGATCGCACTCGGCTTCGGCGCCGGCGCCGAACTGCGCGCTCCGATGGCCATCTCGATCATCGGCGGCTTGATCACCTCGACCTTGCTCAGCCTTATCGTCGTACCGGTGGCGTACACGCTCGCCGACGACCTCTCCGGCCGCTCGAAACGTGCGACCCAACCGCCCCCGGATCGCGCGACGCGCCGCACGCTGCCGGTGGCGCGGCGTCCGCTTTGACCAAGACCGCGTTTTTGACCGGCGGCACCGGCTTCGTGGGTGCGAATCTCGCCCGCGCCCTCCTGGCGTCGGGATGGTCGGTGCGGGCGCTGGCGCGGGCGGGCAGCGATACCCGTAACCTCGACGGCCTCCCGCTCGAGATCGTCCGCGGCGACCTGAACGATTCGCTGTTGGCGCAGAGCATGCGCGGCGCCGACGCCGTCTTCCACTGCGCCGCGCACTATAGTCTCTGGAGGCGCGACCGCGATGCGCTCTTTCGCAACAACGTCCTGGGCACGCGCAACGTGCTCAGAGCCGCGCGCGAGGCGGGTGTGGGTCGAACGGTGTACACGAGTTCCGTGGCCGCGATCGGCGCCAAGCCGGGCGGCGCGGTTGCCGACGAAACGTATCAGAGCCCGCCCGAGCGCTTGATCGGCGCCTACAAGCTCTCGAAATACTTGGCCGAGCGCGAAGCCTTCGAGGCTGTCGAAGCGGGCCAGGACGTGATCATCGTAAATCCCACCACGCCGCTCGGGCCGTGGGACCGCAAGCCGACGCCGACGGGCGATCTGCTCGTGCGCTTCTTGCGCGGCGCGATGCCCGCCGTCGTAGAGACCGGGCTCAACTTCGTCGACGTAGCCGACGTTTGTCGGGGTCACTTGCTGGCGTATCAGCGTGGCGTCGCGGGCAGGCGCTACATCCTGGGGAACGAGAACCTGAGTCTCCGGGCTCTTCTGGCCCGCGTCGGAAAGCTCGCGGGCCGGAGTGCACCAAAGCTCGCCATTCCCGTGTGGCTGCCGCTGGGCGTGGCGTGGATCGACGAAACCATCCTCGGGCGGCTGGGGTTCGAGCCCAAGATACCGGTCGAGGGCGTTCGCATGTCACGGGAAGCAATGTACTACGACACCGCGAGGGCTCGCACCGAGCTGGGCTTCGACCCAAGGCCGATCGACGGCGCGATCGATGCGGCAATCCGCTGGT
This sequence comes from Vulcanimicrobiota bacterium, assembly GCA_003136655.1. Lineage (GTDB taxonomy): Bacteria > Vulcanimicrobiota > Vulcanimicrobiia > Vulcanimicrobiales > Vulcanimicrobiaceae > Hesperobacter > Hesperobacter lustricola. Next base: position 10,081 of record PLFC01000025.1, read on the forward strand.
TTGCGGAGAACGGTTACTTGGCGCGACGGAGAGAACTGAACGCATAATGTCCATGAGTGTCAAGCAGGCTGCCGTCGTCGGCACCTACCTCATCAAGCAAAAGATCAAGGGCAACAAGCGATTTGCCCTGACCCTCATGCTCGAGCCCCTCTTCCGCTGCAACCTCGCGTGCGGCGGCTGCGGCAAGATCCAACATCCGGTCGAGGTCTTGCGCCGCCACCTGACGCCCGAGGAATGCTTCGCGGCGGCCGACGAGTGCGGCGCGCCCGTCGTGGCGATCCCGGGCGGCGAACCCTTGCTGCACCCGCAGATCGACGAGATCGTGCGCGGTTTGGTCGCGCGCAAAAAGTTCGTCTACCTGTGCACCAACGCGATCCGTCTCAAGGAGAGCCTGCACAAGTTCAAGCCGTCCGATTACTTCTCGTTCTCCGTCCATTTGGACGGCATCCGCGAAGTGCACGACAAGGCGGTTGCGCGCGCGGGCGTCTTCGACGTTGCCGTCGAGGGCATCAAGGCCGCCAAGGCCGCGGGCTTCCGCGTCACCACCAACACCACGATCTTCAACGACGCAAAACCCGCAGAAGTCCAAGAGTTCTTCGATTTCGCCACGACCCTCGGCGTCGACGGCATGATGATCTCGCCGGGCTATCCCTACGACAAGGCGCCCGATCAGGAGCACTTTCTGCACCGCGAGCAGACCAAGGCCGTGTTCAAGGAAATCTTCGCGCCGTATAGAGCCGGCACCAAGAAGTGGAACTTCAACGCGAGCCCGCTCTTCCTCGACTTTTTGATGGGCGAGAAAGATTACGACTGCACGCCCTGGGGCATGCCCTCGTACAGCCTCTTCGGCTGGCAGAAGCCGTGTTATCTGCTCGGTGAAGGCTACACCAAGACGTACAAAGAGCTGATCGAGACGACCGACTGGTCCAAGTACGGTCAGGCCAGCGGCAACCCCAAGTGCACCGATTGCATGGTTCATTGCGGATACGAGCCGACGGCCGCCGAGGATGCAATGCGTCCCGGCAATATCATCCGCTCCGCCGGGGCCGTCTTCAGCGGCAACTGAGCGCGCGTTCGACGCGATCTTCGTGGTGCGGGGCGCCGAGGAAAGCGCCGTGCGCCGCGGGTTGGCGCGGGCCGGCGCTCATGCTTCCGTCGCCGTTCACGCGATGAACGTCGGACCCGTGGCTGCGGATGCCGCCGCCGTCGCGCTGCTCGCCGCCGGCACCGTGCCGCCGCGCGTCCTGGTAGCGGGCCTCTGCGGCGGCTTATCGCCGGCACTCGATGTCGGCGACGCGCTTTTCTATAGCTCCATCGTCGATCCCGACGGGCCCGCCGAGTTGACCGATGCGGTGTTGACCGCGCGCATCGCCGACACCGTCGCCCATGCGCAGACGGGTATTCGCGCCCTCTCGAGTTCGCTCGTGGTCGTGAACTCGGCCGAGAAGGCGGCGCTCGCGCGGCGCTACGACGTCGATGCAGTCGACATGGAGAGCCTTGCAGTACTTCGCCGCTTGGCGCGCGCGGGCAGCAGCGTGGCCGTGTTGCGCGTGGTCAGCGACTGCGTCGACGACGACCTGCCCGATCTCAACGCTGCGGTCGATCGCGACGGTGCTCTCTCCGGTCGCGCGCTCTTTGCCGCGAGCGTGCGGCGCCCGGGCGCGGCCGTGCGCATGGCGCTCAACGGTTCGCGCGCGCTGGCCGCCCTCGGGCAGGCGCTCGAGGTCGCGGCGCAGCCTCGATGAGCCGCATCTGCGTCTTCTGCGGCTCCGCGCAAGGACGCTCGCCGCGCTATCGCGACACGGCCGAGCACGTCGGGCGCACGCTGGCCGAACGCGGCATCGGTCTGGTCTACGGCGGCGGCAACGTCGGCTTGATGGGCGCCGTCGCCGACGCGGCGGTGCGGGCGGGCGGTGAGGCGATCGGCGTGATTCCCCGGCGCCTGGCCGAACGCGAGGTCGCGCACGACGGTTTGACGCAACTCCACGTCGTCGAAACGATGCACGAGCGCAAGGCGCTCATGACCGAGCTGTCCGATGCGTTCCTCACGCTTCCCGGTGGCTTCGGCACGCTCGACGAACTCTTCGAAGCGATCACGTGGCGGCAATTGGGCTTCCACGATAAGCCATGCGGCTTACTCGACGTCGACGGCTATTTCGACGGCCTGCTGGCCTTCATCGATCGCGCCGTCGACGACGGCTTCGTGCGGCCCGGCGACCGCTCGCGCCTCGTGCGCGGTGACGATGCCGGCGCAGTGATCGACGAACTGCTCTCGTCCGGTCACGTCTGAAGCAATGCGAGCGGGTTGCCGGGTCGGTCGGCGGGGTACGAGACGACCTGCATGAACACCAACTCCCGGAATCTGGTCGGCTGGCTGCTGTCGTTGTTTCTCGCTTACGAATTCGGACGCTCGGCGTACGGCAATCTGACCGCGCAGCCGCGCATGGTCGAGAGCTTCCATACGTTCGGGTATCCGCTCTGGTTCATGACCTTCACCGGTGCGGTCGAGTTACTCGCCGTGGTGCTGGTGCTGATTCCGCGGCTCGCGGTCGTCGGCGCCGCGATCTTGATCTGCGTCATGATCGGCGCGCTGTACTCGCACCTCGCGCACGGTCAGTCCGAGGCGATCAGGCTGCCTGCGATTCTGCTGGTCGCATCGATTGCGCTCGCTTGGGTGCGTTCCGTGCGCCCCGCTCGACGGCAACTCGCGAGTCCGGCGACGCGCTAGTCCGGGCTCGCGCCGTCCGTTTCGCTGGGACACGGGGTCGCGGTGTCGCCGTCGGCATTGGCCGCGATACGCAGCAACAGCCCGTGCAACACGCCGCGCTCGTGCGGATCGAGGCCGGCGAGCAGGCCGTCGTCGACCTCGTCGACCGCCGCGTCGAGGGCCACCAAGCGTTGCTCGCCCTTGCACGAAATCGCGACGATGTGCCTGCGTCGGTCGGCCGGATCCCGGCGACGTTCGACCAGACCCTCGGACTCGAGATCGTTCAGCAGTCCGACCAATTGCACCGAATCGACCTTGATGGCCTCGGCAAGACCTTGCTGGCTCGTTTCGCCCGCACGCAGGGACAACAGCGCGTTCAAGTGCCGGGGCTTGATCCCCGCAGGCTCCAGCGCCGCCGCGAATCGCCGCATCGCCGTCTTGCCCAGGGCGGCAATCAGCTGGCCGACCGAGGTGCAGGGTCGCGTCTCGGCCGCATCAGCCTGCTCCAGAATGTTCACGCCCCATCCTACCACGTTTAACCATTGACATACAATAACTGTTTATGATACTGAATCGTTATGCGTAACATCGTAACCTGGGTCCTGACGGTGCTGCTCGCGCTGGCCTTCCTCGGCGCCGGGGGAGCCAAGTTGACCTCGCAAGCGATGATGGTGGCCGAATTCAACTCCTTCGGCTATCCGCTTTGGTTCATGTACCTCACCGGCGTCATCGAGGTCGTCGCGGCGATTCTGCTCCTCGTGCCTCGGCTTGCGGGCCTCGGCGCGGGCTTGCTGATCTGCGTGATGGCCGGGGCGATCGTCAGCCACATCGGACACGGCCAAGCGGCCATGATCGGCGCTCCGGTCGTGCTGCTGATCTTGGCGGCGGTCGTCGGGTCGCTGCGCGGCTGGGTCGGCGTGCGGCTGGCACAGCCGGCGTAGCGCCCTAGGCGACCGCGGCCACAACCCCGGGCAAGCCGGCGACCACGGTCGCCGCGAGCGCAAGGGCTTCTTCCGACGGCGGAAAGTGCGGGTTGGGCAACGCGATGACGCGCATGCCCGCCGCATGTGCCGAGCGGATGCCGTTCGTGGAGTCTTCGATCGCGACGCAAGCGACGGGCGGCACGCCGAGGAGTTCGGCGGCGCGGAGATACACGTCCGGCGCCGGCTTGCCGCGCGCGACGTCTTCCGCCGACACGATCACCGTAAACGCATCGCGCAGACCGGCCAGGCGCAGCACCAGTTCGATCAAGACGAGATTCGAGGACGACGCCACGGCGAGCGGATACTCCGCCGCCAACGCGCGCACGCACTCCGCCGCACCCGGCAAGAGCGGCAGATGTGCGCGATACTCCGCGGCTACGCGCTCGACGATGTCCGCGTTGATCGCCGCTTCTTCCATCGGCACGCCCAGACGCTCGCGCAAATAATGCGACCACTCGGGCGCGCTCATGCCCATGATCGCGCGCGTCGCTTCGGGCGGATAGCGCAATCCCTGCGCTTCTACCAGCGTGCGCCGCGCCCGTTCCCAGATGTGTTCGGAGTCGACGAGTACGCCGTCGAGGTCGAAGACGACGGCGGCGGTCACTCGCGGGGTGCGCGTTCCTTGGCCTTGACCAGTCGCAAGACGGCCTCGTTGTAGGGCGTGGGCACGCCGACGCGACGCCCCGCCGCGACGATCGCACCGTTGATCTGGTCGACTTCGGTACGCATGCGCGCCTCCAAGTCGATCGTCATCGAATTGCGGCCGTCGGGGCTCGCGGCGAGCACCGTGCGCACGTATTCCCAAGCGTTGCTGAAGGGCAAGTTCACGCGCAGCGCTTTGGCCACCGCCGCGCTCTCGATTGCGAGTTCGCGGGCTAGCTCGCCGGCGTTGGGATCGTCGGTGATGATCGAGTTCTTCGCATCCAGCAAGGCCGCGACCGGATTGATCGAGGCGTTGGCCAAGAGTTTGCCCCAAAGGTGGGGCCGGATGTCGTAGGCGATCGCGCACTCTAAGCCGCCGCGCTGCAAGATCGCCTGCACTTGCCGCACGGTGGGATACGTGGCGCCCGCCGAGCCGACGACGGTCGAGCCCAGCGCGCCGCCGAGCCGCCGCGAGCGGCCGTGGCCCACCGCATAGGCCGCTTCGTTGGTGATGCCGACCACGAGCGGCACCGTCCCACCGAGGGCGACCTTGATCGCCTCTTCGTTGCCCAAACCGTTCTGCAACGAGACGATCGGCGTGGCTGGATTCAATTGGCCCGCGAACGGGCGCACCGCGGGCAACGTGTTCGGGGCCTTGACGAACACGAAGAGGTAATCGGTCGCAAAGATCTTCGATGGGTCGCGCGTGGCGATCACTTTCCGCGGCGCGCCGTCGTCGAGCGAAATCCCGCTTTCGTTGATCGTGTCGACCACGTCGCCGCGAACGTCCACGAGCGTCACGTCGTTGTCGCGGGCTAAGGAATACGCGAACAGGGTGCCCATGGCGCCCGCACCGAGTATGGCTACCCGGGCGCGGCCTCCGGAGTCGTTCGAGCTCACGTTAACGGTAGTACCGGGCCGCCCGTGCGCCGACCTCGCGGCGCCTGAAGAGCCCGACCGTGATGACGCCGCAGAGGAAGCCGCCGATGTGCGTGAAGTAGGCGATGCCGCCGCCCCGTTCCGAGAGCGCCGAGCCCGCGCCCGCAACCGTGCCGAAGCCGTGCACGAATTGGAGTCCCGCCCACGCCAGAATCACGAGCGCCGCAGGCACGCGCAGGAAGAGCGGACGCGTCGGGAAGGCGATCAGATACCCACCGAGCACGCCCGCGATGGCGCCCGATGCCCCGAGCGAGGGAACGTGACTGCCCGGCATGACCATCGTCTGCACGACATTGCCCACGATCCCGCAGAGCAGATAGAAGCCGAGGAAGCGTCCGTGTCCCAAGAGCCATTCGACTTCCGGCCCGAAACCCGCGAGGAAGATCATGTTCGACACCAGATGCAGCGTGCTGGCGTGGAAGAATTGGGCCGTTATCAGCGTCAGGTAGGCATCCGGCGGACTCGGCGGCGCGAGCGTAATCCGGTTGGACACGTCGTAGGGAATCGTCGCGAAGGCCGCGATCGTGCGATCGGGATCGGCGCCGGTCAATTCCCAAAAGAACACGGCGACGTTGAGCAGCACCAGCGCTCCGGTGACGAACGGCACGCGGCCTCAGAGCTCGAACTGCAGGCCGAAGACCGTGCGCCGGTCGCGATGCGTCGTGTCGCGCTCGCCGCCGAAGAGTTGCAGTTTCGGTGCGAGGAAATAATTGCCGTAGGCGTCGAGGGTGGGATGGCGCAAATCGTACGCGCGCGCTTCGAAGCCGAAACGCGAGACGCTGGGGTTGTACTTGTTGCCGCCGAACGAAAGCGACACGCCCGGACGCGAATACTCGATGCCCGCGCCGTAATGGAACCCGTTGCGGTTACCCATCAGCATGAAGTTCGCCGTCGAGTTGTAACCCACGTCGTTGACGCCGGCGAAGAGGCTCGTGTTCGCCTTGGGCAGGATGCTCAAGTTGAAGTCGGACTGGGGTCCTCGATCCGACGTCAAGAGCGGCGAGACATTGCTTCCGGCGCTACCCGGGCGCGCCGGCGAGAGTTCGCTGAAGCGCACCTGCAACTCGACGAGATCGTGCGTGAACTGGTCGATCCTCGCCTTGAGCGAAGCCAGCTTTGCGTTCACGACCGTATTGCCGGTGCCCGTCGAACCGCCGGAAGTGCCCTGCATCGGCGGCGCCGACCAGGTGGCCAGCGGCGCGGGCACGGCTGGAGAGGCCTGCGGCAGAATCAAGGGCCGCGAGGTGGGCACGAAGCCCGCGGGCAACGGCGTCAGGCCGCCAGGCGCGGGCGTCGCATTCTTGTCGACGCCGTAGACCCTGCTCGTGCCGCCGAGATCCCCCAGCAGCGAATCGATTTTCTGCGAACTCGCGTCGATGCGCGCGACCGTGTCGCGCAATTGCGCCTGCGTCTGCGGGTTGCCGGTGACCTGACGCAGGTCGTTGGCCAGTTCGGCGAAGGTCTTGGCCGTGACCGCGAAGGAGCGCGTCGTGTCGAGCAAGTTGTTCTTGACTTGCGGATTGGTCGCGACGTCGCGCAACGCGTCGACCGTGACTGCAAACGAGCGCGAGGTGTGGTCCAACTGCGCGAGCAGGTCGTCGATCTTGCCCGAGTTGCGTTGCACCGTTGCGTTGAGCGTACCCGAGAGTTCGGTGACGTTCCGTCCCGCGTCGCGCGCGGTCTCCTGCAGCGAGCCGACCAGCGAGTCGGCGCGCCCGGTCAGCTCGCTCAGGGATTGGTTTGCCGTCGTGCTGAGCTGGCTCGCGTTCTTGAGCGTGCGGTCGAGTTCGTCGAGCAGCGCCGGCGAACGCTTCTCGAGCAAAGCGAGAATGCGATCGAAGCGACGCACTTCGCCCTGACCCTGTTCGAGCAATTCGCCGATCGATGCGGGTGATGCGCCGACCGGTTGCTCCGCGAGCGGCAGCACTTCGGGCGGCAAGGTCGGCGCGGCCTCGACCCCGGCCTTGGGCGGTTCGATCAACACGGAAGGCTCGCCCGTCAGCGGCGCCTGGATCAGGAAGCGCGAGTTGGCCGGGATGCCGTACCCGGGATTGATCGCCATGATGACGTCGGTCGTGTAGTCGGCTTCCAACGTGACGTTGTCGACGACGCCGATGGGCACGCCGCTGAGGTACACGTAGGCCGAACGGTGCAAACCCGCGGCCGAGGGGAAGCGCACGCCGACCTTATAACCGCGCGTGCGCGCGCCCAGGTCGGACAACACGTAGAAGACCGCGAAGATCGCGACCAGACCGATGATGGCGAAGAGGCCGACGCGTGCTTGTCTATCCATCACTCACAACGGGATCGGCCCGACCTCGCTTCCCTGAAGAAATTGCTGGACGATCGGATTGGCCGAGCCGCGCACCTGCTCGACGGTTCCGTATTCGATGATCGCTCCCTCGAAGATCATCGCCACGTAATCGGCCATGGCGTAGATGCTTTCGAGGTCGTGCGACACCACCACCGCGGTGCCGTTGAGCTTGCGGCGCAGGCGAACGATCGTCTCGGTCAAGACGTGGGTGATGATCGGATCGAGCCCCGTCGTCGGCTCGTCGTACAGCACGAGATCGGGATTGGTGACCACGGCCCGGGCGAAGCCCGCACGTTTGAGCATGCCGCCCGAGAGTTCCGAGGGCATCCTATCGCCGACCTGTTCCAGCCCGACCGACTCGAGCGTCGCGTGCACCAGCTTGGCGATCTCCGCCTTGGACATCTTGGTGTGCTCGCGTAAGGGCATGGCCACGTTCTCGCCCACGGTCAAGCTGTCGAAGAGCGCCGCGAATTGGAACGCAAAACCGATCTGCCGGCGGAACTCCGGCAACTGGCGCGGGCGGAGCGTCGAGACGTCGACGCCGCGCACGACGACGCGGCCCTTGTCGGGTCGCTGCAGCCCGTTGAGCAGACGCAGGATGGTCGACTTGCCCGCGCCGGAGAGGCCGATCAGACAGGTGATCGCGCCTTCCCGAATATCGAGCGAGCAATTGCGCAAGATGATCTTATCGCCGAACCTCAGCTCCACGTCCTCGAGCGTTGCGATGTTCTTCACTTGATGTACAGCACGATCGAAAGGATGAAATTGAAGGCGAAGATCAGGATGATCGAATTGACCACGGCGCCCGTCGTCGCTTTGCCCACGCCGGCTGCGCCGCCGCGCGTGCCCAAGCCCTGATAGCACGAAATCAGCACGATCGTCACCGCGAAGACCAGCGCCTTGACCAGTCCCTTCATGAAGTCTTCGAAGGTCGCGAACTCGCGCACCGACTGCAGAAACACGTCGTAGGGAATGTGCGCTTGCGCTTTGGCCAGCAGACCGCCGCCGGTGATGGCGATGATGTCGGAGAGAATGGTCAGGATCGGCAGCATGAAGAGCAGCGCCAACAGACGCGGCACCACGAGCATGCGCGTCGGCGAGAGGCCGAGCGCCTTGAGCGCTTCGATCTGCTCGGTAACCACCATCGAGCCGATTTCGGCCGCCATCGCCGCGCCGGCGCGACCGGCGACCACGACGGCCGTGAGCATCGGACCCAGTTCGCGCGCGGTCGTATAGGCGACCGCACCGCCGACGAGGCTGCTGACGCCGTACGAGACCGCGTTCTGCGCCGACTCGAACGAGATGACCATCCCGATGAACAGCGAGGTCAAGAGCACGATCGGCGCCGACTGCACGCCGAGGATGTACGCCTGGGCCACGGTCTCGCCGAAGCGCACGCGCAGCGTCGCGACGGACGCTCCGGCATCCGCGCCTAGCTCGGCAATCCCCCCGGCGTAGTCGAAAAGGCCGAGGGTGCCGCGTCCGACATCCTCGAGGACTTTCATTGTTCGCCGAGTTGCGCGATGCGTGCGAGCACGCCCTGCGTCGCCTCGACGCGCCGAGCGGTCACGCCCCGCTCCGCGGTGAGGTTGAACTGCAGCTGGCTGACCTGCGCGAGCCGGCGATCGACGTCGCGCAGATGCGAACGCGCCTCTCGTTCGAAGCCTTCGAAGTAACGGCGAACCTCGGCCAGGTAGGCGCTCACGGCCTTGGGCGGTAACGGGCCGCCGCTCGAGAGCAAGCCCGCCATCTTCTGCTGGGCCCGGCGCAGAGCCCGATCGCTCACATAGAAGCGGGCGATCTCGGCCACCAGCGCCCGCAGCGCCTCGGCCTCGACGGGTTGCGCGAGGTCAGCGGGCACGAACCGGGACCGCCTCCAGGGCTGCGCGCTGCTCGGCGAAGAGGCGGGTGATCCCGCTTCCGGCAAGCTCCAGCATGAGGTCGAGTTGGGCCCGATCGAAGGGTCGCGCTTCTGCGGTGCCCTGGACCTCGACGTAGCCGCCGGCGTCCGTCATCGCCACGTTCATGTCGACCTCGGCGCGGCTGTCTTCTTCGTAGGCGAGATCCAGATAGCCGGCGCCGCCCACGATGCCCACGCTGACCGCCGCGATCTGATTGCGCAGCGGCCATTTCGGCGTGCCGGGCGTGAAGTCGCGCCGCAACGCGAGCGAGAGCGCTACGAAGGCGCCCGTGATCGACGCCGTGCGCGTGCCGCCGTCGGCTTGCAACACGTCGCAATCGATCAGCACGCTGCGCTCGCCGAGCGCCTTCATATCGGTCACGGCGCGCAGCGCGCGGCCGATCAGGCGTTGAATTTCGTGGGTGCGGCCGCCCAGTTTGCCGCGGGTCGCTTCGCGCTGCGTGCGCTCCTGCGTCGCGCGCGGTAACATNNTTGCCCACTTCGATCAGCGCGCTGCCCTCGGCAAAAGCCAGCGGATTGGCGGTGATGCGCACGGGCCGCAATTCGTCGTGGGCGCGGCCGTCGATCCGCACGGCGACGCTCGCGGCGTTACTCAACGGTGACGGTCTTCGCCAGATTGCGCGGCTGATCGACGTCCTTGCCGTCGAGGTCGGCCATGTGATACGCGAGCAACTGCAGCGGCACGATGTTGACGATCGGCGAGAGCAGCTCTTCGACCTTGGGCACCCAGAAGACGTGATCGGCCAGCGCGGCGACTTCGCTATCGCCGTAGTTGGCGACGGCGATGACCTGCGCTTCGCGCGCCTTGGCCTCGGCAAGGTTCGACAGCATCTTCTCCCTGACGCGTCCTTCGGTCACGATGCCGACGACCGGCACCGACGCATCGAGCAACGCGATCGGACCGTGCTTCATCTCGCCCGCGGCGTAGCCCTCGGCGTGGATGTA
>PLFC01000117.1 GCA_003136655.1 Vulcanimicrobiota bacterium
CACGGCGAGGACGTCAAGGAGCAGTACTACTACCTCGACAACGTACCCTCGCACGCCTACATGCGCGCGCTGTACAAGTACCCGCAGGCACGTTTTCCGTACGAAGAACTGGTGCAGGTCAATGCGGCCCGCTCGCGCGAGGAGCCCGAGTACGAGTTGCTCGATACCGGCGCGTTTGCCGGCAACGCCTATTTTGACGTCACCGCGGAGTACGCCAAAGCCGAGCCCGGCGACATCCTGATCGCGTTGACCGCGGTCAACCGGGGCGCGCAGACGGCGACGCTCCACCTCGTGCCGCAACTCTGGTTTCGCAACGAATGGTCGTGGACGGCCGGCGAGATGAAGCCGGAAATCGCGGCGGCCGGAACGGCGCGGCAGGGCGCGCTCGTCGCACGCCATGCGTCGCTCGGCACCTACACGCTGTATTTCGAAGGTGAGGCCGACGCGCTCTTCACGGAAAACGAAACCAACGTCGAGCGTCTCTACGGCGTGCCCAACCCGCAACCGTACGTGAAAGACGGCATCGACGCGGCGATCGTGACGGGTGCCGCCGGAACCGTCAACCCGGCGCGCACCGGCACCAAAGCCGCGCTCCACTACGCGATCACGCTGCCGCCCGGCGGCGAACGCACGGTGCGTTTGCGCCTGACCGAGCGCGAATCGAATGCACCGTTCGCCGCGGACTTTGCCGAGACGCTCGCGCTCCGCGCGCGCGAGGCGCAACAATTCTACGCCGAACTCGACCGCGAGTCGAGCGCCGGCGCGGAGATCGAGAAGGTCCGCCGCACCGCCTTCGCCGGCATGCTCTGGAACAAGCAGTTCTACTTCTACGTGGTGCGCGACTGGTTACTGGGCGATCCGCTGCAGCCGCCGCCTCCGCCGCAGCGGCGGGCGGGCCGCAACGCGAGCTGGTTTCACATCTACAACGACGACGTGCTCTCGATGCCCGACACGTGGGAGTTCCCCTGGTACGCGGCCTGGGATCTCGCGTTTCACGCCGTGGTTCTCGCGCACATCGATCCGGCCGTCGCCAAACGCCAATTACTGGTGCTGACCCGCGAGTGGTACATGCATCCCAACGGTCAACTGCCCGCCTACGAGTGGTCGTTCGACGACATCAACCCGCCCGTGCACGCGGGCGCGGCCTACGCCGTCTTTCTGATCGAGCGCAAACGCTACGGACGCAGCGACTACCTGTTTCTCGAGCGCGTCTTTCAGAAACTGCTCATGAATTTCACCTGGTGGGTCAATCGCGAAGACCCCAAGGGCAATAACGTGTTCATGGGCGGCTTTCTCGGACTGGACAACATCGGCGCCTTCAATCGCAGCGAACCGTTGCCGCCGGGCTGGCGACTGCTCCAATCCGACGCGACCAGTTGGATGGCCATGTACGCGCTGGATATGATGCGCATCGCGCTCGTGCTCACCGAGCACGACCCGTCGTACGAGGACATCGCCTCGAAGTTTTTCGAGCACTTCCTGTACATCGCGCACGCGATCAACGGCGGCCCGGAACGGGCGACCGGACTCTGGGACGAGACCGACGGATTCTTCTACGACCACCTGACCGACGAACGCGGCGCCGTCTTTCCCCTCCGCGTGCGCTCGCTCGTGGGCCTCTTGCCGATGCTGGCCGTCCAGACGATCGAACCCGAGACGCTCGAACGCCTGCCCGACTTCGCACGACGCCTGCGCTGGTTCGTCGAGAACCGTCCCGAACTGAAGGCCAGCGTCGCCTGCATGGAGACGCCGGGCATGCACGGCCGGCGCATCCTGGCCATCCTCGATCCCGAACGTTTGCGCCGCGTGCTCCAGGTCGCGCTCGACGAGGCGGAGTTCCTGAGCCCCTACGGCATTCGCTCGCTCTCGAAAATCCACAAGGAGCAGCCGTTCGTCGCGCACATCGGCGGCATCGATCTGCGCGTCGACTACGAGCCGGCCGAGTCGCGCAGCGCCGTCTTCGGCGGTAATTCGAACTGGCGCGGGCCGGTGTGGTTTCCGCTGAACTATCTCTTCGTCTACGCCCTGCGCGACTTCGCCAACTACTACGGCGACGACGTACGTTTCGAGTTCCCGGCCGGTTCGGGCACGCAGGCCACGCTCCGCGAGGTCGCCGACGGTTTGGCCGCGCGTTTGGTGAGCCTGTTCACGCGCAACGCCGACGGCATCAGACCGGCCGACGGCCCCAACGTCACCCTGCAAACCGATCCGTATTTCCGCGAACATCTGCTGTTCAACGAATATTTCGACGGCGACGACGGGCACGGACTCGGCGCCTCGCACCAAACGGGCTGGACGGGACTCGTCGCGGCGCTGGTGACCGGTTGAACGCAGAGCAGCGACGCATGGACGCGCTGGCGCTAGGCGCCGACGGCGATCCGTTTTCGTTCTTGGGCATGCACGCCAAGGGCCAAGGCGTGGTCGTGCGCGTGCTGCGTCCGCGCGCCGAGCGCGTTTGGGTGGTGGAGGCGCGCGATCCGCGCATCGCGATTCCGCTCGAGCGCGTCCACCCGGCAGGCATCTTCGCGCGCGAGTTTCCGTTGACGCCGCCCTTCGCTTACCGTATCCGGGAAAGCTCGGGCGGCGCGGAGTGGGACGCGGACGACGCCTATCGCTTCGGGCCCGTGCTCGGCGCGACCGATGCGTGGCTGATCGCCGAAGGTTCGCATCGTAGGTTATGGGAGGCGCTGGGCGCGCACGTGACCACGCACGAGGGCGTGACCGGAACGCGCTTCGCGGTGTGGGCGCCGAACGCGCGTCGGGTCAGCGTCGTGGGCGACTTCAACGCGTGGGACGGGCGCGTGCATCCCATGCGTTTTCGCGCGGAGTGCGGGGTGTGGGAAATATTCTTGCCCTTCGATCTGCACGGCGAAGCCTACAAGTTCGAATTGACCGGACCGTCCGGCGGCGTGTTGCCCTTACGCTCCGATCCGCTGGCGCGCCAAGCCGAGGTGCGCCCGCAGAATGCGTCGATCGTCGCGGAGCCGTCGCATTTCGTCTGGAGCGACGAGATTTGGCAAGCGACGCGCGCCGAACGTGCCGCAGCCGCGGCGCCGATGGCCATCTACGAGGTGCATCTCGGTTCGTGGCGCCGCAAGGGTCTGCGCGGCGAGGAGTTCTTCACCTACCGCGACTCGGCCGAGACGCTGCTGCCCTACGTGCGCGAACTCGGCTTCACGCACGTCGAACTCTTGCCCGTGATGGAGCACCCCTTCGACGGCTCGTGGGGGTATCAAACGACGGGCCTCTTCGCGCCGACCAGCCGGTTCGGCTCGCCCGACGACTTCCGCTATTTCGTCGACCGCGCGCATGCCGAGGGTTTGGGCGTGATCCTCGACTGGGTGCCGGGCCACTTCCCCACCGACGCGCACGGTCTGGGCAATTTCGACGGCACGCACCTGTACGAGCACGCCGACCCGCGCAAGGGCTTTCACTTCGAGTGGGGCACGTTCGCGTACAATCACGGCCGCCGCGAGGTGGCCAATTTTCTGATTGCGAGCGCGCTGTATTGGCTGCGCGAGTTTCACGCCGACGGGCTGCGCGTCGACGCGGTGTCGTCGCTGATCTATCTCGATTACGAACGTGGCCCGGGCCAATGGCTGCCCAACGAACGCGGCGGCAACGAGAATCTCGAGGCGACCGCCTTCCTGCGCGAACTCAACGCAATCGTGCACGTCGAGGTGGAGGGCGCGACGACCGTAGCCGAGGAGTCCACCTCGTGGCCCGGCGTCACCGCCGCGCCCGAGGAAGGCGGGCTGGGCTTCGACTACAAGTGGAACATGGGCTGGATGAACGATACGTTGCGGCTCTTCAAGCGCGATCCGTTCTATCGCGGCTATCATCTCGAAGAAATGACCTTCGGACTCACGTACGCTTTCGACGAACGCTTCATCCTGCCGTTCTCGCACGACGAGGTCGTGCACCTCAAGGGTTCGCTCCTGGGTCGGATGCGCGGCAACGACGAGCAGCGCTTCGCGAGCCTGCGCACGATGTATGCCTACCTGTACGCGCATCCGGGCAAGAAATTGCTCTTCATGGGTGCGGAGTTCGCGCAAGAGGGCGAGTGGGCCGAAACGCGCAGCCTGGATTGGCACCAACTCGAGGAGCCGTTACGGCGCGGCGTCTTCAATCTGATCGGCGACCTCAACGCGTTCTATCGTGCGACGCCGGCGCTCTATGCCGACGACGACTCCTGGGACGGCTTCGCCTGGCTCGTCTGCGACGACCGCCGGCACCTGGTCGAGGCATTCACGCGCACCGATCCCGCGAGCGGTGAAGCGCTCACCGTGGTCGTCAACCTCAGCGGGAACGAATACCCTCTCTACGCCCTCGACGTGCCGCAGGCCGGCCGCTATCGCGAAGTGCTCAATACCGATGCCGAGCGGTACGGCGGGCGCAATCGGGGCAATCTCGGCACGGTCGAGGCGGTCGAGTTGCCCGGCGGGGGCACGCGCCTGGAACTCTACGTACCGCCGCAGAGCGTGCTCTGGCTCGCGCCGGAAACGAGCGAAGCACCGGAATGATCGGCACGCGCGGCCCGCACGCCGATGAGGGCGAGCCCTTTCCGCTCGGCGCGACCTGGGACGGTAAAGGCGTCAACTTTGCAATCTTCTCGGCGCATGCCGAGAAGGTCGAACTGTGTCTGTTCGACGCACGNNTGCCCGACGCGCGCCCGGGCTTGCGCTACGGCTACCGCGTGTACGGACCGTACGATCCGGCGCGCGGCCACCGCTTCAACGCCAACAAACTGCTGCTCGACCCGTACGCGAAGGCCCTGGCCGGGCCGTTGCGCTGGAGCGACGCACACTTCGGCTACCGCGTCGGCGCGCCGCGCCAAGATCTGAGCTTCGACCGGCGCGACAACGCCTCGGGCATGCCCAAGGCGGTCGTCTACGACCCGGCCTTCACCTGGACCGGCGAACGGCGGCCGGCCACTGCCTGGCGCGACACGGTGATCTACGAGATGCACGTGCGCGGCTTCACGATGCGCCATCCGGCGGTGCCGCTGCCGCTGCGCGGAACCTTCGCCGCGCTGGCCTCGCCGCAGATCCTCGAGTATCTCACCGACCTCGGCGTAACGGCGGTCGAACTTTTGCCCGTGCACGCCTTCGTCGACGATCGGCGTCTGGTGGAAAGCGGGCTGCACAACTATTGGGGTTACAACTCGATCGGCTTCTTCGCGCCGCACCCGGGCTATCTCTATGAGGGCAACCCCGGCGAATTCAAGAGCATGGTGCGTCACTTCCACGAGGCGGGTTTGGAAGTGCTGCTCGACGTGGTGTACAACCACACGGCGGAAGGCGACCAATTCGGGCCGACGCTCTCCTTTCGCGGCATCGACAACGCGTCGTACTATCGGCTGGCGAGCGACCCGCGTTTTTATGACGACGTGACCGGCTGCGGCAACACGCTCGCGCTCGAGCATCCGCGCGTGCTGCAGCTGGTGTTGGATTCGCTGCGCTACTGGGCCGGCGAGATGCGCGTCGACGGCTTTCGCTTCGACCTCGCGCCGGCGCTCGCACGCGGCGCGGGCGGCTACGATCCCAACGCCGCGTTTCTCAAAGTGCTCGCTCAAGATCCGTTGCTGGCCCGCACGAAGCTGATCGCGGAACCGTGGGACGTAGGTCCCGGCGGTTATCAGACCGGTCACTTTCCGGCGGGTTGGTCGGAATGGAACGACGTTTATCGCGACGGCGTGCGCCGCTTTTGGCGCGGCGACGCGGGCACGGTGCCCGCGCTTGCCGCCCGTCTGACCGGTTCGAGCGATCTCTTCCAACACGCNNCGCAAACACAACGAGGCCAACCTCGAAGACAACCGCGACGGATCCAGCGGCAACATCAGTTGGAATTGCGGCGTCGAGGGGCCGACCGACGATCCCGCCGTGCTCGACCTGCGCGCGCGGCAGCGCCGCAACTTCCTGGCCACCCTGGCCTTCTCCCAGGGCGTGCCCATGTTCGTCGCGGGCGACGAACTCGGCCGCACGCAGCAAGGCAACAACAACGCCTATTGCCAGGACAACGAGGTCAGTTGGCTCGATTGGACCACGCCCGCCGATCCCGGTTTACGCGAGTTCGTGCGGACGATACTGCGCATCAGGCGCGAACAGCCTGCGTTACGCCGCGAGCGCTTCTTCAACGGCGCGCCGCTCGCCGACGGCCTGCGCAAGGACGTCACCTGGCTGACCTCAGCGGGCACGGAGATGAGCGAAGCCGATTGGCACGACCCGGGCCTGCGTTTCATGGGCTTGGTCTTCGGCGATGAGACGCCCGGAGCGCAAGACCGGCTGTTGCTGATGTACCTCAACGCACACGATGCTCCGGTCGCGGTCTATCCGCCGCCGCACGAGTGCGGTTGGGAGGTCTTGGTCGACACGGCCGCAGGCCCGGACGCGAGCGCGGTCAGTGCCGAGACCGCGCTCGCCGCGGAGCGCATCGTGGCCGCGCGTTCGCTCGTGCTCATGCGTTCGCGCGCGTGAGCGACGGCCTCGGCCCGCGCTGCTTCCTTCCGCCCGACTGGGAGGGCTCGGGACGCGCCTGGGGCTTCGCGGCGCATCTGTACGCGCTGCGCTCGGAGCGCAACTGGGGCATGGGCGACTTCACCGACCTGCGCGACTTCGCGCGCCTGGCCAAGCATCTGGGTGCGGATCTGGTGGGCATCAACCCGCTGCATGCGCTACACTGGCTCGATCCCGAGGCGGCGAGTCCCTACTCGCCGACGAGCCGCCGCTTCCTCAACCCGTTCTATATCGACGTCGAGGCCGTGCCCGAGTTCGCGCTCGACCCGCCGTCGCTCGCAGGGTTGCTCGCGACCTTGACGGACGACCTCGAACGCGCGCGCGCTTCACCACGCGTCGAGTACGCGCTCGTCGGTCGCTGCAAGCGGCTCGCCTTGGAGGCGTTGTACGCGGCCTTCGAGGCCCGCGCGAACGGGGAACGCCGACGCGAATTCGCCGCCTTCTGCGCCGCGGCCGGGCCGGCGCTCGAGCGATTCGCGCGCTACGAAGCGCTCAACGAGCGCTACGCGCGCGACGGCGGCCGCACCCGCGGCTGGCTCACTTGGCCCCAAAGCTATCGCGACCCGCGCGGATCCGCGGTCTCGCGCTTTGCGCGGCGCGAGCGCGCGCGGATCGACTTCTATAAATACCTGCAATTCGTCGCGCACGAGCAACTCGCCGCGGTTGCCGCCGATGCGCAGAGCGCCGGCCTCTACCTCGACATGGCGGTCGGCGTCGACGCAAACAGCGCCGACGTATGGAGCGACCGGGAAGCATATCTGCTCGACCGCACGGTCGGAGCGCCGCCCGACCCGCTCGGCCCGCTCGGCCAGAATTGGGGACTCGCACCCTTCGATCCGGTCGCACTCGAAGCCGGCGGCGGTCGCACCTTCGCCGCGCTGCTGCACGACGCCACGCGCTTTGCCGCGGCGTTACGCATCGACCATGTGATGTCGTTGCTGCGCCTCTTCCAAATCCCGCTGGGCAGCGACGCGGCTCACGGCGAGTATGTGGCATATCCGTTCGAGTTGCTGCTCGGGCTCACGGCCGAAGCCAGCAACGCGGCCCGTTGCGTGATCGTGGGCGAGGATCTGGGCACGGTGCCCGACGGTTTTCGCGAACGGATGGAAAGCGCCGCGATTCTCTCGTACCGTCTCCTGCTCTTCGAACGCGACGGCGGCGGCAATTTTCACGCGCCGCCGGCGTATCCGAAACTCGCTCTCGCCACGGCCACCACGCACGACCTGCCCACGCTGCCCGGCTGGGTGCTCGGGCGCGATCTCGACGTGCGCGCCGCCTTCGGCGAACTCGATGCGGCCGCGCTCGCTGCAGCGCGCGCGCTCCGGCGGCTCGACGCGACGCGCTTGCTCGAAGCCGTGCAGGCCGCCGGGGAACTCTCCCACGATGAGGTCGAGACGCTGCACGGGCGCATCGACGCGGGCGAACGGGACGCCGGCGCCTACGCTCCGCTGGTCGCCGCGGCCTATCGCTTTCTGGCGCAAAGCCCGGCCCGAATCGTGCTCGTGCAACTCGACGACGCGCTGGGCGAAATCGACC
The DNA here is from genome assembly GCA_003136655.1 of Vulcanimicrobiota bacterium. Lineage (GTDB taxonomy): Bacteria > Vulcanimicrobiota > Vulcanimicrobiia > Vulcanimicrobiales > Vulcanimicrobiaceae > Hesperobacter > Hesperobacter lustricola. Next base: position 8,052 of record PLFC01000117.1, read on the forward strand.
AAGTGAATCTGCCGGGAACCTACGGCGAATATCCGAATTGGCGAAGAAAGGCTCGCATTCGCCTCGACGACATCGCCTGCGACGAGAGCATCGCACGATTGGCCGCCGGGGTCCGGGCGCGAGTCCGGGGAGGTTGATTCGATGAAAGCGGTTGTGATGGCCGGCGGCGAGGGCTCGCGGCTGCGTCCGCTTACGTCGCGCAGGCCCAAACCGCTGGCGCCCGTCGTCAACAAGCCGGTGATGGAGCACATCGTCGACCTGCTGCGCACGCACGGCGTCGTGGAAATCGTGGCGACGCTGCACTACCTCGCCGACGAAATCGAAAGCTACTTCGGCGACGGCAGCGCGTTCGGCGTCTCGATGAGCTACGTCGTCGAAGATACGCCGCTGGGTACGGCCGGGGCGGTGAAGCTCGCCGAGGAGGCGCTCAAGGACGAGCCGTTCCTGATCATCTCGGGCGACGCGCTGACCGATCTCGATCTCACCGCATTCCTGGCGGAGCACGCACGGACGGGAGCCCAAGCCACGATCGCGTTGCAGCGCGTGAGCAACCCGCTCGAGTTCGGCGTGGTGATCACCGACGACAGCCGGCGGATCACGCGCTTCCTCGAAAAGCCGTCGTGGGGCGAGATCTTCTCCGACACGATCAACACCGGCATCTACGTCATCGATCCGGCCGTCTTCGCATACATGGAACGCGGCAAGAGCTACGACTTCTCGCGCGACATTTTCCCGCGGCTGCTCCACGACGGCAAGCTCGTGCAAGGCTTCGTCACCGACGACTACTGGACCGACATCGGCAACCTGCAGCAGTATCAACAAGCAAACTACGATGCGCTCAACGGCCGCGTGCGCGTCGAAATTCCGGGAACGCAGACCAGCCCCGGCGTCTGGACGGGCGAGGGCTGCCGCATCGATCCCGGCGCGCACATCCTCGGGCCGGTCGTGCTCGGCAAGAACGTCACGGTCGAAGCGGGCGCGATCGTCGGCGCGGAGACCGTCATCGGCAACGCGGGCATCGTGGCCAAGCATGCCAAACTGCACCGCACGATCGCCTGGGAAGACGGCTACTTCGGCGAATTCAGCGCGCTCACCGAGTGCACGCTGGCCGACCGCAACATCGTCAAGGACCACGTCACGATCGGCGAAGGTTCGGTCGTCGGCAGCAACTGCACGCTGGGCAGCAACGCCGTGATCCGTCCCAATATCAAGCTCTGGCCCGAAAAGACGGTCAGCTCGGGCTCGATCGTTTCGATGTCGCTGATCTACGGCATCAAGTGGCCGGGCTCGCTCTTCGGCGGCGTCGGGGTCACGGGTCTTGCCAACGTCGAGATCACGCCCGAGTTCGCGATGAAGCTCGGGCAGGCGTTCGGCTCGCACGTCAAACCCGGACAAACGATCATGACCAGCCGCGACGCCCATCCCGCCGCGCGCATCATGAACCGCTGCATCATCTCCGGCTTACTCTCGGTGGGCGTCAACGTCCAGGATCTGCGCTCGATCCCGCTGCCGCTCGCGCGCTATTCGACGCGCATCGGCGGCGACGGCGGGGTGCACACGCGCATCGATCCGCAAGAGCCCAACTCGTTGCTCATCGAACTCTTCGACGCGGGCGGCATCAACGTCGACAAGTCGACCGAACGCAAGATCGAGAACCTGTTCTTCCGCGAGGATTTCCGGCGCACCGGCATGGACGAAGTGGGCCTGCTCTCCTTTCCGGCACGTTCGCTCGAAATCTACACGGGCGAGTTTCTGACCGCGCTCAAACCGCGCGCGCTGCCCAAGGCCGGCTTCAAAGTGGTCGTCGACTACGGCTACGGCAACGCCTCGATCGTGCTGCCGCGCATCCTCTCCAATTTGGGCGTCGACATCATCGCGCTCGACGCGTATTACGACGAGAGCAAATCGCGCACGTTCCGCGTCGACCGCGAGCGCTACATCGAGCAGTTACGCACGATCACCATGACCCTCGGCGCGGATCTCGGCGTGCTCGTCGACCACGACGGCGAGTCGTTTGCGCTCGTCGACGATCTCGGACGGGTGATCGCGGGAAACCGGCTCTTGGCGCTCGTGACCCTGATGGTGTGCAGGCGCAAGGCCAACGCACGCCTCGCCGTGCCGGTCACGACGCCGTCCGCCATCGAACGTCTCGCGGGCTCGCTCGGCGCAACGATGACGCGCACGCGCAGCGACAGACGCTCGATGATGGCGCTGGCCGACGCGCAACGCGAGACCCTCGATTACGGCAGCGGCGTCAACCAGGAGCCCGTCTTCCCCGAGTTCCAGCCCGCCTTCGACGCGCTCTACGCGATCGTCAAGGTGATGGAATTGCTGGCGCTCGAGGGCTGCAAGTTGCACGAACTCAACGACCTGTTGCCGCACTGGTTTCTGCGTCACCGGAAGATCAGTTGTCCGTGGGAGCGCAAGGGCGAGATCATGCGCACCATCGTGGTCGAAAATCAAGGCCGCGAGATGGAACTCTTCGACGGCGTGCGCGTCGCGCTCAACGGCGACGAGTGGTTTCTGGTGCTGCCCGATGCATCGGACCCGATCCTCAACGTGTACGCAGAGGGTACGACGGGCGACGAGGCGGACCGCCTGATCGGCGAGGTCGCCGGACACATCGAACAACTCGTCGAGGTGTGACGTCCGGCGCGTAACCCGCCGTTAACCCCCGCGTAAGAGCGTGCCCTAGCATCGGAAGCGCAGCGCTCCGCACGAATGCTTCCCGGCTCACCGAGGAAGGGAAGGCCCCTCGCCGCGCTGACCGAACGAATCCACCCGCTCTCCGCAGGCTTATACGTTTGAACGACTCGCGTGCAGATACCGAACGCCGGCTTCCCCAAGTCCGCTTGGATGGAGTCGCNNGCCGACCGGCTCGTACCCGAACTGGTCGGAAATTCCGATGCCGAGCGCGCAGCGCTCGTGCTGGAGGCGATCGACACGACCGGCGCGAGCGCCGAGGCCCGAGCCAGGCTACATGCGCTCCGCGGCGTGGTCAGCGCGATGCTCGGCGAATCCCATGCGGCCGATGTCGAGCAAGCGCTGTCCCTGCTGCCCGCGCTCGGAGGACCGGCCGCGGCCGTCGTGCTACAGCGGGCCGCCGTCGCCGCGCTGCACGCGCGCGACGCGCGCACGGCCGAGGAACAGGCGCTGGCCTCGCTCGCGCTGTGCGACCGGCACGGCCTCTCGTGGCTCGGCGCGCGCGCGGCGGCGTCGCTCTACGGACTGCACTATCACCTCACCGGCGATCTGCACGCCGCGCGATTCTACGCCGAACTCGCCACCGGTCTCGCGGGCGCGGCGAGCGACGGTGCGCTGCGGCGCGCCTGCTTGACGGCGCAATTCGACCTCGCGTGCGTTTTCGGCGACTGGGACCAGGCGGGTTCGCTGCGCGAGTTGCTCCGCCGCGACCGGGGCCCGGAGGCATACACCTCCGGTACGCCGCTCCGCGTCGGCGACGCCTTGATGCTCGGAAGCCGCGGCGACTTCAACGCCATGCGGGGTCACGTCGAGGCGGCGCTCGCGACGGAGACCGACTCGGTGGACCGGGCCTTGATCGTGGCTTTGCACGCGCTGGCGCTGGCGGGGCTCGGGCTCAAAGTAGAGGGCCGCTCTGCCGCACGCCGTGCTTTGGGGTTGAGCAACGCGCACGGACGCCGTCGCGACCTCTTGCACTCGACGATCCGCCGGCGGCTCGCGGGCGTGCTCGGAGCCTGGGCCTCGGTCATCGTGGGCGACACCTATCACGGCTCGCGCGCGCTGACCGTGCGCGGCAAATGGCCGGGCTCGACCGGCGTGCTCGCCGCGGCACTCTGCGCTGAGGCACGAGGCTCGTCGGTCGATGTGCAGAATCGCTCCCTCACCCAAGTTCGGGGCTATCTCATCCTCGCCCGAACGGCCCGGCAGAGCGCGCTCGCGCTGGAAGCAGCCACGCCCTACGCGCTGACGACCACGGAACTCGACGTGTTGCGGGGCGTCGCCGAAGGGAAAACGAATAGCGCCATCGCCGGCGAGCGCGGCGTGAGCCGGAACGCCGTCGAACGCCGCTTGATGAGCGCCTACGCCAAGCTCGAAGTAAAGACGCGCGGCGAAGCAATCGCCAAAGTATCGTCACTCCTCCATTCTTACCGCTAGGATTTACGATAAGAGACCGATGATCAGCGCGAGCCACGCCCTTCGTAGCAGTCTCCCCGAGCGCCGGCTGCACGGCGAGGAGTTGTTGCGCGACCTCGAGCGCCGCTTCCGCAACTCGCGCGACGCGCTCGAACGCGCGCACTTGGCCGATCGTCTCGTACCCGAACTCGTCAGCGTAGCCCAGCCGGAGCGGGCGGCGCAGGTGCTCGCGAATATCGGCGAACTCGTGCCCGACCCCGATGCCCGGGCGCGCCTGAGCGCGTTGCGGGGTGTCGTGCGGGCCATGGCGGGCGAGTCGCCCGCGGACGATCTCGCTGCGGCGCTCGCCTTGCTCCCGGCGATCCCCGGGCCCACCCAAGCGGTCGTGCGCCAACGCGCCGGCGTCGCATCGGCGTACTCTCGCGACGCGCTCGGATGCGAAGAGCATAGTTTAGCTGCCCTGACGCTCTGCGACCGGTATGGCATGCGCGGCCTGGGCTCGCGCGCCGCGGGCGTGCTCTACGGCCTGTACTACCATCTCACCGGCGACCTGCAGGCGGCGCGCTATTACGCGGAACTCGCCACGAGTCTGGCCGATTCTTCAGGCGACACGACGACGCGGCGTAGCTTTCTCGTCGCTCAATACGATCTGGCCTGCGTCTTCGCGGATTGGGACCGCGCGGGATCGCTGCGAGAATTGATTCGGCGCGACCGCTTGCCGGAGCCCGTGCCCGCACGCCTGCCGACCCGGATCGGCGATGCGTTGATGTTCGGCCAGCGCGGCGACTTCAACGCGATGCGCGCTCACCTCGAAGCGACCTTGAGCGCAGAGGTGCAACCGATCGATCGGGCCTTCGTCATGGCGCTCCACGCGCTCGCGCTCGCCGGACTCGGCTGCAAGAGCGAGGCCAACCCCGTGGCCCGGCAGGCGCTCGCGCTGAGCAACATGCACCAAAACCGTGACGAGATGCTGCACCTAGCGATCCGGCGCAAGCTGGCCGGCGTGCTCGCGGCGTGGGCTTCGGTCGTCGTAGGCGACGCTTATCACGGCATGCGCGCGCTCGGCGTGCGCAGCAAGTGGCCGGGCTCGACGGGCACGCTGGCCGCGGCGCTGGAATCGGAGGCGCGCGGCTCCGCCTTCGACACGCAGAACCCGTCGATCGCGCAGGTGCGCGGCTATTTGATCGTCGCGCAACGCGCGCGACTGGGCAACCTCGCGCTCGAGGCTGCCGTCCCGTTCTCCTTGACGCAAACGGAAGTCGACGTTCTGCGCGCGGTCGCGCAAGGCAAGTCGAATGCCGCGATCGCGCTCGAGCGCGGCGTGACGCGCAACGCCGTCGAGCGGCGCCTGATGAGCGCGTACGAAAAACTCGACGTCAAGACGCGCGGCGAGGCGATCGCAAAAATATCTCGCCTGCTCCGACCCGAATAGCAGCGCAGCACTAGTCCACCTTCGAGCGACACAAAGGGGAAGGTGGTCAGGATTTCCTGATCACGCTTCGTTAATTCCATTCTGCATAATGCTCCGCAGTAACCCAATTTCTGCGGAGGCCAGCATCAATGTTAGAGCACGCCCTCGTCTGGGCTTTGATTCACCTTGTCCAAGTCGCACATCACTTCGCGATCATTCCCAACGATTTCCCGCCGCCGCCGTGCGGCGTCATCATCCCCTGCGGCTAACGAAGCCCGCAGACTATTCGATGGCGGCGGCGGCGGCCGCATCGATGCCCGCGGCTTGCCACGCTCGCCGAACCGGTTCCATTCCGCCGACGATCTGAGCGAGCGCACGGAGGCGCTCGACCTCAGCTCCCAAATCGCGACGCACGAGCGGCACTTCAGTTTTCTCCGTCGCGTCGAGGGTTGTGATCGTCGCGTCGTCGGTCTTCGCCGACGCCCAGGCGAAGAGATCGGTGAGCGCCGCAAACAGCGCTTCTTCCGCCGTCGTTTCGCGCCAGTCGCGCTGGTCGCTCACGATCGGGAACGTCACCGAGGCGTCGCCGCGCGAAACGATGACCGCAAAATCCTTGGGCGCCTTCGCGACCGTCGCTCCGGTCTGTTCGACGACCGCGGCCACCTGAGAGCAACGGGCTTGAAACGCTTGACGGGTCGTGGTTTCCACCTGGGCCTCCTCGGTTGGGCCCGCAGCGGCCCGCTCATCATTTTTTCGGCCGGAGGCGAGCCGGGGTTGATATGATCCCGGTCGCTAAATCGGCTCGCCGCGGCGACCCAATCCGGCGGCAAAGCGCGCCGCGGCGGTCGCGACGTCGATGGCCGCCATCGTTTGCCGGCCGCGTTCGAGTTCGTTGGCGATCGCCGCATCGCGGTCGAGGCTCCACTGCTCGACCGCGGAGAGACGATCGTTGCGCAGCGCCTCCTGGGGCAAGGCCGAGATCTGGCGCGCCAGATCGAGCGCCACCTCGAGCGCGCCGCCGGGCGGCGCCAAGTAATTGACGATCCCGAAGCGCTCGGCCTCACCAGCCTGCAGCGTGCGTCCGGTGAGGATCAGATCCATCGCACGGCTCTGACCAATTAACTGAGGCAAGCGGATCGTGCCCATGTCGATCAGCGGAACGCCGAAGCGACGGTTGAGAAACCCGAANNCGCGTCGGACCCATCGGCGCGTGCCCTTCGGATTCGAGCAGCCGAACTTCCCCGTGCGCGATCGCTTGAAGGTCGGCGCCGGCGCAAAAGGTGCCCTTGGCGCCGGTGAGAATCGCCACGTCGGATCCGTCGTCGGCATCGAAGCGCTCGAAGGCCGCCTCCAATTCCGCCGCGGTCGCCGCATCGACGGCGTTGCGCCGTTCCGGACGCGAGATCGTCACCACGAGCGCCCGACCGACCTGCTCTTGGAGAACCGTCATCGGCCGAGCCGCGCCACGAAGCCGAGTTTGAGCGCCAGCGTGTCGAGCACGCTCGACCACACGTAGCGGTGTGCCGTCGCAAAACCGGCCTGTCGCATCCGGTCGGCGCGCACCGCGTCGCCGTCGAGCACCTGNNTTCAACGTGGGCTCGGGCAAGAAGGCGATGAGGTGCACCACGTCCGCCGTCGCGCCCGCAAGCGCCGCGGCAACCGCATCGATGTCGTCGCCGTTGGCCTCGATGCGTTCCACGGAAAGACCGCGCGCCCGGGCGCGGTCGAACACCACCTCGCCGTACGGTTCGCGACCGCCGCGCACGATCAACTGCGGCGCGGCGCCCCAGGCCTTCAACTCGGCGACGGCGTCGATGGCTTGCAGCCAATTCTTATCGGGATCGAAGCGCCCGACTTTGACCAGCGCGGGCTTACCCCGCAAGGCCTCGCGTAATTTGTCGATCGCCGCTTGCGGCGGTCCGTCGAGCAGCGCTTCGTCGATGCCGTTGGGCACGACCAGTGACGGAATCCCGCGGAGCGCCAGTTCGAATTTCATGTACTTGCTCACGGTCGTGATCGCGGCGGCGCGCTGCAGCGCGCCCCAATCGATGCGCTCGAAGCCGTAAGTGTTGTTGGCGTTCCAAAGCAGCGTGGCCGCGCCGCGCAAGCCGGTCGCGCGCAGGATCGCATCGAGCCGGATCAGCGCGTCGGCCGTCTGCCATTCCTCGGCCACGACGAGCACTTTCTCGCCTTCGGACGCAGCCTTGGCCACGATGTCGTTAGCCACGAATAACGGCACCGACTCGCGGAAATCGTTGACCTTGCCTTCTTCGCCGTCGTAGACGTTGCGCGGGTGGTAGGCCGAGATCCACTGCGACCAGCGGCGCAACGTGACGCCCGGCGCGAACTCTTGCACGTCGGGCAAATTCGGATCGCCGACGAAGAACAGATCGACTTCGAGTTCGCGTTCCCCGAGGGCGCGCGCGAGCGACGTGACGCGCGTGCCCAAGCCGCCGACGAGCGAATAGCGGTCGGGGCCTTCGAACGACAACAGCGCCGCATAGCGGTGCCCCGCAAGCATGCTCGTTCCGGCCGGCGCTAGCGCGCGCCGCGGAGTTGGCGAAGGACGTACTGCAGGATGCCTCCGTGGCGGTAGTAGTCGGCTTCGTCCGGCGTATCGATGCGCACGGTGGCGGTAAACGTCTTGACCCGCGCATCGATATCCGCATCGGTGGCGCGCACGGTGATCCGGCTGCGCGGCGCGAGATGCCCCGCAACGTTCTCGATGTCGAAGATCTCCTCGCCCGTCAGGTCGAGCGACTCGCGGTTCTCTCCCGGAAGAAATTCGAGGGGCAAGATGCCCATGCCGATGAGGTTCGAGCGATGGATGCGCTCGAACGACTCGGCGATAACGGCCCGGATGCCCAGGAGCATCGGGCCTTTCGCGGCCCAATCGCGCGACGAGCCCGAGCCGTATTCCTTGCCCGCGAGCACGACGAGCGGCGTGCCGTCGCTCTTGTACCGAAGCGACGCGTCGAAGATCGACATCTGCCGCCCCTCGGGCAGATAGCGCGTCACGCCGCCTTCGACGCCCGGAACCAGTTGGTTACGCAGACGCACGTTGGCAAACGTGCCGCGCACCATCACTTCGTGATTGCCGCGGCGCGCGCCGAACGAATTGAAGTCGGCCGGATCCACGCCCTTCTCGATCAGATATGCGGCCGCGGGACCGTTCTTGGCAATGGAGCCGGCGGGCGAGATGTGATCGGTCGTGACGCTGTCGCCGAGCACCACGAGCGCGCGCGCGTCGAGGATATCGCCCGGCGTGCCCGGCGTCTCCGGCATGCCGTCGAAATACGGCGGACGTTTGACGTACTCGCTCTTCTCGTCCCATGCGTAACGCTCGCCCGCGGGTACGTCGAGCGCGCGCCAAGCGTCGTCGCCGGCGAAGACGTCGGCATAACGCGCGCGGAAGGCCGATTCGGAGACGGCTTCGGCGATGGCCGCGTCGATCTCGGCGTTCGAGGGCCAAATGTCGCGCAAGAAGACCGGTTGCCCCGCCTCATCGACACCGAGCGCCTCCGTGGTGAGATCGATATCCATCCGGCCCGCCAACGCATACGCGACGACCAGCGGCGGCGAAGCGAGATAGTTGGCGCGCACCTGGGGATGGATGCGGCCTTCGAAATTGCGATTGCCCGAGAGCACCGCGGCTACGATCATATCTTCCTCGGCGACGGTGACCGCCACGTCTTCGGGAAGCGGACCGCTATTGCCGATGCACGTCGTGCAGCCGTAGCCGACGAGCGAAAAGCCGAGCACGTCGAGGTATTGCTGCAGGCCGGCCTTGAGCAGATAGTCGGTGACGACTTTCGAGCCCGGCGCGAGGCTGGTCTTGACCCAGGGCTTGCGCGTGAGCCCGCGCTCGACGGCCTTCTTCGCGAGCAGGCCCGCGCCGAGCATGACGGCCGGGTTCGACGTATTCGTGCACGAGGTGATCGCTGCGATGACGACGGCGCCGTCGGAAAGCGTCACCGGCGGATGCGCAGCGACCGCGGTGCCGCCGCCGCCTTCGGATTCGAGTTGCGAAACGGCGTACTCCGTTGACTTTCCACCGCCGACGCGGTCGCGGGCCGCCTGCCACTCGGCGAGCGCCTTGCCGAACTCGACCTTGACGGCGCTCAGCGCGACGCGATCCTGCGGCCGGCGCGGTCCGGCGATATTGGGTTCGATCGTCGAGAGATCGAGTTCGAGCACGTCGTCGAAGAGCGGCTCGGGCGAATCGTCGGTGCGGAACATGCCCTGCGCCTTGGCATACGCTTCCACCAGCGCGACTTGTTCGGCGCTGCGTCCGGTCAAGCGCAGATAGGCCAGCGTCTGATCGTCGATCGGGAAGATCGCGACGGTCGATCCGTATTCGGGCGACATGTTTCCGATGGTGACCCGGTCGGCCACGCCGAGGCTCGACAGTCCCGGGCCGAAGAACTCGACGAATTTGCCCACCACGCCGCGCTTGCGCAAGAGTTCGGTCACGCGCAGCACGAGGTCGGTCGAGGTGATGCCCTCGTTCAAACGGCCGAAGAGCTTGACGCCGATGACTTCGGGCACGAGCATCGTGACCGGCTGGCCGAGCATCGCGGCTTCGGCCTCGATGCCGCCGACGCCCCAAGCCAGCACGCCGAGGCCGTTGGCCATCGTGGTGTGCGAGTCGGTGCCGACTACGGTGTCGGGGTACGCCGTGCCCGCCGGCCCGGCGGCGACGCCTGCGCCGCCCGCACCGAAGACGACGCGCGCCAAAAATTCGATGTTGACCTGGTGCACGATGCCCGTGTCGGGCGGGACGGCCAGAAAATTATTCAGCGCTTCCTGTCCCCATTTGAGGAAGGCGTAACGCTCGCGATTGCGCTCGAACTCGAGCCGCGCGTTCTGTCCGAACGCCTCGGGCGAATTGAAGTGGTCGACCTGCACCGAATGATCGATGACGAGGTCGACGGGCTGCAGCGGATTGATCGCCTCCGGATCGCCGCCCATCTCGGCCATCGCATCGCGCATCGCGGCCAAGTCGACCACGACGGGCACGCCGGTGAAGTCTTGCAGCAGCACGCGTGCGGGCCGGTACGAGATCTCGCGTTCGTGGCCGCCGCGCGGCGTCCAGCCGGCAAGCGCCGCGACGTCGTCGCGCGTCACGCTGCGGCCGTCCTCGAAGCGCAACAGGTTCTCGAGCAGAATCTTCAGCCCGTATGGGAGCCGCGAGACGCCGGGGAAATCGCGCCCGAGCGCGTCCAGGCGATAGATGTCGTACGAGCGGTCTCCGACCGCGAGGGTGCCGGCGGCTCCGAAGGAGTTGGGATGCGCGTTCTGCATAGCCGTACCGGCTTCGCTACCCCGCTTGGACGCCCCCGCGAGGCTCCTCGGCCTCGGTCTCGGCGGGGTGAGCAGGGGCGCCGTGCGACACGCGCGCCACGTGCGGCGAGCCGCCCGCGGCGCCGCCCACGGTCAGTGCGATCTCGCCGGCCAGCAACGCCCGCAGCGGCTCGGCCACCAGACCCGCTCGCCACGAGCCCGCCTCGAGCGTGCGCGCGACCGCCTCGGCCGTGGTGGGCAGTTCGCGCGCCACCCGTTCGAGCGCCGCGCGCGGCGTCAGCAGGCCCGGCGGCAGTTCGTTCTCCGCGGCGATCGCGCCGACGAGCACCGCGAGGCACGAGACGATTGCCTCACGCTCCGCGCCCGGCGGCCGCGCCGGTTTGCGCGGGAGGTCGGCCTCGTCGATCGAGAGCCCGGCGGCGACGGCCGCGACGATGCGATCGCCGAATGCTTTGCGCGCACCGGCGTCGAGACGGCGCAACTGCGCGAGGTCGTCACGCGTGGCCGGGCGCAGGCTGACGATGCCGCTCATCACGTCGTCGGGGATGATGTACTTGAGCGGTACGTCGCGCTCGCGCGCCAGCGTGTCGCGCAATTGCGCTACCTCGCGCAGGATGGCGAGTTCGCGCCGGTTCATGCGCATGGCGCCGGGAATGCGAAGATACAGACGTTCCGCGTCGGGCCTGTACTTTGCGGGATCGACGAGCGCCCGCGCTTCTTCGGCGAACCACTCGTACCGTCCACCGCGTTCCAGGCGTTCGGTCAGCACGTCGGCCATCGGAATCAGATGGCGCACGTCGTCGACCAAATACTCCACTTGTTGCGGCGAGAGCGGACGCGTGCTCCAATCGCTGACGGTCTGCGATTTCTTCAAGCGTATGCCGATGAGATCGCTGACGAGATCCGCGAGCGAGATCGCCATGCCGTACCCGCAGAACGCGGCCGCTAATTGCGTATCCCAACCGACGGCGGGCAAGGCGTTGAAGCGATCGGCAAAAATCTTTAAATCGCTCTGCAACGCGTGACCCACGACGGTCTTCGTAGAAAGCGCGCGCGCGAGCGGGTTGAGGTCGGCGATCTTGAGCGGGTCGACGATTGCGGCCTCGTCGCCGGCGACGATTTGGACGACCATGAGCTTCGCCGCATAGGAACGCTCGTTGTGGAATTCCGTGTCGAGCGCGACGCGTTCGATCCCCTCCAGGCGCTCGCAGAACGCCGCCAGGGCCGCTGCATCTTCGATCAACACGACGTTCATGGAGCGGTCGCCTCCGGGACCGGCGGGTGCGGGTGGTGCAAGAAGTCACGCAGGCGCTCGCCTACGTGCATGTGCGGGGCGTGCTGGTGATAATACGTCTGAACCGCCGCCGAAGCCCGGTCGCCGAAAACGGCCAAAATCGTGCAGATCGGAATGGCGATGGCGCACATCGTCCAGACGTGAACGAACACCGGCACCTTGAAGGCCGCCGCGATCTGCGTGGCCATCGTGCCCCCGAGCCCGGGAATGATCCGCAGGGTCAAGAGAAAGGCCGGCGAGCCGACCTTGAAGCGCTTGATCCACGGGGGCAGCCGCTCGATGTTCTGTTCGAGTTCGAGCAGGTGCGAGGTGCGCCGCGCCAGGGCATACCCGGTCAGCGCAGCCAGGACGAGGCCGATCGCATTGACCACCGAGCCCCAGAGCGGCCCGAAAATGACGCCGTTCATCACCGCCAAGGCGTCAGTAACGGAGAACGGCGCCGAGGCCACGATGGTAAACACCAGGATGGCCAGCGGGTACGCGAGGGGCCCGATGGCCCCAAGGAGATCCTCGATGCGGTGCTTCTTCGCGATGACGAACGCAGCCAGGGCGAACGATCCGAAAAAGATCAGCGCGGCCTCGGCGCGGCGTAGGGCAGCGCTCACCTGAACACGTTGGGCACGGTCACGACCCTCTTGCTTTGCGCCGTGGGCTTGTACGCCTCCGCCTTTATGGCGCGCAAGGCCGCCCGCGACGCCCGAGGGGAACTGACCGAACCGAGCGTCGTCCAGCGACCGGCGGCGCGGGCCATCGGCGGCATTCCCAACGCCTGGCTCGGCCTGGCGTACTACGTCGCGCTGGCGGTGGCGACGCCGTTTTTGGGCAACCACATCGTGTGGCTGGGAGCCATGACGGCGGGGCTGCTCGCCGCTGCGATGTCGCTCTACCTAGCCTACAGCCTGCTCTTCGTGACCCGCATGCCCTGCCCGTACTGCTGGACCTCGCACGTCGCGAACTGGGCGCTGGCCGTGCTCGTGTTTCTCGCGGGATTCAGGAGTCCTTAGCGACGTAGAGCGACGCGCGCGGCGCGGCGAGCACGCGGCGAACGATCGGCTCGAACGCCTCGAGCGGCAACGTATCGTACTTCGGATCGAACGAATTCTGATCGTACGTCGCGCAGAAGTCCTCGGTATACGCGTACCACTTATGTTCGCGAAAGGCGTCGCGCTGGTTGCGATCCAGCCCGAGGTAATGAAAGAAATAATACCCCTGGAACACGCCGTGGTGTTGGAGCATCCAGTGATTCTGTTCGCTGACGAACGGCTTCAGGATCGCGGCCGCGATCTCGGCGTGGTTATACGTACCGAGCGTATCGCCGATATCGTGCAGCAGCGCGCACACGACGAACTCGTCGTCGCGCCCATCGCGTTGCGCACGCGTGGCGGTCTGGAGCGAGTGCTGCAAGCGGTCGATCGGAAACCCGCCGAAGTCACCGTCGAGCAACTTCAAGTGCTTGAGAATCCGCTCCGGCAGTTCCTGAGCGAAGGGAACGAACTGGGCGGAGATCCGCTGCCAATCCTGGGCGGTGCCCTCGGTCATGGCGCTAAACTGCGCCCGCTCCATCGTCGTCTCAGCCATGGGGGGAGGTTCGGTACCGGAAACCTCGCCCCTACCGTCATCAACTAATCGGCGTAGAAAACGCCGCAGAGTCTATCGTCTTGTGTGCCCACGACGAGGAGTGTCGAACCGACCGGGAATCTACGTGCAGATGGAGCGCGTGCCCGGGATTGAACCGGGCTCGTTTGCTTGGAAGGCAAAAGCATCGCCACAATGCTTCACGCGCATGGAGTGCCCGGCGGGAATCGAACCCGCAGCCGACTGCACGGCACGCAGTCGCTCTACCATTGAGCTACAGGCACGGAACCAGATTGTCGCGGAGTCTGTTGAACCCGGACAGCGGCTCGTCACCGACGCGGCAGTTTTTGGGACTGCCGGCTTACCGTTCGCCCAACTCCCCATGACTGAGATGACTCCGAGAATCGAACTCGGTCATCACGCTTTTGCAGAGCGCGGCCTTCCCACTTGGCGAAGTCATCATGCTGAACCGGTCGGCTGATTTTAAGAGGCTGGTGCGAGCGGAGGGATTCGAACCCCCAGTGCGACCAGCGCGCCGGATTTACAATCCGGTGCCCATTCCTACAGGACGTCGCTCGCGTAGATGGCTCCCAGTGCTCGATTCGAACGAGCGTGAACGCAGGAACAATGCGTCATCTTGCCGGCTAGATGAACCGGGGTTTGTAGATCCCCCGACAAGATTCCAACTTACGATAACGCGGTTCGTAGCCGCGCACCCATCCATTGAGCACCGGGGGCATTGGCCGGACGAGTCGGGATCGAACCGACGAACCTCCTGTGTTTCAAACAGACGCTACTACCAGCTGAGCTATCGTCCGGCGTTTATGGCCATTCCGCATTCAGTTTTCAATGATCGTTTCGATCGGCTTCCCGACGAAAGCCATGGCGAAGCCTGAGTCGGCTTGCATCTGACCCGGTCTCGTTGCTCGTTCATGAAAAAGGCCCCGACGCTTAGCGTCGAGGCCTCTGTGATCTACAGATGCTTCGCTGAGCTAAGCCAATGGAGAGTCCGTCGAATTCCCCATCGTCCACGATTCCGCGCCATCGCCGCCGAATAGGCAATATCGGCCGGCGACGGCGTGCGACGCGGGCGATGTACCCTGGGTGAGCGAGGTTCTCTTGAACATCAGGGGGCCATCATAGCACGAAGTCACGGTCCTTCGTCAAGCGCTACGCGCAAGAGCTCGGTGACGCGGCGATCGCGCTAAAACGTGCGGCCGCCATGCTGCGCGACGGCTTCGTAGACGGGGCCGAGCGCATCGGCCGGCAGAAACGTCAGCGCGCCGACGACGATCACGACCGCCAGCACCAATCCGCCGAAGAGCAGCGTATCGGTGCGGATCGTTCCGCGCACGTCGTTGCGGGCTTTTGCCGCGAGTGCACCCGCGAGCGCGAGGGTCGGCACGATGACCGCATAGCGCCCGACGAGCATCGTGATGCCGATGGCGATGTTATAGAACCTGTTGGGCCCGAGGCCGCCCATCGCGCTGCCGTTACTCGCCGCAGCCGACGAGAACGCATAGATGATTTCGGAGAAGCCATGCGGGCCCGCGTTGCCCAAGGTCGCGGTGCCTGCGGGCACGACCGATGCGCTTGCCGCCGGCACCAGGATCGACACGGGAAACGCCAGCACGGCGAGCATCACGAACGTGATCTCCCGCCGTTCCAGTTTCTTGCCCAGGTATTCCGGCGTTCGCCCGACGAGCAGTCCGGCCACGAACACCGTCAGCATCACGAAGGTCAACATGCCGTACAGACCGCTGCCTACGCCGCCGTACGCTACCTCGCCGAGTTGCATGTCGACCAGGGCCACGAGCCCCGCGAGCGGCGTCAGCGAATCGTAGGTGAAGTTGCCCGCACCGACGGTCGAGTCGGTTGCGACGGCAAGCGAAAGGCCCGCATCGGAAACTCCGAAGCGGACCTCTTTGCCTTCCATGTTCCCGCCGGCGAGACCGATCTGGTGCATCGCGGGACTACCTCGAATCTCGAAGACCGACGCAGCCGCGACGGCGGCAACGAATAACGTGGTCATCGCCCAAAAGACGAGCCAGCCTTGTCGGGTATCCCGAACCATCCGACCGAACGTGTACGTCAGCGCGGCCGGGATCAGGAACATCGCGAGCAACTGCAAGAAGTTGCTGAGCGGCGTCGGGTTCTCGTTGGGAGAACTCGAGTTAGCGCCGACGAAGCCGCCGCCGTTGCCGCCGAGGAGCTTGATGCTCTCCTGCGAAGCCATCGGGCCGCCCGTGATCGTCTGTGTGCTCCCGTTCAACGTCGTCGCCGTGCGATATGCCGCGAAGTTCTGCGGCTCGCCCTGCCACACGAACGCAAGCGCGAAGAGCAGCGAGAACGGCAACAGCACGTACACAACGCCACGGGTCATATCGACCCAGAAATTACCGATCGTCACGCTCTTCTGCGCGGCGAGCGCTCGAGCCAGCGCGATCGCGACCGCCAAGCCGACCGCGGGAGCGATGAAGCTCTGCCACGCGAGTACCGCCATCTGCGAGAAATAGCTCAGCGTATTTTCGCCGGAATAAAATTGCCAATCGGTGGTCGTCGCAAAGCTGAGCGCGGTATTCCAGGCGAGATCGGGCGCGAGGCCCGGGAAGTGCTGCGGATTGAGCGGCAGATACGCCTGGAGGCGTAACGCGCCGTAGACGAAGACGACGCTCGCCAGGCTCACCGCGAGCAAGGCAAACGTGTAGGTCTGCCAGCTCATGCCTGCGAGCGGATCGATCCGGCAGAGGCGATAGATGAGCGCCTCGGCCCGGCGGAGGACGGGGGATGCGAAGGTTTTGCGTCCGGCGAAAACGTCGTCGATGTAGGTGCCGAGCGGCTTGACCGCAACCAGCAGGACGGCGAAAAACGCCAGCGCCGTGATGATCACGCTCTAGAAGTAGCACCGTCGCCGGGTCGCGGCCACCCGCCGTTCGACCGAATCTTTCGGCTGTCGGGCTCGCGACGGCGGTAACGGGGCGCGTTAGGGCCAACCTCCCCGGTATGCTTTGACTTTTGACGAACCTGGTGCGGGCGGGTCTCGCTCGCGTAACCAAGACGGCCTACGAGCCGAATCCGACCGTTTACGACGGCCTCTTCCCGGACGGAACCTACCTCACCGCGCCGACGCGGCGGCCGAAACCGCTCAATCCGCCGGACTCCGGTGATACCGCGGCACGGGAGCCTAACTCGAGAGAATCGTGATCACGTCGGCGTTGAGCGACCCGTCGGGTTGCGTGACGCCGCCGACGCGCACCCTGCGTCCCGGCCCGGGCGTCGCACCGCGCGGCTGAATCTCCGTGCCCTGACGCAAGTGGATGTTGCGATAGTGATCCGGACTCGTGCGCACTTGCATCTCGTAGCGTTTGAAGAAGACGACTTCGCCGATGGCGACGTTCTTGCGGCGTTGCTCCTCGGCGCGCAGCAACGCCGCGGCCGTATCGATTGCGGCCTTCACCTGATCCGGCAGCTTGATCTGCGGCGGAATCGCCGACGAAACGGGTGTGACCGTGGGCGCCGGTGCGGGCGTGGGCTCGTCGGCCCACGCGAGCGCGGGCGCGAGGCAAAGGGCGAGCCCGAACGCGGCGACGAAGCGAAGCGGCATAGTTGCAGAACGAAGCATCGGCCACAACCGTTCCTCGCCCCGCCGCCACCGTCATGCTCGTGCGAGCCGAAGGCGCGGGCTTTGCCGTGTATTTGGCTCGGCGCAGCGCAAAGAGCAGGTTCATGCCGGGCGCATACGTGTTTCCCGGCGGTGCGGTCGACGCAGCCGACCGTGACCAGGCCGCGCTCGAGCGCGTGGTGGGACCCGTGCGCGGCATCGGCTTCGAGTTCGCGGTCGCCGCGTTGCGCGAACTCTTCGAAGAAGCGGGCGTCTTGATCGTCTGTCGCAAGGATGGACGGCGCGCCGGGATCCCCGACGACACCTTGCGCGATCTGCGGCGGGCGCTCGCTCAGGGCAAGCACTTCATCTCGCTCCTTTCCGAAGACGAACTCTATCTCGACGCGCGCGAACTGATTTACTATTCCAACTGGATCACGCCGGCCGGCGTGCCGCTGCGCTTCGACACGCACTTTTTCGTCGCGCACCCGCCCGAAGGGCAAATCGCGGAGGCCGACGCGGTGGAACTGCACGACGGCATCTGGCTGACGCCGCGCGAGGCGCTCGAACGCGCCGCCCGCAACGAGTTGAACGTCGTTTTCCCCACGCGCAAACACCTCGAACGCATGGCGAAGTTCGAGACGCTGGCGGCGTTTCTCGAGCACGCCCGCGAGCGCAAGGTGACCGCCTGCGAACCGCGCGTCTTAGAGGATGGAACGCTCGGCTTCTGGCCAGGGGACGACGCGTGGTAAGCGGTCCGCGTGTGATCCGCGTGCGGGCCGATAACATGTCGCCGATGACCCTCGACGGCACGAACACCTATCTGATCGATGCGGGCTCAGGCAAGGCGATCGTGATCGATCCCGGCCCGCTCTTGCCCGATCACTGCGACGCGATCGTGCTGACCGCGCGCGACAACGGACTGACGATCGCCGCGATCGCCGTGACCCACGGCCACCCCGACCACGCGCCCGGCGCCGCGCCGCTGTCGGCAAGAACGGATGCCCCCGTCTACGCGCACGTCAACGCAAAATTTCCGCACGACCACGTGCTGGGCGAGAGCGACTCACTCGCGTTGGGCAACGCTGCGCTGCGCGCGATCGACGCACCGGGACACGCGCGCGATCATCTGGTCTTCTGGTTCGAGGACGAACTCGCGCTTTTCACCGGCGACGTCGTGATCGGCGACGGCAGCACGGTCGTGATCGCGCCGCCCGGCGGCGACATNNTCGACTACTACATCGCGCATCGCGAACGCCGCGAAGCCGAACTGATCGCAACGCTCCACGATCAGGGCCGGCAGACCGTGCCGCAAATCGTCGAGCGCGTCTATCACGCCACGCCGCAGGCGCTTTGGCCCGCGGCCGCGCGACAGATCTTTGCCTACCTCATTGCGCTCGAACGCGAAGGCCGGGTGCTGGAACATCCGCTCGACCGTCCGCCCAACGCATTCGAACGTGAGATCCTCGACCCGGATCTTTCCCGCATCGTCGATCCGGCGAGCCGAGCCGTGGCCGCGGCCGAACTC
>PLFC01000132.1 GCA_003136655.1 Vulcanimicrobiota bacterium
GGCTACGCCAACATATAGGCTACACCGCGCCAAGGCGGGAACACTCGACCGATGCGCTTCGTCCGTCGGGTTTCCGCCCTGGCTGCCATTGCTATTCTCGTGTCGGCGGCGCCGCCGGCGCCGGCAGCCGGCGACCGGCCGTTGCGCCTGGGGCTCGTGCAGCAGCCCAACTCGCTCGACCCGCTGCGCGCGGTTCAGTTCTACGAGAACTACCTGGCCGAGGCGATCTTCAGCGCCTTGACCGTCATCGACGATCGCGGCCAGGTCGCGCCCGACCTCGTCGAGCGCGTGCCGACGCGGAGCAACGGCGGCATCAGCGCCGACGGAAAGACGATCACCTACAAACTGCGTCGCGGCGTGCGCTGGCAAGACGGCGTGCCCCTGACGTCGCACGACGTCGCCTTCACGTTGCGGTTGATGCGCGATCCGAAGACCAACTTTCCCGAGCTGTCGATCTATTCGATCATCGATCGGCTGGATACGCCCGACGACAGGACGGTCGTGCTGCACTTGCGCTCGCCGTGGGCCGATGCGACGTCGAATCTCTTCGTCGGCGGTCAAGACGGCTCGATCGTTCCCGAGCACGTGCTCAAGGGTGTTACGGATCTGAACTCTTCGGCCTTTGAATCGAAGCCGATCGGCTCGGGACCGTATCGGGTAGTGAGTTGGGAACGCGGATCGCGACTCAACTTGAGCGCGAACCCGCTGTACTTCAGAGGGAAGCCGCAGATCGAGCGTATCGAGTTCCATTACGTGCCCGATCAGAACACGCTCGGCATTCAGGTGAAGACGGGCGAACTCGACTTCTCGCCGCAGATTCCGGTGCAGTTCGCGGCGCGTCTGGTCGATACGCCGGCGTTGCGCGTGCTCTCGGCGCCGACCTTCAACGATATCGAGTTGGTCTTCAACACGCGCCGCGCTCCGTTCGACGACGTGCGNNGTGCGGCGCGCCTTGGCGCTCGCCGTCGATCGCAACCGGCTGATCACCTCGGTGTACCGGGGCTTCGCGCTGCCCGCCGACGATCTCGTGCCGCCTCAGTCGGAATTTCATGCGAGCGATCCGTCGCTTAGGCTCGGCGGCGACGCGCAGGGCGCACGGCGTTTGCTCGACGAGGCCGGCTGGAAAGCCGGACCGGACGGCGTGCGGAGCAAAAACGGAACGCCGCTGTCCTTCTCGCTTTCGTTGCCCACGGGCTATCCGACGTCGAACGCCGTTGCCGTTCAACTGCAGGCCATGTGGCGGGCGGTCGGCGCCGACGCGTCGCTACGGCCCGCGCCCTCCAACGTTCTGCTGGCGCCTGCGACGGGACTGGTCGTGCGTGGTGACTTCGAGTTAGCGCTCCTCACCGACGGGTACGCGATCTCCGCAGACCGCGCCGACACGCTGACCAGCTCGGGCTTTCCTCCGACGGGCCGCAATTACGCCCGCTACGGCGACCCGGACGTCGACCGCTGGACTGCGCAGGCGCGTGCGGCGGTCGACACGGCAACCCGCCGGGCGCTCTATGCGAAGATCTCGGCGCGCGTTCGCCGCGACGCGCCGGTCGTGCCCATTATCTGGCAGAAGCAGGTTTACGTCTACAGCGGCGCGATCGAGGGCTTGCGTCCGGAGCCGGTCAACTCGGATCTGTGGAACGTTTATGACTGGCGGCTCGCGCCGCGGAACTAACTGCGTTTTCACCTGCGTTTTGTGGTACACGGCACCCAGGAGGGCCCCGCAACACATGTTTGAATCCGGCTTCATTCGTAAGTCACTCGGCAAGGCGGCCGTAGTAAGCGCGCTCGCACTTGCCGCCTTCACCCCCGCGGCATCGCAGGCAGCGCCCGGCGCGGCGGCTGCACCGCAGGGTGGGCACGAAAACATCTACGGCCGCGTCTCGGCCGTTCACGGCAACACCGTCGACATCCAAGATTCGCGCGGCTTCGTGAGCCACGTCCGCTACGGAAGCAGCGCGGTCTTCGCGCCGGGCTACCAACTGCGCACGGGCTCGTACGTCCGCGTGTACGGCTACAACGGCGGCCCGTACTTCTCGGCGAGCTTCATCGCTCCGTTTGCGGCCGTCGGCTTCGGCTACGGCCCGGCGTACGCGTACGCACCGTATTACGGCTGCGGCCCCTACTACTACGGTTGTAGCGCCTACTATGGTCCGGCGATCACGTTCGGCGCCTTCTGGGGCGGCTACTACGGATATCGTGGCTACTACGGCTACGGTTGGCGCGGCGGCTACCCGTATTACGGCGGCTGGCGCGGCGGCTATTACGGCGGCGGCTGGCACGGTGGCTACGGTGGCGGCTGGCACGGTGGCTACGGTGGCGGCGGCTGGCANNGCGGCGGCGGCGGCCGGCGCTAGATAGGTCCGAGGACGGCGCGTTGCGGAACCACTTTCCGCGGCGCGCCGTTTCATTTCGTAGGTTCGCGTGTTTTTCCGGAGGAGGTTTCCCGAAGCATGAGTCGTTTCACGATCGCGGCATGCAAAGTGAGCGCGGTGGCCGCGTTGTCGGCGGTCCTCTCCGTTCCGTTGGTCGCACAAGCGCAACCGCTGCCGAGTTATGCCTCGCCCGACACGCAGCGTGCCCCCGCCCCACCCGCTCCTCCACCGAGCTACGCGCATAACGAGGAGCAGATCAGCGGACGGATTTCGTCAATCCCCGGTAAGTACGACATCGAGATTCGCGACAGTCGCGGCTACATCGATCGCGTGCGGCTGCGCGACGGCACGGTCATCAACCCGACGGGCATCCGCCTCGCGACGGGAATGAGCGTCACGGTTTTTGGCGTCAACCGCGGTCAGGTGTTCGAAGCGAGTGAGATCAACACACCGTACAACGTCTATGGGTACGCCTACCCGGCTTACGGTCCGTACCCGGCGTATCCGGTAACCTGGTGGGGCTACTCCGGATATCCCTACCCCTATTACGGCGGCGTGGTCGGCATCGGGATCGGCATCGGCTGGAGCGGCTACTACGGCGGCTGGCGGGGTTATTACGGCTATCGCGGCTGGGCAGGCTACCGCGGCTGGCGCTAAAGCCCAGCCGGCAACAATGTCCGAGGAGCCGGTGTGAATGCCGGCTCCTTTGCATTTTCTTGAAGGGACTCGGCGCTTTCGCGCCTGAGAGACAGGATGTTATGATTCAGAGCTTTATTCACGACTCTATGCGGAGACTTTGGACGGTGTCGGTTGCGCTGGCGGCTCTTTCGTGCACTGGGTGTGCGAACGGCGTCTCGAGCGGAGCAGCTGCAGTTCCGGCACAGTCGAGCGCGCTCGCGCATGCTCAGTCGCACGGCCGTGTACATCAGAGCCTTGCCGGAAAGTTTACGCACGTGATCGTTCTCGTGCAAGAAAATCGGACCGTCGACAACTTGTTCAACGGGTTCCCCGGCGCCGACACGGTACGCACCGGGCTCTCCAACGGGCGGCCTTTTCCACTGATCCCGGAACCGCTCGAGCCGGCGATCAATCCCGACCATTCGTATGCCGGCTTCGTGACCGACTACGACAACGGCAACATGGACGGCTTCGGTCACGAACTCAAGAATCAGAATCCGACCTCCGCGAACCAGACGGCCTACCAATACGTCGATCCGGCGAACGTCCAGAACTACTGGGCGCTCGCCTCGCGGTTCACCCTCTCCGACGAAGTCTTCCAGATGAACATGGGTCCGTCGTTCGCTGCGCACGTCAATCTCATCGCCGCGCAGGGCGGATATCCGCTCGCATTCGCCGGCAATGCCGGCTTGATAAACGGGCCACCGGGCTGTTTGGGCAGGTCGAAGATTCTGCTCGTCGACATGCGCACGCCGTTTCCGGGTACCACGTCGCACGGTGCGGCCTGCCAAGACATGCCCACCATCTTCGATTTGCTCGATACGGCGGGCATCGGTTGGCGCTACTACGCTCCCAATTACGGCATCGGCTTGCACTTCTGGTCGGCCCCGTATTACGTCGCGCATCTCGCGGAGGGCGCCTCGAGTAGCCGCATCATCAGCCCCGAGACGACCGTGCTCGGCGATATCGCGAACGGTCAACTCCAGCCGGTGTCGTATGTGATCCCACAGCTCTGCACGTCGGATCACCCGCACGGCACCTATGCCGACGAACTCGCCGGCCCACACTGGATCGCCGCCGTGACCAACGCGGTCGGCGCCAGCAAGTACTGGGACAATACGCTGATCCTGGTCACCTGGGACGATTGGGGCGGTTTCTACGATCACGTGGTGCCGCCGATCATGAATGCGGACCAATTGGGTTTCCGCACGCCGCTCTTGGTCGTCTCGGCATATCCGGCGTCGGCCGGAAAGCCCGACCATACGGTGCGCAATCAAGCCTCGATCATGACCGCGATCGAAAGCATCTTCGGATTGCCTTCGCTCGGTCAGCTCGACGCGATCACCGACGACCTGAGTAAGGATTTCAACTTCAAGAAGCCGGTCGCGTACGGCGCGCCGCTCCCCTCCGCGACGCCGCCGAGCACTTGCCTCTACGACTCATACGGTAGCGCCAGCGCACCGGATCAGGATTAAGCGGTGACCGCCCGGGGCGGAATGCGCCGGCGGCTCGCCGTCGTCTGCATGGCCGTCGCGGTCCTGTTGCCGAGTGCCGGATGGGCCGCGCCGGGGACATCCGATGCGAGCGCGCGAGGTATCGCCGCGGGGCAGGCCGCGTACGACAAGGGCGACCTGCACGGCGCCGTGACGGCGTGGAACGCGGTGTTGCCTGATGTCGAAGCGGCGGGCGACACCCGGAGCGTTGCTCGCGTGCTCTTTCTCCTCGGTCTAAGTTACTTTCAACTGAACGACTTTCCGCATCCCTACGCCTGGGCTGCGAGCGTTATTTTTGGCGATGGCGATTCCGTCGAATCGAGCGTTCTCTAGGGACCGCGCCCGTGCGCTAAGAAGGGGCCGTTATGCTTCAACTCAAGCGGTCTTTGCTGCTCGCATCGTTTGGTGCGTTCGCGCTGTCCACGGTGGGCCGTGCGGAGGCGCAATTTCCCTCGCTCGGGGGCGCGGTCGCCGGGGCGCAGGTCGCGGCCACCAAACGCGCGGTAGGAGCGGTTCTCAATACGGAGCTGCCCATCAGGCTCGATGCCAAGAATCTGTATCCCACGATTCAAAATCTGCCCGGCGCGCCGTTCGATCCAAAACCGCTGAAGTATACCCAGGCGACGATCGGGCAGCCGCTACCGCCGGGCGATTATGAAGTGCCGATCTTAGCGTTTTGCACGGAGTACTCGATCCACCGTCCCGGGGCGGGCGTCGCCTATTCGCTCGGGCCGCTGTTGGGCAAAGCCAAGGAAGCCGTCGCGAATCTCTTGTGGCGCGGCACCTGGCAGGGCGTCGGGCCAAGCGAACTCCAGGGTGCGGCGTGGTCGATTCAATCCGGNNACGTACAACGGAGCCGCCAACGTTTCCGGCATGCCCTCGTTCGACAGTATCCTCGGCGGCTTGGGTCCGGCCGGCGAATTGGCGGTCAGCGCGCAAGCGCAACGCCAGGCGCTGCTGGCGGATGCGACCGACGACAAGGTGCGTCAGCAAACGCTCTTCGCGGGGGCGGCCCAGGGCATTTACACGCCGGAGAATGCCGAGGTCGGACCGTGGACCGTGCGGTATCCGGGTGCCGGCTGGCTACGTTACAAGATCGTCAGCGGCAACCTCAACGACGATAACATCATGCAGATTCGCATCGCGCCCGGCGATGGTTCGTCGCACATTTCGTTGCTGGATCTCTTCCAGGCGTCGCTGACCGGAGCGCAAGGCATCACGGTGACCGGCATGATCGGCTATCCGCGCGGCCAGGGCGCGCAAGATCTGATCCCGGTGCTGCTCAAGCCGTATCGCGGGCCGTAGGCGCTTTATCCTCGCCTAGATACTGTGTCTAGGACCAGTCGAACTCGTCGTCCGCCTCGAGGATATCCAGGATTTTCGAAAGCTCGGGCTTGGCGGCCATCACCGGATGGCGTTCCCGCACGAGGACTTGATCCTCCGCCGACATCCGCTCCACCACGAAGGTCTCGAGTTTCGCGTTCAACGCCGGAGCCGTGGACGCATCGACGCGCGCGGCCAACCATTCGACGATGGCGTCCTCGTCGGGCGCCTTTGCGACGGCCTCGCGGAACTCGTTCATGTCGAGACCCAAACGCCTGACCACGAACGCGCTGAAACCGGTATCGTGGTTGAGGTACGGTCCGATGTTTCCGCCGGGCAGCTCGGCGCGCAGTTTATCGACGGTTCGGGGCAAGAAGTAGAAGCCGAGGATCGTCGCGCGCACTGAGCGCGGTTTGTGGACCGTGAGGTCGAGGGGTGTCACAGCGAATAGGTGCTCTGCACCAAACCGCTCGCGAACGTGCGCGTGGCGACGTGCTCGAGTTTGATATCGTGCGGCAAGCTGCCGAAGAGCGGAATGCCCTCGCCGATCAACACCGGCACGTGCGTGATCGTTAGTTCCTGAACCAGGCCCGCGCTCAAGAAGCGCTGGATCGTGATGCCGCCGTCGATGTAGAGATGCTCGGCGCCCGTGGCCGCAAGCCGCGCGACGATTTCCTCAGGAGTTCCGTTCATGTGTTCGATGCTTCCCGAGGTTACGGCGGAAAGATCGACGGGCCTGCTGCTCAACACCACGACGCGCTTGTCGTCGTACGGCCACGCCTCGAACGTCAGGACCTTCTCGTACGTCTTTCGGCCGATCACGACCACGTCGACGCTCGCATAGAACTCGTCGAAGCCGTGGGGCTCGCCGCCGCCTTCCGGCAGAAAGTCCAGATCGTCGTTCGTGCGGGCGATGAAGCCGTCGACGCTCGTGCCGACGAATACCGAGATCTTCACGGCAGCGCAATCGTGTAGGGGCTCGTGCCGATGGTCACCGGCGTGCCGATCAGGAGCAGGGCGGCGAGCGCCACGGGAAATCGCAACAGCATCCGGCAGTCTTCGGCGCCCCCGCGGTTCGTCGCTTCGGCTTCGTCAATTTTAGCGAAATGTTGTCGGCCGACCCGTCGTTGTACGCCCCGTCGAGGCGCGTGAAGATGATCGCCACGACGGCCGTCGCGGCGTGATATCCGAATCGTCGGGCGAGCCCAGCTCGGCTTCGGCGCCGCCGTTGACGACCAACTCGGTTCCGAACGGGGACGCCGGCTGCGCGTGAACGGCGGTCAGAGTGGACGCGACGATAAATCCGGCAGCCGCCGGAGCGAGAAGGGCTCGAAGACGCGAAATCAAGGGTTGCCAACCGCTGCCCGCGGGATAAGCACCTCTAGACAAACATATGTTCGCATGATACCATCAAAGCCGTGAAGCTGGCCGATTGGGCGCGACGGCAAGG
>PLFC01000118.1 GCA_003136655.1 Vulcanimicrobiota bacterium
CCATACTGCGCAATGCCAACAGGGCCGAACCGCCCGGCGCGCCGTGGACGAAGGTCAGTCCCACGAGGACGGCGACCCCGGCGAGCGCCGTCGCCTTCAGCACCGGCAGGCGCCCGCACGGTCGACCAAGGCTCCGAGCGGCAGGCCGGCAAGCATCGCCGCGAACACGCCCGAACCCATCGCGGCCGCGACCGCGCCGTGGGAAGCCCCATCGCCGTCTAAGGCGAGTGGGAGAGAACCGACGGGGACATCGAGGGCGAGTTCGAACAGAAAAGCCGACGCCACCAGAAGTGCGTATGCCATCTCCCCATGGTACCACGGGGCGACCCGCCCTACATAAGTGGTTGAGCCCTGTTGCGTCGCCTGTTAACCTGCATCCGTTTCAAAGCGCCCGCCGGACGTACCGCGGAACGAGGGAAGATCGATAGTGCCTTCACACGCCAAAGCTTACGAAGACCCTGGGACGCCCGAAGAGCAGTCTCGCCGCCAGTTTCTGGCCAACGCGACGCTGGCCGTCGGCGGCGTCATCGGCTTGGTCGTCGCCATTCCGTGCTTGACCTCGCTCGTACCCGAGTCGATCCTGCACCCCGACAAGGCCGGCGGCGTCTGGGCGCCGCTCTCCGATGCCGACCTCAAGTCGCTCGAAGCCAGCACGAACAACCCCGTCAAGATCACCTTCGAATTCAAATACGCCGACGGATATTTACCGCCGTCGGACGATCAACAATTCGTTTGGGGCGTCAAATTCACGCCGGAGCAAGAGGCCTCGTTCAAGGCGAATCGCCCCGACCTGTTCGGGAAGAAGAGCGATGAGGTGCCGTATCCGGCGGTGACCATGGGCTTCGTCGTATTCAGTTCCATCTGTCCTCACCTGGGTTGCCGTTACCAGTGGCAGGCGGACGCGAAGAGATTCATCTGTCCGTGCCACGGTTCGCAATTCGGCATCCAGGGCAACAAGCTGGCCGGCCCCGCTCCGCGAGGGCTCGATCCGCTGCCCTTCCGCGATACCAACGGTAAGGCCGAGATCACCTGGATCCAGTACAAGTCCGGTACTCCCGACCGCATCATCGTCTCGTACAGCTAAGGCGGAGTAGGAAACACCTTGAGCGTCATTACTTGGATCGAGCAACGCACCGGACTCGTCAGTCAGATCACCGATTTTCTGACCGAGGACGTGCCGGGCGGCGCGAGTTACTGGTACGTCTTCGGCAGCGCGACGATTTTCGCGATGATCCTGCAGTTCGTCACGGGCATCTTCCTGACGTTCTACTACGCACCGTCCACCTCGACGGCGTGGGAATCGACGAACTACATCTATCACAACGTGCCCCTCGGCGGCTTCGTGCTGGGCCTGCACTTCTGGGGCGCGACCGCGATGATCGCGCTGATGTTCATGCACTTGCTGCAAGTGCTGATCTGGGGCGCGTATAAGGCGCCGCGCGAGATCATGTGGGTGATCGGCGTTTTGCTGCTGATCATCACGCTCGTGCTGGGTCTGACGGGCTACCTGCTGCCGTGGGACATGAACGCGTACTTCGCGTCTCAGGTCGCGATCAACATCGCGGCGTCCACGCCGCTGGTCGGCGGATACGTGCAACAATTCCTCAGCGGCGGCGCGGGCATGGGCACGCTGACCATCAACCGCTTCTTCGGCTTGCACGTCTGGCTGATGCCGGCGCTCCTCGCGTTGCTTGCGGTCGGCCACCTCGTGGTCTTCCGCCACAACGGCTCGGCGGGTCCGCCGGTCGACACCGATCTCAAGAAGCTGCCCCAGGGCCGCTTCTGGCCCAACCAAATGTTCATGGACGCGATCGCGTCGTTCGCGGTCTTCGCGATCATGGTGCTGCTCGCGATCTTCGCGCCGCCGGGCCTCGACGAGAAGGCCGACCCGACGAAGCAGTTCATCGCCTATCCGGCCTGGTATTTCTTGGCGCTCTACGGTCTGTTGCGCCTCGCCGGTCTCACGCCGGAATCGGTTCAGCCGATCGCGCTCTTGCTTTCGACCATCATCATCCCCGGCGTGCTCGTTGCGGTGCTCATCCTCTTGCCCTGGATCGATCGCAATCCGAGCCGTCAACTCAAGCGCCGTCCCTGGATCTTGGGCATCACGGCCGTCTCGGTGATCATCGCCGTCGGGCTCTCGGTCTACAGCCAGTTGGCCATCGTCGCGGAGCAGCAGGCCTCGGGTCCCGCACCGGCTGCGGCCGCCGCGGCAGCGGCACCGGGCGCTGCGGGAGTACAAGGCGCCGCGGGCGCTTCGCAAGCCTCCGGACCGTCGGGCACCGTCGCTGCCGGCGGCGCTGACGCGGGCGCGAAGATCTACTCGACCAACTGCTCGGGCTGTCACGGCGCGCAGGGCACCGGCACGCCGGGCGCGTTCCCGCCGCTCGCCGGCAACGACGTCGTGACCGGACCGCCGGACAAGGTGATCCACATCTTGCTCTACGGTCTCAACGGCGCGATCACGGTCGGAGGCAAACCCTACAATGGCGTCATGCCGCCCTGGAAGGGTCAGTTGAGCAACGCCGACATCGCCAACGTGATCACGTACATCCGCTCGTCGTGGGGCAACAAGGCCTCGGCCGTCACCGAAGCCGACGTCGCCAAAGTGACCAAATAGCGGCGACACCGCTCGACGTGCAGGGCCGCTCGAAAGAGCGGCCCTTTCTTTTTCGCAGCGACGCCGCTCAGCGGCCCGAGACGGCCTCGGTGCAACGCGGTCCGTCGTAGAGAAAGACGATGTCCTTGCCGGATGCCGCGACGATGCGCCGGTCGCGGCCGTAGGTCGGGTCGGGCTCGGGACGCGAACGCGAGGTGACCACGAAGGCGCGTTCCGCGCCGCAGATCGCGCGACGGGGATCGGTGTCGCTGCCCGCGTCGTTGCCGTTGGGACCGTCGACGATGGCAATCTGCGGACGCGTGTAAAAGAGCAGCGCGTTGCTGCCCGAGACGCCCTGGATCGCGACGATGTCGCCCGGCTTGCGCATGCGCTCGATCGCGTCGGCCAAGGGCGGGATGGGCTTGAACCGTTCGGCCAGCGGTTCCCCGAGCAAGACCAGAATCAACATTGCGGCGAGGCTCGTCGCGCCGAGCCCGAACGGTGCGAGCCACGCGCTGCGCCGCGCGAGCAGTAGCGCGAAGCACAGCGCGGAGCCGGCGAAGATCGAAAGGCCGAACGCGCCGAGCGTAAAGCGCACGTCGTGCAGATCGTGCAGCAGCTTGTTGTCGTGCGAGAAGGCCCAGATCGCAAAGGCCAAGCCGCCGATCGTCCAGGGCACGACGCTGGTCCAGATCAAGGCCGAGCGGCGGTCGTCGCGCTCCGCGATGCGGTCGAACCACACGGCCACGAGAATCGCGAGCGCGGGTAATTCCAGCGCGATGTAATTGGGCAACTTCGTCTGCGCGAAACTGAAGAAGACGAAGGGCAAGATCGCCCAGACCAAACAGAGCCGCGCGAGCGAAGCGCCGCGCTCGCGCCGCGCCTCACCGAACGCGTCGAGCGACGCCGGAATCAGAAAGGCGAACCACGGAAACATGCCCAGGATGACGACCGGCACGTAATAGTAGAGCGGGCCGCTCTGGTTTTCGATCGTGCCCAAATAGCGGCCGACGGTGTAGTGCCCCACGAGTTCCCGGAGCGCGACCGGTCCGGCTTGCGCGTAGAGCGCCATGGCCCAGGGCAGCACGAGCGCGAAGTAGAGCGCGAGGCCGCCGGCCCACTGTAGCGGCGAGGGGAAGCGCAGCGCCACGCCGGCGCGCCGTTCCCACAGTACCCAAGCGCCCACGACCATCACCGGAATGACGACCGCGACCGGACCTTTGGCCAGCGTGCCGAGCGCGAGCGCGAGCCAGGCGCCGTACCACCAGCGTCGCTCGCCCGTGCGCAGCGCACCGAACCAGGCGAGGATGGCCAGCGCCACCGCGAGGTCGAGCAAGGCGTCCATGATCGCGAGGCGCCCGACCACCACTTCCATCAACGAGGTCGAGAGGACGACGGTGGCCAGAATCGCGGCACGCGACGTGGCGAGCCGGGCCACGACGTAGCCCACGGCCGCCGAGGTCGCGATCGTGGCCAGCGCCGCGGGCAGACGGAAGGCGAACTCGCCGATGCCGAAGAGGCGCGCGAAGAGCGCGCCGATCCAGAAGTACAGCGGCGGCTGCACGTACCACGGATGCCCGTTGAGGTGCAGCACGATCGCGCTGTGGTAGAGTAAGACCTCGCGAGCGACTTCGCCGTAGGCGGTCTCGCTGTTGTCCCAAAGCGTCCCGATGCCGAGCCCCGGTAGCGTCGCGAGCGCAGCCACCATCGCCCCGATCAGCGCTGCGCGCCACGACGACCGCACCACGTTCCGACAGGTTGGCACGCAGGCAAAAAAGTCCCGCGCGGCGATGTCAAAGGCGGTGATGGAGAGCGGATACGACCGGCTGGTCTGCGCGACGCGAGCGAGCGCCTTAGCCATGTGGCAAACGCGCCACGCGATTGCCCGGCTCGCGACCCGCGGCATGGTCTCGACCGTGCTCCAGATCTCCACCAAGGGCGACCGCGTCCTCGACCGGTCGCTGGCAGCAATCGGCGGCGATAGCCTCTTCGTCAAGGAACTCGAGCTGGCGCTGCGCGAGCGGCGCGCCGATTACGCCGTGCATTCGTGCAAGGATCTGCCCAGCTCCCTGCCCGAGGACATGACCCTCGCCGCGATCGGCCCGCGCGAGGATCCGCGCGACGCCTTCTGCTCCGAACGCTACGCGTCGTTCGAGGCGCTCCCGCCGGGAGCGCTCGTCGGCACCTCGAGCCCGCGCCGCCGGGCGCAACTCCAAGCGCGGCGCCCGGATCTGCGCTTCGACACGATCCGGGGCAACGTCGACACGCGCCTGCGCAAGCTGGCCGAAGGCGAGTTCGACGCGATTCTCTTGGCCGCCGCGGGCCTGCAACGGCTCGGCCTGCGCGCGACCTACACCGTCCCGTTCGATACGAGCGTGCTGGTGCCGGCGGTGGGCCAAGGCGCGCTGGCCATCGAGGTCCGCGCTGCCGACACGGCATTGGCCGAGCGCATCCACGAAGTCTTCGCCGACCGCCCGAGCGAGCTGGCCGTGCAGGCGGAGCGGGCCTTCCTGCGCACCCTGCGCGGCGGCTGCCAAGCCCCGGTCGGCGCGTACGCGACGTGGTCGGACGGCATCCTCTCGATCGACGGTTCCATCGCCGGCCTCGACGGCTCCCGGGTCGTCCGCGCCGCCGACTCGGGCGTCGTGACGGAGGCCGCCGAGGCTGAGGCCATCGGCGCGTCCCTCGCGCGCCGCCTGATCGAGGAGGGCGGCGATGCGCTGCTGGCCCAAGCCGGGGCGCGCTGACCCCGGCGCTGAATCCCCCACCCATGAGCAGTCTCGCCGAATTGTTGCGGCCGCGCGCCGCCGTCGATCTGACCAAGCGCCCGCGGCGCTTGCGCGCCAGCCCGGCGTTGCGCGCGCTGGTGCGCGAAAACGAAGTGCGCCTCAGCAGCCTCGTGCAGCCGATCTTCGTCGCCGACGACGGCCAAACCAAGGGCGAGATCACGAGCATGCCGGGCGTGTTCCGCTTCTCCGTCGACGGCGCGGCGGCCGAAGCGCGCGAACTGCACGCGCTCGGTATCGAAGCGGTCTTGCTCTTCGGCATTCCCGACTTCAAGGATTCGGTCGCGAGTTCGGCCCACGATCCCGGCGGGGTCGTGCAGCGCGCGATTCGCGCGATCAAGAGCGCGGTCCCGGAAACGCTGATCGTCGCCGACCTGTGTAATTGCGAGTATACCGACCACGGCCACTGCGGCATTCTCGACGAGCGCGGCGACGTCGACAACGACGCAACGCTGGAATTGCTCGGCCGCACCGCGCTCTCGTATGCGGAAGCCGGCGTCGACGTGATCGCACCGTCGGACATGATGGACGGTCGCATCGGTTATCTGCGCGCGACGCTCGACGCCTCGGGCTATCCCAACATTCCGATCATGTCGTACGCGGTGAAGTTCGCCTCGGGCTTTTACGGACCGTTCCGGGATGCGGCCGATTCCACGCCGCAGTTCGGCGACCGGCGTACCTATCAGATGGATCCGCCCAACGCGCGCGAGGCCGTGCGCGAGGCGCTGCTCGACCTCGACGAAGGCGCCGACGTCTTGATGGTCAAGCCCGCGCTCGCCTACATGGATTTGATTCGGGCCGTGCGCGAAGTCTCCGACGTGCCCGTGGCCTGCTACAACGTCAGCGGCGAATACTCGATGGTCAAGGCGGCGGCGCTCAACGGCTGGATCGACGAGGATCGCGTCGTCGACGAAATCCTGGTCTCGTTCGTGCGCGCCGGAGCCGACATCATCATCACCTATTTCGCCAAAGACTATGCGCGCAGGCGTACTGATTCTCGCGGGCGGTGACGCGACGCGTCTGCCCGGCAAACTCGCGCTCGCGGCG
This sequence comes from Vulcanimicrobiota bacterium, assembly GCA_003136655.1. Taxonomy (GTDB): domain Bacteria; phylum Vulcanimicrobiota; class Vulcanimicrobiia; order Vulcanimicrobiales; family Vulcanimicrobiaceae; genus Hesperobacter; species Hesperobacter lustricola. The sequence goes on from PLFC01000118.1 coordinate 6,433, forward strand.
GGCGAACTTCCGATGCTGGCACGCGTCTACCGTAACCTCGCGGCCGGACGCGAAACGTGGCTCTCGGTGAAGTCCGCGTTATCGCCGGAACTCGACGCTCTGTTGCCGGCACCCGCCGCGCTCGATCGCTGGAATGCGCGCGGACCGCTCGGCGGCATGCTCACGACGATGGCGCGCATGCGCTCGCGCTGGGTCTTCGCGGCGGCGGGCGACGCACCGTTCGTCGACGCCGCATTGGTCGATGCGCTCTGCGCCGCGCGGCAGCCCGGCGACGAAGCCGTCGTGCCCGTCAGCGTCGAGGGGGGAGAAGCGCGCTACGAGCCGCTCGCCGCGCTCTACGATCGCCTCGCGTTCTTGCGCGCGGGCTTTCCCGTCTTGCGCTCGGGGCGCGGCGCGCTGCACCTCGTGATCGAACGCTTGCGCACGCGCACCTATCGCGGACACGACGCGCGGACGCTGACCAACGTCAACACACCGGACGACTATGCGGCGCTGCGCGCGCTGCTGCAGGGAGCATGATGAACCAACGCAGCGTCGAGGCCTTCGAGCGCGCGAAACGCGTGATTCCGGGCGGGGTCAACTCCCCGGTGCGCGCCTTCAAAGGCGTCGGCGGCAATCCGGTCTTCATGCGCAGCGCGAAGGGCTGCCGGTTGACCGATCTCGACGGCAACGACTACATCGATTACGTGATGTCCTGGGGTCCGTTGATCCTCGGTCACGCCGACCCGGGCGTGGTGGGCGCGGTGCAACGCGCGGCCGCGGGCGGCACGTCGTTCGGCGCGCCGTCGGAAGCGGAGAGCGATTTGGCCGAACTCGTGATCGCGATGGTGCCGTCCGTCGAGAAGGTTCGTTTCTGCTCGAGCGGCACCGAAGCGACCATGAGCGCGCTGCGCCTCGCGCGCGGCTTCACCGGCCGCTCGAAGCTGATCAAGTTCGCCGGCTGCTATCACGGTCACGGCGACGCGTTCCTGATCTCGGCCGGGAGCGGCGCGCTGACGATGGGCACGCCCGACTCGCCGGGCATCACGCCGGGCGTCGCCGGCGATACGCTCTGCTTGCCCTACAACGACCTCGACGCGGTGGCCGCGGCCTTCGCCGCGTTCCCCGGCGAGATCGCGGCCCTGATCGTCGAGCCGTACGTCGGCAACATGGGCCTGATTCTGCCCAAGCCCGGTTACCTCGCGGGCTTGCGCGACTTGACCGCCAAGCACGGCGCCGTGCTGATCTTCGACGAGGTCATGACCGGCTTTCGGGTAGGCCCGGGCGGCGTTCAGGAGCGCGAGGGCGTCACGCCCGACCTCACCACGCTGGGCAAGATCATCGGGGGCGGTCTCCCCGTGGGCGCCTTCGGCGGCCGCGCGGAGATCATGGACAACATTTCGCCGCTGGGCGCCGTCTACCAGGCCGGCACGCTCTCGGGCAACCCGCTGGCCATGGCCGCGGGCATCGCAACCCTGCGGGCCCTGCGCGAACCGGGCGTCTACGAGCGGCTCGATGCCGCGGGCGCCCGGTTCACCGAGGGTCTGGCCGAGCGCTTTACGGCCCATGGGGTCCCGCATCAGGTCGCGCGCCGGGGCTCGATGGTCGGGTTCTTCTTTACCGACACGCCGGTGGTCGATCTGCCCACGGCCAAGACGGCCGACACCGCCTTCTACGGCCGGTTCTTCCACGAAATGCTCGATCGCGGCGTCTATTTGGCGCCGTCCCAATTCGAGGCCGGCTTCCTGAGCCTGGCTCACGATGAGGATGCCTTGCACCAAACCCTCGCCGCCGCCGACGGCGCCCTCGAAGCCCTCCACGCCATCGCCTGACCTATGGCGTTGCGCGCTCGGAAGCACCCGGTTAGGGTAGGGATACTGTGTGGCGAAGACGTTTGCCGGTGACGGAGCGCACGTCGTGAACGGTTTCTCTGTGGCAACCTGTAGTCGAGGGCTCAGCCTTAGTGCGCCTAGAGCCCATTCGAGTTTTGGGGAGGTTACCTCGTGCCGCTAGTGTGCCTCGGTCTATCGCACCACACGGCCCCGGTCGAAGTGCGCGAGCGCCATGCCTTCCCCACCTATAAGATGTCCGAGGCGCTCAGCGCCCTGCGCGACTACCCGGCCGTCCGCGAAGCGGTCATGCTCCAGACCTGCAACCGGATCGAGATCTACGCCGAACTCGAGGACTACGAGGCCGGGGTCGACCAGCTCAAGGCGTTCCTGCGGAATTTCCGCCACGGCTCGGTCTCGATCGACATGTCCTCGTACATGTACACGCTGCTCGGCTCGCAGGCCGTCGACCACCTCCTGCGGGTGGCGACCGGGCTCGACTCGATGCTCATCGGCGAGGCCGAGATCCTCGGCCAGGTCAAGGAAGCCTACATCCAAGCCCAGCGCGCCCACTCCCTGGGCAAGACGCTGCACGCCCTCTTNNCGCGAAGCGCTCAACGCCGGCAAAGCCGCGCGCTCGCACACCGGCATCTCCGGCGAGTCGACCAGCGTCGCCACCGCCGGCATCGAACTGGCCAAGCAGCGCCTGGGCTCGCCCATCGGCAAGACGGTTCTCGTGGTCGGAGCCGGTAAGATGGGCTCGCTCGCCGCCAAGCGGCTGCGCCTCGAGGGCTGCACGGAACTGATGCTGGCCAATCGATCGCAGGCGAAGGCTCGCCAAGTGGTCGCAGGTCTGGGCATCGGCGAAGCGGTCGAAATGCCCGATCTCGTCGATGCGGTACGCCGGGCGGACATCGTCGTCACCTCGACGGGTGCTTCGGATTTCGTCCTGACCAAAGAGAGCGTCGAGGCCGCCATGGAAAGCCGGCCGGATCGTCCGCTGTTCATCGTCGATATCGCCGTGCCGCGCGACGTCGAGCCCGACGTAGCGGCCATTCCCAACGTCGGCCTGGCCGATATCGATGCGCTCAAGGGTCTGGTCGAGATCACGCTCGAGCACCGGCGCGCCGCGATTCCGTTCGTCGAAGAAATCATTGCCGAACACAGCGAGCGCTTCGCGCAGTGGCACCAATCGCGCGTCGCGATTCCCGTCGTCGCGTCGCTCGTACAGAAGGCCGAAGCGATTCGCTCGGCCGAGGTCGAGCGGCTCCTCGCACGTTGCCCGGAACTCAGCGAACGCGAGCGCATGCTGATCACCGGCGCTTCGCTGACCATCATCTCCAAATTACTGCACAGCGTGGTGACGCGTCTGCGCGAACGCGCGACGGCCAATCACGCCGAGGCGCTGACCCACGCCGGCATTCTCGACGATCTGTTCGATCTGCGTTTACGCGCGGAAGAGCGGGCCGAGGCTGCGGCCGAAGCGTCGGCGCGGGATTACACGCCTCACGCCTAGCCGGCTCGCCGGCAAACGCGTTCTCGTCACGCGACCGCGCGACGACGCGCACGAACTCGCGGAGAAATTGCGCGCCGTCGGTGCGCTTCCGATTCTCGCGCCGACGATCGAGTTCGGTCCGCCCGACGATGCGTCGCGCGCAGACTTCGTCGCGGCGCGCGCCGCAGACTACGCGTGGATCGTGTTCACCAGCGTGCACGGCGTCGATGCATTCTTCGCCCGCGCGAACGGCGTCGCGCGCGGTGCCGGCCGGATCGCGGCGATCGGCGCGAAGACCGCAGCGCGCGTCGCACGGTTCGGCGCGAAGGCCGACCTCGTGCCGGCCGAAGCCATCGAAGAATCGCTTGCGGCCGCTTTGATCGAGCGCGGCGATTCCGGCGATCGCATCGCGATCTTCCGGGCGCAAGAAGCGCGACAAGCGCTGCCCGACCTGTTACGCGCCGCCGGACGCAGCGTCGACGACGTGGCCGCCTATGCGACGCGCGCGGTGCACGATCCCGCGCTCGCCGGCGCGGCGCAAAGTGCCGACGTGTGGACGTTTACCAGCGGCAGCACCGTACGCGGGCTGATCGAAAACGTCCCGCTTGCGCAAGAACTCGCGACGGCGAAGATCGTGGCGTGCATCGGCCCGGTAACCGCCGACGCAGCGCGCGCGTGCGGCCTGCCCGTGCACGCGACCGCGGCCGCCCACGACGTCGACGGGCTGCTCGCCGCACTCGAATGCGTCTGACGCTCGCGCCGCTGACGAACTTCGACATCGGCGCCGCCGCTGCGGCGGTCATCGCCTTTGCCGCGCTGCGCGTCGGCGCGCTCGACCTGGGCGGTGCGCTCGCGGCGTTCGTCGTCGGCACGGCCACCTTCGGCGGCTTGGGCGGGGCGGGCGCGGCAGTGCTGCTGACGTTTTTCCTCACCTCGGTCGCGTTATCGCGCGTGGGGAAGGCGCAGAAAAGCGTGCGGCTGATCGACATCGGCAAGACGGGACCGCGCGACGCCGCACAGGTCTTGGCCAACGGCGGAATAGCCGCGCTGTGCGCGCTGCTCGCCTTCGCGGTTGCGCCGCGCTACGCCGTCGCCTTTGCGGGTGCGTTCGCGGCGGCGACTGCGGATACGTGGGCCACCGAGATCGGCACGCTCGTGGGCGGCAAACCGCGCTCGATCCTCACCGGAAAACCCGTCGCCACGGGCCTTTCCGGCGGCGTGACGGTCGCCGGTACGTTGGCCGAGATCGCCGGCGCACTGTGCATCGGCTTGGTTGCGCTCGCGCTCGACGTGCACGCCTTCTGGCCCGTCGTCGCCGGCGGCATCGCCGGCGCGCTCCTGGACTCGGTGCTCGGCGCGTCGCTGCAGTCGCTACGCTGGTGCCCGCAGTGCAAGCGCGCCTGCGAAACCGACCCGCACGCCTGCGGCGCCAACGCGACGCCGTTGCGCGGGCTGCCCTGGTTCGGCAACGATGCGGTCAACGGCTTCGCCACGCTCTGCGGAGCCGTCGTCGCCTTCGCGCTGACGCGCGCTACTTCGTAGCGCTGGCCTTCTTGCCGTACTTCTCTTCGAGGTACGGGATGATGTCGTCGTCGTCGTCGAGCACGACCTCGCCGTCGACGAGCACCGGGATGCTGGTCTGTCCCGAAACCTCGCGGACTTCCTGGCGCTCGGCATGCGAGCGCGGTACGTTGACGTTCTTGTAATCGAGCAGCAGATCGGTCAATTTGGCGCGCACGCGGGCGCAATAGGGGCACCATTCGGCTTGGTAGAGGACGATGTCGGTGGGCTGGCCCATCTGGGGTTCCTTTCGGGTATCGGGGCGACGCTCACATGAGCGCCCCGACCCCGCCTCGGGTTGCGGCCACAGGTTCGGCGCCCGGCCGCCGCCAAGGTTCGTCACCCAGACAGACCTGGAGTGACCTCCATGGCGCACGAGGACCGGCTTTCCCTCAAGCGCGCGATCGGCATCTCCGCCGCATTGCATCTTCTGCTCGTGCCGTTGTTGTTCGCCGTGCCGATCCTAACCGGCAACGGCACGGCCACGGGGGGCGGCTTGGCCCTCGACCGGCAGAGCGAGGTCACGACGCTGGCCATCGTGCACCGGCCGAAGGCCGAACGTCACGAAGCCGTGCGCGTCGCTCGCGCACCGGTTCCGGCCGAACCCCAACTCCAGCATCATCGGCGCATCGCGCCCCCGCGCGTGGTACACGATGCGCCCGTGGCCGGGGTCGCCGCCGACGCCGTCGCGCCGGCGGTGCACGCGCCGCGCGTCGCACATGGCGAGGCGGGTCCGGCCGAGCCGAGCCCGCTCGCGGGTACGCCGCAGTCGGCGGCCCAGGCGCCCGAAGCGCTCGCGCCGACTCCGGCCCCGACACCCTCCGCCGCGCCGACCGTCGCGGCGGCCGCCGTCGCGATGTCGCAAAAGGCCGCGCCCGATCGCGGGCTCGACGCGGCCGCGGGCGGCTGGGGCCAAAACTTCGATAGCCCGATGCTGTCCGACGAGACGGCGCTCGCCGATTTGAAGGCGAAGTATCACGTCGCCGGGATCACTATCAAAGTTGACGAGTCCGGACGCGCGCTGCGCGTCATCGTCCCGGCCAACGTACCCGAGGAAGCGCGAGACGAAATCGTGCAACGCTTGAGCGCCATGCACTACGTGCCCGCCGAGTGCAACGGCTTGCGCTGCGCGGGCACGCTGGTCGTGAGCTTGTGAGGCTGCCGGCGCTCTATCACATTTTGCGCGGCCACACCTCGCTATCTCGAGGGGCTGCCGGTTTCTCGCTGCAGCTTGCCTGAATCGCGCAACGCCAGGAATCGGGCGTTCCACGGAACGGCGGCGTATGCGGGTGCGAACTCGCCGATTGCCTTCGCTCGCTCATCGTAGAGGCGCGATGCTTCGGAGAGGTAGACCGCCGCTGCCTCACTGAGACCGCGGTGTTCGGCGACGAGAGCACGCGCCCAAGCCATCAGGTGAGGGAATTCCTCGCCGCTCTGCAGCTCCTGCGGGAGTGCCGCGAGCTCGCGTTCGAGCGCATCCGCGCGCGCGTCAGCCCGGGCGTCGAGTGCCGACACGATCGCAAATGCCAACGTGAGGGCAGAGAGCACGCTCGGCGGTTTCTCGCGGTGAATGGCGAGCGCGCGGTCGAACTCGGCCGCCGCGGTGGTCTCGCGCCCTTCAGCCGCGTGTGCGAGCGCACGGCAGAGGTGCACGTTGGCCTCTTCGATCGTGCCGAACCCGGTGCAGTATTCAGCGATTGCGTCGAGCAGCGCCGGCACTTTGCGCGCATTGCCGGTATAGAGGTCGACCAGGGCGAGCCCGATCGTGCAGGCTACGCGTACGGCGACGGTCGCGTCCTCTCCGTAGTGGAGCCCTTTCCGATAGAGCGTCCTCGCCGTTTCGTAGTCGGCCGTCCAGGCGGCCAGGTTTGCTACCTGGAGTTCGTGACCGTCGGCCGCACGCAAGCCGAGCCGGCGCAAGACGTCGACTGCGGCAGAGAAGTGCGCGCGCGCGTCGGCGAAGCGCTGTTCGTTGATGGCTAGGTTACCCAGCCTGTTGTGCGCCTCGGCTTCGGTGCTCGGATCGCCGCTGCGCCTCGATTCGTCCAAGAGGCGAGTCGCCGCGGCGAACACTTCGCTGCCCCGCGCCCCGCGGCGCTGTGCCAGCAACGTCTTTACGCGCAGAATCCGCAGGAGCCCGCGCGCGTCGTCGGGTGCGAGCGCCCGTTCGGCGGCCGCGAGCGCGTCGGCGGCGTGCCGGTAGCGGTCCATCGTGATCGCGATCGTGGCCGATTCGATGTGCGCTTGCACGATCGCGTTTGCATCTCCCGTACTCTCGGCCGCGGCGAGAAAACGCTCCGCCGCGTTCTGCGCTTCGGCGAAACGATCGTGCGCGACCGCGTCCACCGCCCGCAGTCGCTCGACCTCGGGCAGCTGCTGGGGTGTAAGCGTCGCCGTCGACAAGGCGGCTAGCGCCGCGGTGCGTACGTCGAGCCTGCCGGCGAGCGTCGCTGCGGAAGCGCGAAGGATGTGCATGTCGACCGCATGCGCCGGCGTGTCGGACAGTGCCAGCGCGCGCTCGGCGTACGTCAGCGCTTCTTCATTCGCATACAGCGCCAGAGCGTGGCGTGCGGCAGCGGCGTAGCTTCGCGCCGCCCGTACCGGATCGCCCCCGCGCTCGAAGTGCGCCGCGATCTCGGCAGAGTGGTCCGGCCGCTCGCCGAAGAGCTTGGTCTCGGCGTGGGCCACGAGCGCGTGGCGTTGCCGCAGAACCTGCGCGTCGAGCGCTTCGTAAACGGCAGCTTGCACGAGATGGTGCGTGAAGGCGTAATCGCCTAAAGCCGCGCGCCGGCCGCGGCGCGCGAATCGCGCTTCAACTAATTCGTCGAGCGCTTGCACGACATCGAACTCGCTCCAGCCGGATACCTCGCAGAGCAGCTCGATCGTGAAGCCCGACCCCGCAACGACGGCAATCTCGAGCAGCGCGCGAGCCGCGTCCGTCAGCGCGGCGATCCGCGCAGGCACGTTGAGTCGCGATGCAATCTGGTTCCTCCGCCCCGCATAGACCGCCTCATCCAAAAAGAGCGGCACGCCTTCGCTGTATGCGTAGAGTTCGTTGGCCCGCTCCTCGACGGCTCGCCCTTCGCCCACGCGTTCCGGAAGCCGCCGAAGGAGTTCGAGCAAGGCATCCCGCTGCAGGCGCCCCACGGGAAGCGCCTCGAGGATGCCTTCTGCTTCGAGTCGCCGCCGCAGTGCCCGCAAAGGATGCGTTCGGCCGACCCCCTCCTCGCGCGAGGTCGCGACGATCAACGCAGGCAGCCCGCTCGCACGCCGCGCCAAATACTCGATCAGCGAAGTGCTCGATGGCGTTGCCCAATGCAGGTCTTCCAAAACGACGAGCAACGGCCGCTTGCGCGCAAGTTTCTCCAGTGCGGCAAAGAGCGTTTCGAAGATGCGCGCTCGCTCCGCATCGGGCGTTAGCGGCAGCGCACGCTCCACCGCACCGTGCACGACGATCTCGGGCAAGACCCCGGCCAGGATGCCGGCTTCAGCGCGAGTGAGTTCGCGTACGAGCAACGGAAGCGCGCCGCGCAATGCGTCGGCAACCGCCTCGTACGGTCGCGCTTCGCCCGGCGTCGTCGAGCCGATCAGCACTCCGCCGCCCTGGCTCTCGGCGTGCAGGGCGAGTTCCTGGGAAAGTCGAGACTTGCCGGCGCCGGCCTCACCAGAGAGCAGGATCGTGCGTCCATGTCCGCGCGCGGCTTCGGCCCAAGCGCGCGTCAAGGCGGCGAACTCGCGCTCGCGGCCGANNTCATGCTGCAAGCGTTCCGCGAACGAACGGTAGGCGGCCAGAGCGCCGCTCCGGTCGCCCAACTCCGCGCGCACGAGCATCTCTATCCGCAGCGCGTCTTCGCGCCAGGGGTCGATCGCGAGAATGCGGCCGATGTCGGCGAGGGCTCCGGCGAAATCCCGTTCGCCGCGCTTGCGCCGTACCGAGCGTCGCAACGCGTCGAGTTGCTGCTCGCGAAAGCGCTCGCGCTCGGTGAGGATCCAATCGTCGTTGTGACCTTCGAGAAAGGCTCCGCCATAGTGCGCGATCGCCTCGTCATAGCTGCGGGCCGCGTATGCTTCCGCAAAGGCGATCACGTCAACCGAGACGGCGTCCTGAACGTTCCAGCGGATGCTCTGCATCGCCGCCGTCAGCAGCGGCTCGGGCGACACGTGCGCCAGGGCCCGGGCTAACACGTGCAGGTTGCGGCGAAGCTTGCCGCGGCCGCCCTCGGGCTCGTCGTCGGGCCAGAGGAGCGTCGCCAAGAAGTCTCGGGACGTCGGCGCGTCGCGGTGCGTCGCCAAGTAGGCCAACGCCTCGACGGCCTTGGCCGGAGCGCGGAGCGGTTCGATCGCTCCGTCGATGTCGACCCGCACTTGCCCGAACAGCCGGATCGTCAGCACGAGCAGCGCTTCAGCAATCGGGCCGCCGCTTCCCGGGCCGCATCGGACGCTTTTCCGACGGTCGCCCTGTAGCGTGGGCGGATGGATAGCGCGGATGCGACGGCCGTTTTTATCGTGCGGATGTGGCGGCAAGGTGGGCCCGATTCGGACGCGGCGTGGCGCGGATCGGTCGAAGACGTGGGTGGCAAACGCCGCATATACTTCACGAACTTAGGCTCGATGTGCGAGTTCATGGTCGAACAGCGCGGCCACGCTACGAGAGAAGAATAAGCGTCGGACGCTTTTCGGACGAGCACGCTCTATGGTTGCCGGGAGCCGGAATACCGGCGCACGCACCGCACAGAGGAGAACCTCCAATGTCCCACTCGTTCCCGGGAAAACGTTCCCCCCGTCTCACAATCTTCGCGGCCGCAGTCGCGGTCGCACTCGCCGGGTGCTCCGGCACTTCGGCCGGCTTGTCACCTGCAACGAACGGCGGCGCCTCGACATCCTCGTTCGCGCACTCCGGTCTCACCGGTCCCTTTTCAGGCCTCCTCGGCGGCCCACTCGCGGGCCCGCTACAAAAACTCTACATCGCGGGCTATACGAGTAATACGATCTCGACCTACACCACCGACGGAAAGCCGAGCACGCCCACGATCACGGGCCTCGACGGCCCGGTCGGCATCGCGGTCGACGCCGCCGGAAAGATCTACGTTGCCGACAGCAGCTCCCTCCCGAATACCGGCCAAATCCTGACCTTCAATCCGGATGGATCGCCGGCGAGCCCCACCATTACCACGGGTCTCTCGCAGCCGTTTGGAGTGGCGGTCGACGCAAACGGGAAAATCTACGTCGCCAACTATAACGGCAACTCGGTCACGACGTACCTTGCAGACGGCACGCAAACGAGTCCGACCATCACCGGACTCCAGCAACCAACCGACGTTAAGGTCGACGCGAACGGCAAAATCTACGTGAGCCAAAAAGGAACGGGCAGCTTCAACGGTTCCGTCACCACATACAATCCCGACGGAACCCAGACGAAGCCGACCATCACCGCCGGCATCTCGCTGCCGCAATCGCTCGCCCTCGACGCACGAGGCAACATCTACGTCAGTAGCGACGCCTCAGACGAGATCACGACGTATACTCCACAAGGCAAACAGCGAAAGATAACCATGGCCGTCACGAACGGTGACCCCGGCTACATCGCAATCGGACCCACCGGCAAGGTCTACGTCACGAGTACGCACGGCTTCATGACGACCTTCACCAGAGGCGGCAAGCCCATCAAGCCGACGATCTCGGGCCTTCCGGAGCCGCCCCTAGGAATAGCGATTCATTAAAACAGCCGCAAAGCGGACGCGGGAGTGCGTGGTGCCTCCCCGCCGCTAGGCCCCTTGCGTGCCGGTCGCTCGGGCGATCGGCGAGGCGCGCGACTTGACGAGGAGAGGCTGCGATGCGAACACGACCGACGANNTTCTCGCTACGCTCACGCTCGCTTCCCCGCAGAGCGCGGTTCCGAATGCGCCCTTGATCGTCGACGGCTCCAGCCGTGTCGTGGTCATGGAATACGAGGCCTGGTTTGGCCCGAAAGCCGTGGGCTTTCCGCTACGCGGGCAGTCGCCGCGGCCGCTCCTGACCTCACCCGACATGCAACCCTATGGCGGGGGCTACGATAGCGCCGATCCCGACGTCATCCGCAACCACATCACCAACCTTACCGCAATGGGCGCGGACGCGGCCATCGTCGAGCTGACCAATAACGTGAGTTGCATTTTCGACGACGGCGACGCTGCGGTGAATCCGGCGCTGCTCAACCCGTGCGGACAAACGACGGTCGCGCTCAATCGCAGCTTCAAGAAAAGCAATCAGCAGATTCGCGACAACGACGGGCTGATCTACTCCGCCTGGTCGGAGCTCGGCACCAATCTGAAGATCATCCCGCTCTTGGCCTGTCAAGACAACGGCTGTTTGACGCCGTACAGCGCGAGCGGCTCGGCTACGGGCTTCGGCGTCGACCCGTGCCCGGCGATCCCGGGCATTCCGGTGGGCAACCTCGACGGCAACCCGGCGGTGAACGGCACGAACTCGTTCGAGAAAGAGATGGCTTGGTACGGCGAGCAGATGGCGCGCTATCCCAACCTCAACGTGATCTACGAAGGCAAACCGCTCGTTTTGATCTTTGCGCCGCCGGGCGTCGACGACACGCCCTGCCTGATGAACGAGCTGCACGACAGCATCGTCGCCACGGGCCTCGATCGAAAGTACACGTTCCGCATGATGGGCGGGTATTTCGATACCGACTCGACGTTCTGGGACGAGCCTGCGGGTTACGTGCCCACCGCGCCGACCCCGCTCAAGCGCGGCTTCGGCTTTTGGTGGTGGAGTTGGGTCGACCGGCTGAACCGGCGCTTCTCGTACTTTCCGTCGTACACGCCGGCGCCGCACGCACCGCGCGTGGAAAACCTCACCGTCTCGATCGCGACCGCCGGTCAGAACGGCTGGGGCACCTACCCGGACTCATGCCCACCTGCGCCACGCGAGAACCCGCCGCTGACGACGTGCAAACCGGGCACCGACTACTTCGTCGACGCGTCGCTGCGCGACGAAGACCACGTGCCCTATTCGACCTTCACCAATTTCATGTGCGTCGCGCGCAAGCTCGATCCGATCTTCCTGATGGTGCATCAGTTCAACGAATTCTCGTTCGGCGATGAAGGCTGGGACGCGAACTCGACCGACGACATCGAGGGCGCCGACGACGGCATCGGTCGCAGCGCCGTCGAAACGGTGCGCGAGCAGATCCGGCAGTACGAGCCTACGGCCGCCAGAGGCCGATCGAGGAACCAACCCAGGTCATGTCGCGGTTGAAGTCCACGCCGATCATCGCGCCGCGCGCGAGCCTGCACAGGTTGAGCGCGGGCACGAATTGCGCCGCATCGTCCGGACGCAAGTAGATCATGCGAATCTCGGCCTTGATGCCGCCGCCGTCGACCGCGCGCAGGCGCGGTGCGTACGTAATCTTCCGTTGCAGGCACCACGCGGCGCGCATGTCCGCCGGAATTGCCGCAACGTCGGCCGCGGTCGGGGCCACGTTGACGCCGCCGCCCGCAAACGAGAAGAGCGGCTTGAGCACGTAGTTCTCCGTCAGGTCCGGCGGCACGTCGGAAAGCTCCGAAAGCAGTTGCGTGCGCGGCACCGCCGGATGGTCGAGAAACGGCAGCGAGTACTTCGACCAGATGAAAAACCAGTTCGGGTGCGGCGTCCACTCGACGTCCAACTCTTCGCGCAGGTCGAAGGGCAAAGTCACGCCCTTCTTCTCGAGTTCGTCGATGACGATGCGCCAGTAGATGCGCTCGACGGGAAGCTCGCGTCCGGCGTCGTCGCGGCGGAAAAGCCGCCGGCCGCGCTTTTCGAGCTTCGTCGGACAGACCGCATCCACGCCGAAGAGCGTCTTGCTCGCGCGAAAATCGCACGACGTCTTCTGCTCGGACGGATCGATGTCGACGAGCGCGACGTGCGCGGGGTCGTGGTCGCCCACGATCGTCTCCCGTGCCAGCGCGAGGATCTGGTCGCGCGACAGACCGCCGAAGCGGCACGACCACGGGCCCTCGAGGCCCGGCATCGTCGCAAGCTCCGCGCCCCACGCATCGGCCTGCATGACCTGGAAGCCGACCAGCGACGGAAAACCCTGCAGTTCGATCAGACGCGGGCCGAGCGTCCCGTCCGCCTCCTCGACGAGCGCGAAGTCGATGATGCCGAAGCTGGGCAGCGCCGTCTCGCCCGGGACGTGCCGGTCGGCGGGAATCGCGTCGCGCATGCGCGCGATCTTCTCCGGCAGACAGAGTTGCGCGAGGATCTCGTCGGCCGCGCGCACGCAGCGTTCGCGCAAGTCGGCCGAAAAGAAGACCGGCGTCTCCGCCAGCCGGAAGCCGATCTCGCGCCCGCCGGTGCGCGCGACCAGGTCGGCGGCATAGCGCGCGTAGACGGCGTCGCTAAAAGCCGCGTTGAAGTGCGCGCGGGCGCCCGGCTCCACTGCGAAAGAACGCCGCGCTACGCTGCGCTGACGAGACCGTGGAGCTTTCGCTCGATCAGATCGCCGAACACGAAGCGCGCGACTTGCAGCCGCTGGTCGCGGCGGTCGTCGCGCAAAACGGGCAGCAGGCCCGAACGCTGACGAAACACGTCGGCGTTGATCTGGCCGCGCAGCAAGAGCCGCTCGAGAAGACCCTGCACGCGCTCGGGCGTGCCGATTTCGGGATGGCTGTTCACCGCGAAGACGCGCGGCGTCGCGCCGTCGGCCGCACGCGCGAACTCGAACATCGTGAGCGCCGAGCCGCGGCCGCCTTCGCCCGCGCTCTCGAAGGCGATCGGGCTCATGCCCGCCGGAAAGCTCGACGCGACCGGGATGAGGTCGTAGTAGCGCGACTCGAGCACCGGCAGCACCGGCCCCGGCAACTCGGCCAACAACGGCTCGAACCACGGGTGCGCGCGCCCCGCGCCGGTCAGCACGTCGGCGCCCACGCCGCTCATCGCACCGCCCTTTTCCGGGCCGCGCAACACGGGTTGCGCGATGCCTGACCAGCGGCAGAGCAAACCGAACGTGTGGCACACGCCGTAGAGCGAGGCGCTCTCGTCGGCCAGGATCGCGTCGAACAGCGCCCACAGCGGCGCTTCCCACGAGGGGTCTTCTCGAATCTCGCGCGCGCCGTCGTCGCTGGTGTTGCGACGCGGGTCGAGGTGACCGGGGCCGCCGGTGCCCAGATAGAGATGGTGCCGCCCGCTCGCGTGATCGGGGATCGCCAAGCCGTCGCGAATCGCATACGAAAGAACGCGGATCGTGCGTCCGCGTTCGTCCAATTCGTCCTGGTATTCCGAGGCCAAATCGTGCAAGAACGCGAGCATCGCATCGTGCCCCACGTTGGGATAACCGTGGTTCATGTCGAGCAGTGCGACGTCTATCGCAGCCGGATCGGCCGCGGGCAGATCGCCGGGCCGCTCCACCCGGACCACGTCGAAATGGCTCGTGCGCCAATCGATCGGTAGAACGTGAGCCGAGCGGATGGGCTCAAGCAACGGGAACGCCCGCCTCTGTCTCGTCGATCACGTACTGCACCACGTCCTTCAGACTCCCGGTTTCCTTGAACACCGCCAACTGGCGATCCGCACCCGTGCCCCGGCGTATGATCTCGTACACGTAGCGGATTTCATCGGTCGTACCGAGTTCGCCCGCCACGTCGTCGACGAACTCCAAGAGTTCGATCAACAGGTCCTGGGTGGGCACCTCGGTCTTCTTACCCAGATCGATCAGCTTTCCGCCCAGGCCGAAACGTGCCGCCCGCCACTTGTTCTCATTTAACAAAGATCGACGGTATTGGCGCCAACCCTGGTTCCGATCGTACAACTTCCAGAGCTTATAGGTGACCGCTTGGAAGAAGGCCGCCAGGCACATGACCTCGTCGATGCGCATCTGGGCATCGCAGATCCGGAATTCGAGCGTGGGATAGTAGGGGTGCACGCGCACGTCCCACCAGATCTTCTTGCCGTCGGTGATGCACCCGGTCGCGATGAGCGTGTTGAGGAAATCCTGGTATTCCATCCACGAGCCGAACGAGTCGGGCAATCCCGTGCGCGGGAAGCGCTCGAAGATTTTGGAGCGGTAGCTCATCCAGCCCGTCTCGATGCCCGTCCAGAACGGCGAGTTGACCGAGAGCGCGAAGATGTGCGGCAGAAAGTAGCGCACGCCGTTCATGATGGCCACGCGCGCTTCGTCGTCTTCGAGGCCGATGTGCACGTGCAAGCCGAAGATCAAGTTGGCTCGCGCGACCAACTGCAGGTCCTGGATCAGGCGATCGTAGTGCGCGCCGGGCGTCGTCGGCACGGTCGACCAGTGCGTGAACGGATGCGTGCCGGCCGAGCCCACGCGCAGGCCGTTGCGCCGCGCGAGGTGCACGATTTCGCCGCGCAGCCGGGTGACCTCGCGCCGCGCCTCGGCGATATCCGCGCACACCGGCGTGGTCAATTCGATCACCGGATCGTGCAGNNACCTGGAACTCTTCCTCGATGCCGACGGTGAAGGTAGGCCGTTCTGCCATCAGACGTGTCCTCGCGCCAGGGCCGTCGTTTGCGGCCACGCGCCGGTGAGTTCGAGGGGCAGGGGGTTGCGTACGCGATCGATCAGGGTCTCGGCCATCGCGTCGACGATCCAGGTGAAGTTCGCCGGGCCCACCGAGTGGGCGTCGGCGTCGGGTGCGGGGTTGGTGAAGTCGATCGCATACGGGATGCCGCCGCGCACGGCGAGTTCGACCGTGTTCATGTCGTAGCCGAGCGCTTCGGAGAGCGCCAGCGCGTCGCGGCGCAGCCGGGTCAGGAGCGCGGGCTCGGTGCGCGGCGCGTCGAGCACGTAGCGCAGGTGGTGCGGCTGTTTGGGATCGTAGCGCATCACGTGCACGTGCTTGCGCCCGATCACGTAAATGCGGTAGTAGTCCTCGAAATCGATCGCTTCTTGCGCCATCATCGTCAGGTCGCGCGTGTTATCGTATGCCGCGAAAAACTCGGCGGGCGTGTCGCACTTGTACACGTCCTTCCAACCGCCGCCGTACGCCGGCTTCAAGAAGATGGGAAAGCCTAAATAGCCGAAGACTTCGTCCCAATCCACCAGGCGCAGGTTGCGAAACGAGTTGGCCTCCGTGTTCGGCGGCCGGTCCTTGTGCGGCAGCAGCACGGTGCGCGGCGTGGCTACGCCGACCGACTCGGCCACGATGTTCCCGAAGTACTTGTCGTCGGCCGACCACCAGAACGGGTTGTTCACGACCTGCACGCCGCGCGCCGCGGCCACTTTGAGAAACGTGCGGTAGTACGGCACTTCGTGGCTGATCCGGTCGAGAATCAACGCGTAATCGAAGTGCTGCGTGTCGCGCAGGTACGAGATCTCGACGGGCGCGGCGGTGATTTCGCCGCCGCCCCGCGCGTCGATAGCGTTGATCAGGGCCCACGGGAACGTGTCTTCCATCCCGAAGAGCAACCCGATCCGCCGAACGGTCGACACTTTTACACCCCCGCCATGTTCGCGAAAAAAACTTGAGCGCGACGCATTCGAGGGAACCGGCGCGGGCCCTATGCAATTGGGAGCGCCGATGAAACGTACGCACGAAGCCTGGTTTAGCCCCAATCTGGGCCGGAGCATGGAGTTGCTGTGGTTCGGATGGTCGGGCTTTCCGGTGATCGCCTTCCCGACCTCGATGGGCCGCTACGTCCAGTACGAGGACACGGGGCTCGTCGCCCACATCGCCGACAAGATCGAGGCGGGGTACCTGCAACTGATCTGCGTCGATTCCGTCGACGCCGACACGTGGTACGACGAGCACATCCCCCCATCCGAACGTGGCCCGCGCCACGAGCGCTACGACGCGTACATCGCCGATGAGATCGTGCCCTACGTGCACGCCCGCGCCCAGCGCGGCGACCTCGGCGTCTTCGGCTGCAGCTTCGGCGGCTATCACGCGGCGAATTTCGCCGGNNGAATACCTCAACTCGCCCGTCGAGTACATCGCGAACATGGACGACGAGTGGGTTCGCCGCCTGGCCCGCATCGAGTGGGTCATCGCAACCGGCGAATACGACTCCCTGGTCGACGACAACCGCCGCTTCAGCGCCGTCCTGGGCTCCAAGGGCATCCCCAACCACACCGAGATTTGGAGCGGCGTGTTCGGCCACGACTGGCCGTTTTGGAACGAGGCCGTCCGCCGGCTGCTCTAGTTCTTGCGGCTCTCGTGCGCGGGCGAGGGCGCCGGCTCGGGCGCGTGGGCCCGGTGGTGCGCCACCGGTTTGGGCTGCAGCGCCTTGCCGGCTTCGACCGCGGTGAAGGCCGCGGCCACGGCCGTCATCGCGCGCGCCATGCCGACCTGACGGGAATAGAGGCCGAAGCCTCCGGCCATGCCGGTCCAGATCGAGGTCGCGAGCAAGGCAGCCGAGCCGATCCAGCGCAGCCTGCCGCCGAAGGGCAGGCCGCCGGTGGCGGTCATGCGGACGTCAGCCGGCTTGCCGCAACAGCTGCAGTAGCTCGCGCCTTGCTTGTCCGACTTGCGGCAGTCCGCGCAGACCATCACTCCGGTTTTCGGCAGTTGGGCACGCCGATTTACCCGGCATGACGCGGCTCACAAGATGCTCTTGCCCAGCGCCGAGAGGATCAGTTGCACCGCGAGGTCGGCCGTGCGGTTGCGCTCGTCGAAGATGGGGTTGAGTTCGGTGATCTCGAGCGAGCCGAGCCGGCCCGTTTCGGCCACCATCTCCATGGCCAGGTGGGCTTCCCGGTAGGAGAGGCCGCCCCGGACCGGCGTGCCGACCCCAGGCGCTTCGCTCGGGTCGATGCCGTCCAGGTCGAAGGAAACGTGCAGCGCCTCTCCGTCGCCGGAGGCGATGGCGATCGCTTCTTCCATCACGCGCTCCATGCCGACCTTATCGATGTGGCTCATCGAAAAGGCGCGCACCCCGAGTTCGCGGATGCGCCGCTTCTCGCCGGCATCCACGTCGCGCAGCCCGACGAGCACGGTCCGCGAGGCGTCGATCGAGTGCTCCTCGAGCGCGATCGAGACGGGCATGCCGTGCACGTTGCCCGAGCCCGAGGTCAGGGGCGTGTTGATGTCGCCGTGGGCGTCCACCCAGATCAGGCCGGGCGCGCGTTTGCGCGCTCGCGAAACGCCGGCCAGCGTGCCGATGGCGATCGAGTGGTCGCCGCCGAGCACGAGCGGGAAGCCGCCGCGCCGCACCGTCTCTTCGACGAGATGTGAGAGCTGCTCGCAGACGGCCAGAATGATCGGCAAATACTTCGCGTTTTTGGTCGCCTCTGCCGCGAGCGACTCGGCGACGGGCACCGGAACGTTGCCGTGGTCGACGACCGACTCGACACCCAGGGCCAAGAGGCGCTCGCGCAACCCGGCGTAGCGGATCGCGGACGGTCCCATGTCGACCCCGCGCCGGTCGGCGCCGAGGTCCATCGGCACGCCGATCACTTCGACGAGTCCGGGCGTGCGGTGCTGCGGCGTCTGAGCGGACGGTGCGGTGGAAAGCATGGCCGGGTCGGCTTCTGCGCGCCGGCGGCGCTCTCCGCGCGGCTAAGCGGGCTCGCTGCCGGGGCGCGGCTTCTTCGCGGCCTTTGCCGGCACCACGGCGCCGCCCGGGCTGACCGTCTCGGCCATGTCCGGCGGCGGGCTGACGACCGCGGGCGGATACTGGGGCATCATGTGCTGCGCCAAGACCTTGAAGAGACCGGCCACCGGCACCGCGAGAAACATGCCGCCGATGCCGCCGAGATCGGCACCGATCAAGATCGCGACGATCACGAGCAACGGACTCAGGCCGACGCTTTCGCTCACGATGCGCGGCGCCACGAAATGGCCTTCGAGTTGGAAGATCGCGACGAATAGGAGCGCGATGATCAACGCGTGCTGCCAGCCGTCGTTGAAGAGCGCGAGCAACACGGCCGGCACGAAGGCGACGAGCGCGCCGACGTATGGAATGATGTCGAAGAGTCCCGCAGCCACGCCGATCAAGACGCCGTACTTCACCTTGAAGATCAGCAGCACGATCGTGATCAGCGTGCCGATCGTCGCGCCGACCAGGAACTGGCCGCGGATGAAGCCGCCGAGCACCTTGTCGAGATCGTGCAAGATCGCCGCCGTCTTGGGCCGAGCCCGCGGCGGAATCGCATTCATCGCCGTCTGCAACAACTCGGGCGTCTCGAACAAGAGATAGATCGAGATCACCGGGATCACCACGACCGTGGCCAAGATCGCAAACGTCGAAAGCAAGATCGTCAACGCGCGCGACGCAGCCTCCCCGCCGTAGCGTTCGGCGAGCAGGCCGAGCTTCTCGGGCAGGTCGGCGAGATAGAGCCGCACGACCGGCGGCAGGCGGCGCACGATCGGATTGGTCGGATCGGCCAAAGTCGCTTGCGCGTTGTGCACGATCGAGGGATACGCATGGATCAGCGACTGCGTGTCGTCGGCCAGTGCCGGCACCACCACCGCCGCGCCGAACAAGACCACCAAGGCCAGCGCGCCGTAGACGATCGCGATGGCGGCGCCCAGCGGCATCCGCGCGTGCAAGCGGCGCACCGCCGGATAGATGATGTAGGTGAAGAACACCGCGCCGATCAGGATGATCGTAACCGAGCGGATCCGGCCCAAGAAATCGAGGAAGCCGGAGAGGACGAACGCCCCGACTGCGACCGTCAGCAACAGCTTGAGCCAAAAGGTCAGACGGCGTTCTGCCCGCGAGCGAATCGGCAGGGCGGGCGGCGGATTCTTCATCGTGAACCCTCTACCACGGGAGAGGACGCCGAGTTCCTGCCTGCGCGGGCCGTTCGGCCGTGCCGGAGGCTTCGTCGCGGGGTGCTGCGTAGATGCGCCCGATGATCTTGCACCGCCCGCGACCGCGTGCGACTCGCGCGCTGCTGACCGCCGTCGCTTCGGCGGCGTTCGCCCTCACCGCGGCCGGCTGCGCGCGTCACGATGCCTCGGGCAAGGCGGTCATTCGTTTGGCCATGGTCACCGACACGGCGGGCCTCGGCGACAAGTCGTTCAACGACTCGGCCTACGCCGGCCTGACCGCGGCCAAGACCCAACTCGACGCCGATACGACCGTGCTCGAGTCGAAGTCGGCAGCCGACTATCAACCCAATCTGACCGTGCTGGCCGACGAAGAGTACGACGAGATCTACGCGATCGGCTTTCTGATGAGCAAAGACGTCGAAAAGGTCGCGCGCAATTTTCCCAAGCGCCATTTCGCTTTAATCGACGGCACCGCCGTGGAACCAAACGTGTCGGCGGTGGTCTTTCGCGAACAGGAAGGCGCCTTTCTCGCCGGCGCGCTGGCCGCGATGGTCAGTAAGACGCACGTCGTCGGCTTCCTGGGCGGCATGGACGTACCGCTGCTGCGCCGCTTCGAAGCCGGATACACCGCGGGCGCGCGCGAGATCGACCCGCGCGTGAAGGTGCTGGTCAAGTACGCCGGGTCGTTCGACGACGTTGCGGCGGGTAAGGAATTGGCCGGCGTGCTCTACGATCAACGCGCCGACGTGATCTTCATCGCCGCGGGCAAATCGGGGCTCGGCGCGATCGACGAGACGCGCGCGCGACCCAACGTCTACGCCATCGGCGTCGATTCGGATCAAGACGCGCTCGCGAAGGGCAAGATCCTCACGAGCGTGCTCAAGCGCGTCGACGTCGCGGTCTTTCGCTTGGCCGAAGAAGCCATCGCGCAGAAGTTGCCCGCCGGCACCGAAGAAGTGGGCCTGCGCGAGGGCGGCATCGCGTTGACGCCGTTCACCTACTCGCGCGCCGTGGTGCATCCCGAGATGATCGCGACGCTGAAGAAACTGCGCGCCGACATCATCGCGGGCAAGATCGTGCCGCCGAAGACGCGCGAGTCCCTGGCCGACTTCAAACCGGTCACGCCCTAACCGCCGGCGATGGACGCGTTCGCCCTCGAGCTGCGCGGCATCGTGAAGACCTATGCCGGCGGCGTGCGCGCGCTCGACGGCGTCGACGTAACGATCGCGCGCGGTGAAATCCACGCGCTGTGCGGCGAGAACGGCGCTGGGAAGACGACGCTCGCCGCAATCGCAGCCGGCCGTCTGCGCCCGACGAGCGGAAGCGTCACGCGCGCCGGCAACGCGGGCTTCGTGCCGCAACATCCGCACCTCGTCGACCGGCTGCGCGTGTGGGAGAACGTGCTGCTCGGACGCGAACCGCGGCGCGGCCTGCGGCTCGACGAACGCGCGGCGCGGGAAGACGTGGCAGCGCTCGGCGCGACGTACGGCCTGCCCGTCGACCCGCGGGCCCGCGTCGAAACGCTCGATGCGGGCGCAAAGCAGCGCGTCGAGATCCTGCGCGAACTGGCTCGCGAACCGGCGCTGTTGATCCTCGACGAACCCACGTCGGCGCTCGCGCCGGCCGAGAGCGACGTGCTCTTCGACGTGCTGCGCGCGCTCGCCGCGCGCGGCACGGCGGTGCTCGTGGTGACGCACGATTTGGGCGATGTGGCCGCGTATGCGGAACGGATCACCGTGCTGCGCGCGGGCCGCGTCGCGGCGCGCTTCGAGCGCGGCGCGCAGCCTGCCGCGATCGCGGGGGCGATGATCGGCGGCGAACTCCCCGCGCTCGCCGCCCGCACGTCGCGCGCGACCGCTCCGTGTTTCGAAGCGCGCGGGCTCGAAGCGGGCAGCGGCGCCGCGGCGTTGCGCGGCTTCGACCTCGAGGTGCGCGGTGGCGAGATCGTGGGCATCGCGGGCGTCGAGGGCAACGGTCAACGCCCGCTCGCCGACGCCATCGCCGGCGTGGCGCCGTATCGCGGCACGCTGCACCTCGACGGGCGCGAACTCGCGCCCGGCCGTCCGGCGGCGCGCATCGCGGCGGGTCTGCGCACGATCGCGGCCGACCGGCAGCGCGAGGGCCTCATCCTCGATTGGAGCGTGCTCGAAAACCTCGCGCTCGGCGATCAACGCCGCGCGCCGCTGGGCGGCGGACTCACGCTGCACCGCGGTGCGATGCGCGACCGGTCCGCGAGCGTGGTGGAGCGCTTCGACGTGCGCGCGCCCTCGCTCGACGCGCGCGTCTCGATGCTCAGCGGCGGCAACCAACAGAAATTGCTCGCGGGGCGCGCGCTGGCCGAAACGCCCCGTCTCCTGTTGGCCTGCGAGCCGACGCGCGGCATCGACGTGGCTGCGGCCGCGCTCTTGCGCTCGCGATTGATCGAAGCGCGCAACGCGGGCGTCGCAGTGCTCGCAATCTCGCTCGAACTCGACGAACTCTTCGAGATCGCAGATCGTATCGTGGTGCTCTTCCGCGGAGCGGGCGCCGGCGAGTTCGAACGCGGCGCCTTCGACCGCGCGCGCATCGGCGCGGCGATGGCGGGCGTGCGCGGACGGTGACCCGCTCGGCCTGGGCCGCACTCGCGGTGCTCGCGCTCGTGGGCGCGGGCGCGACGCTGCTCGCCGGCGCCAACCCATTGGCCGCGTTCGCAGCGCTGCTGCGCGGCGCGCTCGGCGGCCCGCAGCAAATCGCCGAAACGCTCGTGCAAACCGCATCGCTGCTCTTTCCGGCGCTCGCGGTCGCCTTCGCGTTACGCGCCGGACTCTTCAATATCGGCGCGGACGGACAAGCCGTCGTCGGCGGACTCGCGGCCGGCCTGATCGGTGCGGCCTGGCCCGGCGCGGGCGCACTGAGCGCCGCGCTCGCCGGCGGCACGCTCGCCGGCGCAGTCTGGGGCGCGCTCGCCGGTGCGCTGCGCGCGCGCTTCGGCGGCAGCGAAGTGATCGCCACGCTGATGCTCAACATCCTAGCCGGCTTGCTCGCGACCTATTTGCTGAGCGGCCCGCTGCGCGCGCCCGGCGCCGACGGACCCGAGACGGCGACGCTGCCGGCCTCCGCCTGGCTGCCGTTACTCGCGCAAGATACGCGGCTCTCGTTCGCGTTGCCCTTAGCCGTGCTGCTCGCACTGGCGTTGCAGTTCGTGCTCGCGCGCACGGTGTACGGCTTCGAATTACGCGCCGCCGGCAAGGCACCGGAGGTCGCGCGCCGGGCGGGCATCGATCTGGGCGCGGTCGCCTTCTCGGCCCTGAGTTTTTCGGGCGCGATCGCGGGCTTGGGCGGCGCGACGATCGTAACCGGCGTGCTGCATCGTTTCAATCCGGCCCTCTCGCCCGGTTACGGCTTCATCGGCATCGCCGTCGCGCTCGTCGGGGGGCTCGAACCGCTGCGCATCATCGTCGCGGCATTCGGCTTCGCGATCTTGCAGAGCGGCAGCCTGACGATGCAAGCCTTCGCGCACGTGCCGCGCGACGTGATCGCGCTGCTCGAGGGCCTGGCCATCGTCGCGCTCGCCGCGCGCCGCGCGTTCGTCGCGCGCGCGCCGGTGCCGCCGTGAACGATGCGTTCGCGGGCGCGGCCTCGTTCGCCGCGCTGACGTTGGTCAAAACGGCGCCGATCCTGTTTGCGGCGCTGGGCGGCGTGCTCTGCGAGCGATCCGGCGTGGTCAACATCGCGCTCGAAGGCCAACTCGCCGCGGGCGCGTTCGCTGCCGTGGTCGTCGCCGGCGCGACGGGCAACCCGCTGCTCGGGCTCGTCGCGGGCGTCGTCGCGGGCGCGCTGCTCGGCTTCGTGCTCGGGTTCGCCGCCACGCGCTTCGCGGCGGATCACATCGTGGCCGGCATGGGCCTCAACATCTTCGCGCTCGGCGCTTGCGCGTTCGGCATCGTGGTGGCCTTCAGACGTCCGGGCGCATCGGACGAAGTCGCGGCGCTGGGCAACGCGGGAGAAGCGGCGCTGATCGCGGTCGCGCTGTGCGCGGCGCTGGGCATGCACGCGTTTCTGTATCTCACTCCGTGGGGTTTGCGGCTGCGAGCGTGCGGCGAAAACCCGGCGGCGGTGCGCGACGCCGGGCTCGACCCCGCGCGCCTGCGCACGATCGCCTGCACGCTGGGCGGCGGACTGACCGGACTCGGCGGCGTCTTTCTGGCCCTCGCCGAACTCGATCTCTACTCCGACGGCATGACCGCCGGGCGCGGCTTCATCGCGCTCGCGGCCGTGATCTTCGGCGGCTGGACGCCGCTCGGCGCAGCGGCCGCATCGCTGGTTTTCGGGGCACTCTCCGCATTGCAGTTCGGTTTGCAACGCAGCGGCATTCCGAGCGAAGCGATGCAAGCGTTGCCGTACCTCGCCGCGCTCGCGGCACTCGCCGGCTTGACCGGCCGGGCGCGCGCGCCGCAAGCGGACGGCGTTCCCGAGGAGCGCCGGTTCGACTGATGCTGCACACAGCATCGAAAAGTTTACCCGCACGTAACAGGGGAAGGGCACAGTGATAGCGACATATGTCGCCCAACGTATGACGCGCACCCTCCGCCGGGTCCTGTGCAGTCTGCTTGCGGCGTGGGCGATCGGATCGCCCGCAGCTTCGTCGGCCGCTGCATTGTCGGGACCGCTCGCCGAACTCCAAGCGCGCCTCGACAGCGCGGCCGATCACGCGCCCGGCCGCGTCGGCATCGCCGTCGAAGATCTCGCCACGGGCCTGACCACGGGCGTCAATGCGAATTCGAGCCTGCCCGCCGCCTCGACGATCAAGATCCCGGTCATGGTCGAAGTCTTCCGCCAGATGGCCAACGGCACGATCGACCTCAACACGCAAATGCATTTGCAGCCGAGCGATCGCGACGACGGTTGGGGCGACTTGGCCTACGCGCGGACGAACACCGAGCGCTCCGTGGAACAACTGCTGCGCTTGATGATCGACGATAGCGACAACACCGCGACCAATATGCTCATTCGCCTGGTCGGCCGTCAGAAGGTCAACGAGACCATGGGCGAACTCGGGCTGCGCGATACGAAGCTCGGCGACTACATCCGCTCCGCGACCGACGGCATCCGGTATTCGCTGCGCTCGAGCCCGCACGACATGGTGAAATTGCTCGATTCGATCGCGCGCCGCCGCCTGGTCGATTCGTGGTCGTCGGGCGAGATGCTGGCCATCCTGACCGGCCAGACGCACAACGGTCTCTTGCCGCAGCCGCTGCCCAAGAAGTTGCAGATCGCGCACAAGACGGGCTCCCTGCACGACACGCTCAACGACGTCGGCATCGTGTTCCGCCAGAACGAACCCTACGTGATCGCGGTGATGACCACGCAGTTGCCGAGCCTGCCGATGGGCCGCCGCTTCATCCACGCCATCTCGAAGATGACCTACGACGAGTTCGGCCGCTTCGCAACGTGGCGCGAAGGCGAAGGACTGCCCGCATTCGCGCTCGGGATGGCCTCGCCGCTTGCGGGCACGACGAGCCGTTCGCTGGCGCCCGACTTGCAAATGTGGAACGCGCAAGACGCAACCGCGCTGCCGACGCTCCCCGACGCGCCGCAACCCGACCCGGGCGCACCCGCACCCGATCCGGCCGAACCGCCGAACNNCCCGCGTAGACCGGCGTGAGCCAGGAGCGGTACTTCGCGTCGCGACCCAGCGTCACGCGCTCGTAGTGATCGCGCAGCGCGCGCGTGACCGGACCGATGCGGCCGTCGGAAATCTGCCGATGGTCGACCGACTGCACGAACGTGATGCCGGCTGCGGTGCCCGTGAAAAAGAGTTCGTCGGCGACGTAGAGTTCGCTGCGGTCCAGGGCGCGCTCGACCACGGGCAGGCCGAGATCGTCGGCCGTTAGCTTCAGCACGGCGCGGCGGGTGATGCCCTCGAGTACGTTCTGCGTGGGATCGGGGGTGAACAGCGTGCCGTTCTTCACGAGAAACAGGTTCGCGGCCGAACCCTCGGCGACGTGGCCGTCGCTCGAGAGCATGATCGCCTCGTCGAAGCCGTTCATCTGTGCTTCGCTCTTGGCCAGCGCGGAGTTGATGTAGGCGCCGGTGATCTTCGCGCGAGCGGGCGCCATCGTGTCGTCGATGCGGCGCCACGAACTGACGCAGGTCTTGAGTCCGGCCGATGCGTCGTAATACGTCGAGAACGGCACCGCGACGATCGCAAAGGCATCCGGCACTCCGGCGAGGCGCACGCCGACGTCCTCGGCGCTCTTGTAGATCAGCGGACGAATGTAGATGTCGGTCTCGAAGCGATTGCGCGCGCACAACTCGGCCGTGATCTCGACCAGATCTTCGACCTCGAGCGGCAGATCCATCAACAGGATGCGCGCGGAACTCTTCAGGCGCGCGAAATGCTCGCGCAGCAGCAACAGGTTGAGTTCGCGCTCGTCGGCGTTCCAGTAACCGCGAATGCCCTCGAAGCAGCCGGTGCCGTAATTGAGCCCGTGGGTCAGCAGGCCCACCCGGGCTTCGTCGTACGGAAGATAGCGACCGTGGGCAAAGACCGTCGACGCATTCAGGCTCATGTGGCTCCCTACTTCGGTATCCGGGGCGGCAGGCATTTCCGGCCGGGCGCGAACGTTCCCGCCATGCCCCGCCGTTCGGAGGCGTTTGGAGCGCCGGCTTTGGAAGTCGCCGCGCGTTTTCTGCGCCTCGGTTTGACGTCGTTCGGCGGGCCCGTGGCGCATCTGGGCTATTTCCGGCGGGAGTTCGTCGAACGAGCGGGTTGGCTCGACGACGCCGCGTTCGGCGAAATGGTCGCGCTCTGCTCGGTGCTGCCGGGGCCGAGTAGCAGCCAAGTGGGCATTTTGCTCGGCGCCCTTCGGGCCGGCCCACTCGGCGGCGTGCTCGCGTGGCTCTGCTTCACCGCGCCCTCGGCGATAGCGCTCGCCCTCTTCGGACTCGGGCTCCGCGCGGCGCACGCCCACGCCGGCCAACTGCCCGCGCCCCTGACCGGCGCGCTCATCGGACTCCAGGGTGCTGCCGCCGCGGTCGTCGTCCTCGCCGTGCTGGGTATGTACCGCAGCCTGGCAAAGACCGCGCCGGCCCGCGCAATTGCGCTCATCGGTTTCGCGCTCTCCCTGCTCGCGATCGTGTACGCGCCGCAGTTGCAGTGGCTGCCCCTGGTCGTGGGCGGTATCATCGGCGCCGCGCTGCCCGGCGTCTCGCCGGCCCTGCCGGCGAAGGCGCCGCCGCTGCGCGTCTCGCGCCGCGCGGGAATCACCGCCGCGCTCGTCTTCGGCCTCGCGCTTGCGGCCTTACCGTTTGCGCCCCACGACGGCTACGCGGGTCTCTTTGCGACGTTCTTCCGCGCCGGATCGCTCGTCTTCGGCGGCGGACACGTCGTGCTTCCGTTTCTCCAAGCGTTGATCGGGCCCGAACGGGTCGACGCGCGCGACTTCTTCGCCGGGTATGGCGCGGCGCAAGCCGTTCCGGGACCGCTCTTCACCTTCGCCGCCTTCCTCGGCGCGGCCGATGAAACGATCGCTTCCCCGTCGCTGGGCGCGCTGGTCGCGACGCTCGGCATCTTCGCGCCGTCGTTTCTGCTGCTGCCGGCGGGCGTGGCGTTGTGGAGTTCGCTGCGCGGAGTGCCACGGGCGGCGGCGATCCTGATGGGCATCAACGCGTCGGTGGTCGGGCTGCTCGCGGCGGTGCTCGTCGATCCGATCGGCGTCGCGCTCGTCCGCGCTCCGCTCGCAGTCGCGCTCGGCGTCGCGGCGCTGATCGCACTGTCGGTCTTGCGCGCGCCGGCATGGCTCGTCGTGCTTGGTAGTGCAGCCGTCGGGGCGGTACTGCATGGCGCGTTCGACGTCTGAACCCGAGGGTCTCCGCCAAAAAGCGGGAATCGTGAGGNNGCCGCGCCAACGCTGTGGTGGATCCTGCCCAAGCACGCGCGTAGCATATTTCCCGAGAGCATCGACCCCCAGCGCCGTCTGCAATTCGGCTGGGGCATCTTCGGAATGTTCATGGCCTTTACGAATTTCGGCTGCCGCTTCATCGATCATCGCTATCTCGAAGGCGTGCACGAAGGCTTCTTTGCGATCACGCTGATCGTGCTGGCCGTGCTCGCGCCTCTCGTGGTGCGCGCGATCCGACGTCAGCCCGCCCTCGCGGCAAGCAACGCGACGCAATGCGCCGCTCCCTCCGAAGCGCTCTCGGCGTAGCCCTCGCGCTGCCGCTCCTGGGAGCGGTCGCGGTATCCTCGCACGTCGTCGTGTTGCCCACGGAGTGGTCGCTGAGCCCGCCGCCCGCGCAGGTGGCGCCGACAGGCACGTTGCCGCAAAGCGCGCGACTGACCCGCGACGGAAAGCACCTGATCGTCGTCGAGGGCGGCGACGCGGGCGCGGGCTTGACCGTGCTCGATCCGCAGACGCTCGCCGAGCAGGCACACGCGAAGCTCGACGGCGCCTTCGGCGATATCGCGCTCGACGGCTCGCCCGACGGCTATTGGGTCGCCGGAGCGGGAACGGATACGCTCATGCACTTCGCGGGCGACGCGACGACGCCGGATCGTACGATCGCACTGCCGGCCGGATTCTGGGCCACCGCCGTGGCGCTCTCGCCGGACGGCAAGGTGCTCGCCGCGAGCGGCGACCTCGTCGATCGGGTCGCGCTCATCAGCGCGGCCGACGGCACGCTACTCGGGAGCGTCAAGACCGGACGTCACCCAAACGGTTTGGCCTTCACGCGCGACGGCGCAAAACTCTACGTCGCAAACTGGGGCGAGCGCAGCGTGAGCGTGATCGACGTCGCGTCGCGCGCGGTACGGAAAACGATCGAGGTCGGACTGCATCCCGAGAAGTTGCTGCTGTCGCCGAACGGCCGGCTGGTCTACGTCTCCGAAACGGACGACGATACGATCGGCACCATCGTCGTGGGAAGCGACGGCGAAGCTCATCCCGCTACGTCGAAGCTGGTTCCCACGAGCCGGCGGGGACTGGGCCTCGAACCCACGGGGAAATCGCCCACGGCCATGGCGCTCTCGCGCGACGGAACGCGACTGTTCGTCGCGTGCTCCGCCGAAAACGCAGTCGAGGTGTACGGGATCTCCGGGAACCAGTATTTCCCAAGCTTCCTCGGCGCGATCCCGGCGGGATGGTATCCTACCGCGGTAACGCTCGACGCGTCGGGCACCGGCTTGTACGTCGCCAACGGCATGGGCGAAAGCAGCCGCGCGAACCCGCAGTTCGATCCGTTCGCACATCCACCGGTTTACAAGGGTTACGACGCGGCGAGCTTGATCGGTTCGATTCGCCGGATTCCGATTCCGAGCGCGGACGCGATCGCTCGCGGCCGCGAGACCGTGCTCGGGCTTGGTGGTCCGTACCTGAGCGCGGCCCAACCCGGTGGCCGCATCGCGGGCTGGAGCGTCCCCGTCAAACACGTCATCTACGTCATCAAGGAAAACCGCACGTACGATCAGGTGCTCGGCGATCTGCCGGGTGGCGACGGCGATCCGGCGCTCGCGTATTTCGGCGCGAAGATCACGCCCAACGAACACGCGCTCGCGCAGCGCTTCGGCATCTTCGACCGAACCTTCGCCGATAGCGTGGTCAGCGCCGACGGGCACAACTGGTCGATGGCCGCGTTCGCCAATGACTATCTCGAGAAGATGTGGCCGCCGGAATACGCCGGGCGGCGCTCGCTCTACGATTTCGAGGATGGCGCGACGGCGTCGGTACCGCATGGCGGGTATCTCTGGGACTTGGCCGAGCGCAGCGGCGTGAGTTTCCGCAATTACGGCGAGTTCACCAGCGCCGGGGCGCTGGCCGGCGGCGACGTCACCACCACGATGCCGGCGCTGCGCGCGCACACTGACTTGCACTTTCCAACCTTCGACATGAACGTGCGCGACGTCGACCGGCTGCGCGAATGGCGGCGCGAATACGACGCCTTCGAGCGCGACGGAACGCTGCCGCAGCTCGAAGTCGTGCGCTTTCCCCGCGACCATACGGCCGGCACGCGGCCCGGCTCGGTCACCCCGCAGGGAATGGTCGCGGACAATGATGCGGCGGTCGGGGGTCTGGCGGCGGCCGTTTCACACAGCCCGGATTGGAAAGACACCGCGATCTTCGTCGTCGAGGACGACGCGCAGAACGGCGCCGATCACGTCGACGAGCAGCGGTCGACGTTCTACCTCATCAGTCCGTATGCGGCGGGCGGCGTGCAGCATCGCACCTACACGACGGCAAGCGTTGTCCGCACGATCGAAACGATCTTGGGGATGCCGCCGCTCACGGCGTACGACGCGGGCGCGCGACCGTTGGGCGACGCCTTCCGCGCCAAGCCCGATCTACGGCCGTTCGACACGCTGCCGGAACGGATCGACACCGAGGCGCGCAACGCCCGCACGGCGTATCGCGCCCGCGACAGCGCCCGGCTGGATTTCAGCCGCGAAGACGCCGCTCCGGACGGCGAACTCAACGACATCCTCTGGCACGCGGTCAAAGGCCGCGCGCCGGTTCCCGCTTTCGGAGAATTTCATTAGCGGCGCGGGACGACGCGAACGGGCGACGCGTCCCAAGCGTTTGTAATCTACTCGCGGTACACTCGGCACTGCTCGCCCGGCCTTCGGGCGGGTAAGGAACAAAACTCGATGGATCGTCCAAAATCGTTCGCCTCTGTGCTCGGCCCGTGCGCGCTCGCCGTTGCCTTACTGTTCGCACCGCGCGCTGCTCAAGCGCAGGACGTGCCGTCGTATGCGCGGCCGACCGACGCGAGTGTCGATGAGACCATCCACGGCCGTATCCGCTCGGTCGACGGCGCATTCACGATTTCCGTCGACGACGACCGCGGCTTCGTCGACGAGGTCCAGCTCCACGGCGGGACGATCATCAATCCGACCGGCTTGGCGTTGGCGCCCGGCATGAGCGTCACGATCATCGGCTACAACGCCGGGGCGACCTTCGACGCGAACGAGATCGACACGCCGTACAGCTATGACGGACCGCTACCCGCGCCGATCTATTACGGCCCCGGCTACTGGTGCCCGGGGTTTGCGTACGGCTACGGTCCATCGTTCGGGCTGGCGATCGTGTTCGGCTTCGGCGGCGGTTGGCATTACGAGCATCGCGGCTTTTACGGCCGGCCCTGGAACGGCAACGCCTATTTTGGCCATGCGGTAAGTTTCGTGCCCGGCGGCCGCGATCACCTTGACGCGCAGCGTGGCGAAGCGCTCCGTTCCGGCGAAGCGCGGCGATCCTATGGGGTTTCCGGACGCGGTGCCGTCGCCGGCGAGCACGCTCCGGCGGCCTTCAGCGGCAGGATGTTTGCCGGCGAGGGGCGCTTCTCGAGTGAGTCCAACGCGCCGGCGCCACGTGCCCGCTTCTCCGGTGGAGAACAGGCGGCCGCCCGGGCCGCTGGACGGGAACCGAATGACGGCGCCGGTCGCGAACCGAACTACACCGCCGGACGGCAACCAAATTACGCCGCCGGTCGCGAGTCAATCTTCCGCGGTGGGCGTTCGGCGGAACCCGCGCGCGGCGGCGCCGCTCATGCCGAAGGCGGCCGCGGCGAAGGCGGCCACGGCGGCGGCCATTCGCGCTAGTGCCTCGAACGTCACCGCCACAACCGGATTGTGGTCGGCAACCGAACCGGATTGTGGCGCCCGCGCACCCGCCGAGGCGCCGGCGGGAAACCTATCGCGAACGTTTTAGCCCGTGGTTGACGACAGCGCGTAGGTGCGCTCGGCCTCGAGGTTGTCGCGTGAGATTTGGCCGACGAACGCGCACGAGAGGCAGCCGTTCGGGCGAATGAAGAGGGTGGTCGGATAGTCGTGCATACCGATCGTCTTCGAGATGCTCGCCGACTCGTCCGACGCGACGGGATAATCGAGCCCGTAACGGACCCGGAACTCGCGCGCCGTGGCGGCCGATTCACCGACATCGACGCTCACGACGATCGTGTCGTCGGGATGGGCGGCGGCGAAGGCCGAGACGTCGAGCGCCTCGGCGTTGCACGGACCGCACCACGACGCGAATAAATTTACCACCACGACCTTCTCGCGGTGATCGATCAGCCGAAAAACGGTGCCGTCGACGGTCACGAAGGTCAGATCCAGCGGCGCCTTGGTCGGCAGCGCGAGACCATTGCGGCCATGGACATGATGCCATCCGTCGTCATCCGAACGCCGCCGCGCGCCCAGCGCGAGCAGGCCGCCAATGACTGCCATAAATTGCGGACGGGTTGTCACCTTGCGTACCATACCTCATAACGGTATCGAAAGAACGAAGGTCAAGCGTCGATGTTACTCGTAGCTGCCGAACCGGCTTCGCTAATACGTAAGAAAATTCGACCGACCGCAGCGTTGCGGCAAGGTGGTGATGGTGGCTTCAGACTTTCTCGATCGATCGCATTCGATAGCCGGGCCGGGCTTCAACCGATGGCTGGTGCCGCCCGCCGCGCTGTGCATCCACCTCGCGATCGGCCAGGCATACGCCTTTAGCGTCTTCACGAAACCGATGGCACAGCTCATCGGGGTCACCGATCCGGCGCCCGGCGATTGGACGGTTGCGCAACTCGGCTGGATCTTCAGCTTAGCGATCGTGTTTCTCGGGCTGTCCGCGGCGTTCGGCGGGAAATGGGTCGAAGCCGTTGGGCCCCGCAAAGCCATGTTCGTCTCGGCGCTCTGCTTTTCGGGCGGGCTGCTCATCGCCGGCGGCGGGGTCGCGTTGCATTCGCTCGCGCTCGTGTACTTCGGCTACGGCGTCATCGGCGGCATCGGCCTTGGCATCGGGTATATTTCGCCGGTTTCCACGCTCATCAAATGGTTTCCCGATCGGCCGGGTCTGGCGACCGGTACGGCGATCATGGGTTTCGGCGGCGGCGCGCTGATCGCGGCGCCCCTCTCGGTACTGCTCATGGAGCATTACAAGACGCCCGTCTCGAACGGCGTGGTCGAAACCTTCGTCACCATGGGCATTCTGTATTTCGTGTTCATGATGATCGGCGCCTTCACGGTGCGCGTCCCGCCCCAGGACTGGAAGCCGCCCGGTTGGACGCCGCCGGCAATGCCCCGGAAACTCGTGACGAGCGCCAATGTGCACGTCGATACTGCGTGGAAAACGCGCCAGTTTTGGCTGCTGTGGGTCGTGCTATGCATGAACGTCACGGCCGGCATCGGGGTTCTCGGCCAGGCCTCGCCGATGATCCAGGAAATGTTCGTGGGGCGTGTCTCTCCGGCCGCCGCCGCGGGCTTCGTCGGCCTGCTGAGTCTGTTCAACATGGGAGGCCGGTTCTTCTGGGCGACCATTTCCGACTATATCGGCCGACGCAACACCTA
The DNA here is from genome assembly GCA_003136655.1 of Vulcanimicrobiota bacterium. Lineage (GTDB taxonomy): Bacteria > Vulcanimicrobiota > Vulcanimicrobiia > Vulcanimicrobiales > Vulcanimicrobiaceae > Hesperobacter > Hesperobacter lustricola. Next base: position 39,310 of record PLFC01000118.1, read on the forward strand.
TCTGATCTTCTTCTCGCTCGGCATCGTGCTGTATGCGCTCGTGCCGTCGATCGGATTGATGGGATCGGTGCCCTTGTTCGTCGCCGCCTTCGCCGTCATTTTGTCGATGTACGGGGGCGGCTTCGCGACGATCCCGGCCTATTTGCGCGATATATTCGGTTCGATGAACGTCGGTGCGATCCACGGACGGTTGTTGACCGCCTGGGCGGTCGCGGGAGTGCTGGGTCCCGTGCTCGTGAATTATCTACGCGAATATCAGATCAACAGCGGCGTGCCGAAGGCCCAGGCGTATTCGGTGACCATGTACATCATGTGCGGACTGCTCTTGATCGGCCTCGCCTGTAACGTCGCGGTCCGCGAAGTCCACGCCCGCCACCATCACACGGGAAGCTGACCCATGGCCAAACTCCGATTTGCCGTCGTCTGGCTCATTGTAGCGCTGCCGCTGCTATGGGGCGTTTACCGGACATCCTTGAACGCCCTCAAGCTCTTTCAGTGAGAACGGGGTGAGTGAGAACCCCGCCGGTGATAACCCCGCCGGTGAGAACCGGGGCTACGGTTGAACCGTGACTTCCACGCGCCGCGCGTCGCGCGGATCGCCGGATCCCGTCGTTTCCACGGGTTTCTCGAGCAGCAGACGGTCGGCGGAAATGCCGCCCGCGATCAAGGCATCGCGTACGACGAAAGCGCGCGCCTTGGCGAGTTCCTGGTTGTGCGCCTTGTTGCCGGACGGGTCGTGGAAACCGGAAATCGCCGCCTTGGTGCCATCGTTCGCCTTGAGGTAGGCAGTCACTGCCGCGATCGAATCGTCGCCCTCGACCCACTTGTCCGCCTTGTCGACCGCGAAGTACACACGCCCGACGGGCGCCACCGCGGGGGCGGCCGCCGGTTCCGGTGTCGCAACGGGCGCGGCGACCGGGGCCGTTGCGACCGCGACCGGAGGCGCTTCGACGGGCGCCTTCGCGCCGCCGTTCCAATATGTCGAGAACCAGTCCGTGTGGGTCAGGATGGATGCATGCACGAGCAATGCGATCACGGCGACCGATCCGAGAAACAACGGCAAGCCGACGGTGGGTTTGACGACGAGCCAAATCTTAGCCTGGTTCATGCGAGGACTCCTTTTCTTATTCCCGGCAGTCTACGCTGACACTCCGTCATGTCAACGCGGGCTGACGCGCTTTCGGTACGCAAACGCACAGTCGGGATCGATCTGCCTCGGGCATCCTCGTCGTTCGCTGAAGCCCGGAGTGTGCCCGTGAACCTACACCTTACGATTGCCCCCGTCGTCGCACTGATTGCCGGCGTGCTGATACTGCTCGTACCACGCCTGCTCTCCTACACGGTTGCGATCTATCTGATCGTCATCGGGCTAGTCGAACTGTTCGGCGCCGGCAGCTATCGTTTTGTCTGAACGGGGGTCGTCCGAACGGGGTGCGTCCGAGCGGCGCGAACGCTTCGCCCAGAAATAATACACGGGTGACGTGATGGCGAGGCCCGCGACCCAGGACAGATCGACGCCTCCCATCTCCCGGGCGATCGGACCGGTCCAAAGCGACGTGGCCACGAACGGCATTTGCACGATGATGCCCAATCCATAACAGGCGACGGCGACCGCATTCACACGTCCGTAGACACCGCCGTCCGGCAGGAAGAATGCGGCGACGTCGTAGTCGCCATGCCGCAGGCAATAGTAATCGACGAGATTGATCGCGGTCCACGGGACGAGCACGTAGAGCAACAGCAGGATGAACTGCTCGTAGGCGCCCATGAACGAATCCTTGCCGAGCAGGGCTGCACCGAGCGCGAAGCCGAAGAGCACGACCGTCACGACGGTGCGCGCGCGCGCCTCCGGTGCCCATTGCGGCCGCAAGGTCTGTCCGAACGTGAGTGCGGACAGGGCTCCGCAGTAGAGATTCATGGCGGTCGCCGCCGCGATGCCCACCGTGAATACGACGAGAACGACGGGCGCGAGCGCGCCTGTCAGTCCCGCGAGTCCGACCACGAGACTGCCGCGGGGCGCGGCGAGACCCACCATGGCGCCCAGGATCATCGGCAGCAGGGAACCCAGCACGCAGCCCCAATAGCTCGCCCAGAACGCCGGGCGCGCGCCCGTGTCCTCGGGCATGTAGCGCGAGTAATCCGACACGTACGGCGCATAGGCGATCTGCCAAAGCGCCGCCGTCGAGAGCGTCCCCAGGAAGCCGGCGAGACTGAACGCATTCTTGTCGAGGAAGTCGCCGGGCAGACCGTGCACCCATACGATCCAAACGGCGGCCCCGAACAGGACCGCGCCGGACAGGTAGCTCATGACGCGCGTGTACGCGTGGATCAGGTCATAGCCGTAGATCGCCGCGACGACGCTCAGAACCCCCACGAGCAGGATGCCCGGCATCTCGCCCATGCCGCCCGCGAGCACTGCCAGTGATTCGCCGCCGACCACCAGGTTGGACGCGAGGAAACCCAGGTACATGACGATCACGATGCCGACCACCAACAGAGAGCCGACCGACCCGAACTGCCCGCGCGTTTGCACCATCTGCGGCACGCCCAGGGTCGGACCTTGTGCCGCGTGCAGGGCCATGAACACGCCGCC
>PLFC01000030.1:0-967 GCA_003136655.1 Vulcanimicrobiota bacterium
TCCGCCCTGACCAAGAGCCGTCTGCCGCAAGACGTGGCGGTCACGGGCGAACTGTCGCTCGCGGGCAAGGTCCGCGGCGTGGGCGGCGTGATCGAGAAAGTCTACGCGGCGCGTCAGGCCGGCATGCGCCTCGTGCTGATCCCCAAGGAGAACGAACGCGACGTGCGCGCCCGCGCCAGCGGTGTGGAAGTCGTCGCGGTCAAAGACGTCTACGAGGCGTTGGCGGCTTTCGACATCGACATCGCGAAGTCTCGCTGATGGCGGTCGTATCGAACGGGGTCGGCAACGCCGACCGTATCCCGCCGCAGAATCTCGAAGCCGAAATGGCAGTGCTCGGGTCGATCCTGGTCGACCGCGAAATGATGCCCACGGTCAGCGAGATCATCGCTGCGGTCGATTTCTACGCGGTCAATCACGAGTCGATCTACACCGCGCTCTTGCAGCTCTACGAGCGCGGCGAACCGCTGGATAAGATCACGCTCGCCGAAGAGCTGCGCCGTCGCGACCTGCTCGAACGCGTCGGCGGTTTGCCCTATCTCTCGGCGCTGATGGAAACGGTGCCGACGGCCGCTTCGGCCGAGTATTACGCCAAGATCGTGCGCGAAAAGTCCGCGCTGCGCGGGCTCATTCACGCCGGTACGATCATCTCCAAGATCGGCTTCGAGGCCGAGGAAGACGTCGACGGCGCGCTCGACCGCAGCGAACAGATCGTCTACGAAGTCGGCCGCCGCCAGCGCACCGGACAGTTCACGCCGATCAATCCGTTGCTCAAACAAGCCTTCGAGCAGATCGACCGGCTCTATCACAGCCACGGCGACCGCACGGGCGTCACCTCGGGCTTCCGCGATATCGACGAGTACACCGCGGGCTTCCAGCCCGGCAACTTCATCATCTTGGCCGCGCGGCCCGCGATGGGCAAGACGTCGATGGCGCTCAACATGGCCGTCGCCGCGGCCAAAGACGAGCG
>PLFC01000030.1:1000-18730 GCA_003136655.1 Vulcanimicrobiota bacterium
CCGATCTTCATCGACGACTCGGGCTCGCTCACCGTCACCGAAGTGCGCAGCCGCTGCCGCCGCTTGCAGTCGGGCGACGGACTCTCCGCGGTCTTCATCGATTATTTGCAGTTGCTCCGTCCCGGCTCGACTTCGCGCAACGCCAATCGCAACGACGAACTGTCCGAGATCTGCCGCATCCTCAAGGCGACGGCCAAGGACCTGCAAGTCCCGATCATCGCGCTAGCCCAACTCAACCGCGGCGTCGAATCCCGCAACGACAAACGCCCGATGCTGTCGGACTTACGCGACTCGGGCGCTATCGAACAGGAGGCGGACATGGTTTCGTTCCTGTATCGCGATGCGTACTACAATCCGGAGAGCGCGCCCGAACCCGATCTCACCGAGTTCATCATCGCCAAGCAGCGAAACGGCCCGACCGGGACGATCAAGCTCCGGTTCATCAAAGAACACACGCTCTTCGTGCCCTACGGCGACAGTTCGCGCTACAGCGGGCCGTAAGTGGCCGGGGTACGCAGCGCGCGGGCCGAGGATCTCGAGCGCGTCGCCGAACTCCTCGCGGCGCGGGGCGAGACCGTCGCGCTCGAATCGCTCCTGGCCCGCGTCGACGACGAGGACGGCGGCATCCTGCTCGCCGCCGGCGCGACGCTCTCGTGGAAGCTCGACGCGGGCGCGCTCTATCTCTACGACCTCGCCGGCGCGGCTGCCGACGTGCCCGCGTTGCTCGAAGTGGCCGAAGCAACTGCGCGCGCGCGGTTTGCGGCGGTGCTCGCGCTGACGCTCTACGAGGACGACGAGTCGCTCGACGACCTCTTCGCGGCCGGCTTCGTCGAGGATTGGAGCGAGGCCGACGTGCGTTCGGGGAAACCGGCGCGATTGCTGGCGCTCGCGCGCGAAGTCAGCTGACCTCTTCGACCTCTTCGATCTCGTGAATTTCCGGGTCGCCGATGCCCATGCGGCGGTAGGTGCGCGAGAGGTGCACGTATTCGGGGCCCGCGTGGTCGACCCAGCCCACCGCGGCGCCCTCGAGCTTCTTCTTGACGGCCGCGGGTGCGCCGGCGGCGACCGATTCGGGCGGAATCTTTGCGTTCACGCCGACCACGCTGCCCGCGGCGATCAGCGAGCGTCTGCCCACGACCGCGCCATTGAGAATCGTCGCGTTGGTGCCGATCAAGGCGCCCGCTTCGATCGTGCAATCCTCGAGGATCGCACAATGCCCGACGGTGACGTCCTCCCCGATGATCGTGGCGCAATGCTCGCTCACGTGGACGACCGAATTATCTTGGATGTTCGCGCGCGCGCCGATCCTGATCGGGCCGTTGTCGCCGCGGATGACCGTGCCGAACCAGATGCTCGCCTCCTCGCCCACCTCCACGTCCCCGATGAGGACGGCGGTCGGTGCGACGAACGCCGTCGGATGCACCTTCGGAATCTTGCCCTTGAATTCGATGAACACGCGCGCTCCTCGACGAAACCTGGAACGATGCTTTTTCCGACCGGCGTGCGGCGGCCCTGGTGAGCGGCGACCCGCAGGCAAAACCGCCGCACCGCCACCAGACGGCCCTGCGCGGCGTGAAAGCGATCCCGCGGCCCAAGCCCGACGACCCGTCGTACACCGAGGTCAATTACCGCTATGCGGGCCAAGAGGGGCACGTGCACGAGGTCGTGACCATCGGCGGCAAGCGCTTGGCGAAGGTCGGATTCGACGATCGCAAGATCGTCTATTACCTCCTCGACGACCTGGAACTCGACGAGTCGGCCGCGCGCGGCACGTTTCACGATAAGCCGTAAGGGCTCGCTGCGGGAGCCGGCCTAGATAGTCAACTTCGCGCTCAGCGTCAGCGAAGCGGGCAGCAGGCCGTATCGTTCGTTGAAGGTCTGCAAGAACGGCGAGGCGTTTTGCCCGTTGTAGGCATTGGTCGCGTAGGGCAGGCCGTAGCCGACGAGGCCGTACGACTGTGCGTGGCTGTTGAAAATGTTGGCTCCGTCGAGCGCCAAGACGAGGCGGCGCGAAACTCGTTGCTCGAGTGACGCGTCGGCATACGCGTAGCCCGGAAGCTGTTGCGGATTGTTGGGACCGACGGCGTGCCCGTCTAACCGCAGCAGCAGGCCGGCGGGCGTGCTGAACTCGATACCCAGCGTTGCCTTCTGCAGCGGCACTTCGAACGCTTGAACCCCGTTGACCAGCGTCGGATCGGTGCGTAACGCATTCACGGGTAACCCATCGAGCACGATCGACTGGACGTCGTAGGCGTAATGTACCGCGAGGTGCGCCGTCGCACGCGTTCGCCCCGTGAGTTCGATGCCGCGCAATCGCGCACTCGCCGCGTTGAAGGAGCGTGCCAGCGTAAACGTGACGGCGCCCGGCGCGGGCGACAGTCCGCAGAAATCCTTGATTCGCGTCAGCAGCGCCGGCACCGTCGAGGCCGGCAGGTCGGTGCCCGCTGCGAATTGCCCGGTCGTGATCCGGTTAGCGATATTCGCGTCGTAGAGCGTCAGGTTCACCGCGTCCATAGCATCGAAACGATGTTCGTAGCCGAACTCCAGATCCGAACCCGTCTCGGCCGCGAGTGCGGAGTTTGACGGACCGGCGCCGACGCTCACCGGCTCCGGGTTAGCGGGCGTGGCGTTGGCCAGCGCGCCGCAGTTTGGGTTGAGTGCGCCGATCGGCAGCAGGTTGACGCGGTCGTTCTGCAAGCTCGGCTCGTCCGATGTCGCGCCCGCGCTCAAGCGAAACGCATCGCTCGGGCCGGGCCGGTACAGCAGCGACGCTTGCGGATCGACGTGCGTCACCGGATCGATGCTCGAATTGCGCAGCCATGCTTCCCCGACGAGGGTGAAGGTCGGGCTGACGGCCAGGCCGTCGCGTACGAAGACGCTCCGGTCGATTCTGCCGGCCGGCGTGTTGCCGGCGAAGGCGCCTGAGCCCGTTACCGTCCCGTTTCCGGTCAGCGCTTGATGAAGCCATGTCAGGCCGAAGCCTAGCGTGTTGTTCGCCGACCCGATGAAGTCGGTCGCGCGAAATCCCTGCGTCGACCATTGCTCCAAGAAATCGTCGAGCGGACCGTTCACGAGCGACGCGTCGCGGTGATACACTTCGGCGTACTCGTCCGCGAAGACGTCGAGGGTCAACGCTCCGCGCCCGGCAACGCTCGTGATGCGGCCGTCGTAATCTTGGTTGCGCAGAGCTTGCCATGCGCCCGGACCGCCACCCGCGGGGCCCGAAGCGGCTGCCGCGTAGGCGCTCGGGGAGAGGCAGGCGGGGCCGGCGTTCTCCGTGACGAGGACGCCGTGAGGGCAGGCGGCCGAATTCCCCACCGGTGCATTCGCGAGCACGTAGGCGTACGGATTGAAATCGTTATCGCCTTCACCGGTTTTATCTGCCCACGAGGTCGCATCGTATGCGCTCAGCGTCAACTTCGTGACCGGCGAGGCGACGTACGCCACCTTGGCAAACTGATTGCGCAACACGTAGTCGCCCGAAACGTGATAGGTCAGTTGCCGCAGCGTCGAACTGGTGAAGTCGGTACCGCGCAAGCCCGTCTGCGCCACGAGGCCGCCGGGAAACTCGCCGTACGTGCCTTGCACGCCGCTCACCAGCGCGTAGCTCAGCCTTGCATCGGTGCCCGTCGCGCGCAGCGCCGTCGAACTGCGACCCTGCGAGCCGAGAGATTGTTCGACCGCGAACTGCGATCCGGCGGTCGGTTCGATCGTGCGGAGGTCGACCGATCCGCCAACCGCGTCGCTTCCCGCGCTCGCGCTCGATGCGGTGCCGAAAGCGACGTTCACCTCGCGCACGGCGAACAGCGGCGCATCCTGAAAATTGAAACCCTGAATCGTTCCGTCGGCATCGGGTTTGCCCGGAAGAACGCCGATGGGACCGACCGGATGGCCGTCGAGGAGAACGTCACTTTCGGCGGGGCGCAACCCGCGCAAGCTGACGTATGCGTCGCCTCCAGGCGAAAGCGCGTCGCCCGAGACGACGACCCCGGGTAGGCTCTTCAGAGCATCGGCGACGCGGACCGCGCCCTGCGCGGCGAGGTTCGCCGCCGGCAGCGTTTGGCCCGATTCCGCGGTGACCGACGAACTCGCCCGAGCGGTCAGGTGCCCGATTTCGCGTAAGGCGCCGTTCCTCGTCAGATCGATGCGTACGCCCGTTTGTTGCGCCGGGGCCGCCGTTACGTCGAGCGACGCTTCGAGGTACCCATTCGCGCTGACCGCGAGGCGATAGCGTCCCGCCGGCGCGGTGAAGCCGAAGCTCCCTTCGGCGTCGCTGCGCGTCGAGATGAGAAGCTTGCCGCTGGGTAGGTCGAGGTCGAGCAGCGCGCCCGGAACGGGCTTTCCGCTTGCTTCGTCGCGCACTTCGCCGATCAGGCGAGCCTGCTGAAGGATCGTGCTCTGTTCGGTGGAGGCTAGGCACCGGTGCGGAAGGATGCATGCCGCGGCCACGAACGCCGCAACCCATCGCCGTCCACCACGCGCGGTTCTTCGCGGCGTGCCCCGCAGAATAGGCCGCATGCAGCATATATCGACGCTTTGCGGCGCGGGCCTGAGATCTCGGAGCCTATCCGGCGCGAGGAGAGCGCTGCGTGGCTGCCGATAGGGAGCCTGACATGCCGATCGTACCCTTCGCTCCGCCTCAGACCGTCCCGATCTTCAGCGGCTTCGACTACGTCACCGTCGATGCGGCGCGGCGCAGAGTCTACGCGGCGCATACCGGCAGCCAAGCCCTGTTGGTCGTCGATGCCGACACGGGCAAGGTCGTCACGCAAGTGCGCGTCGGGCCGTTGCACGGCGTCGCGGTCGAGCCCAAGAGCGGCCACGTCTTCACCGGTGACGGCGATGCGCGCACCGTGTCTGAAGTCGATCCGGTCGCCTCGAGCGTCGTACGCAGCGTCGACGTTCCCGGGGCGATCGATGCGCTTGCCTTCGATCCGAAGACCAACCGCATCTTCGCCGACGAGGACGACGGCACGCAAATCTTCGTGATCGACGCCGCGACCTTCAAACAGATCGGCACCGTCAAGCTGCCCGGCAATAAGCCCGAGTATCTCGGCGTCGATCCCAAGACGAGCGACGTGTATCAGAACATCGCCGACCTCGGCGAATTCGTGGTCGTCGACGCACAGAGTCTGAGCGTGAAGAAGACGGTGCCCACACCGGAACTCGGCGCGAACCATCCGCTGGTCTACGACGCGGCGTTCGGCGCGATCGTCGTCGGCGGCACTAAAGGATTGCTCTCTTCGTTCGATCCGCAGGGCCGCCGCCTCGGCTCGGCCGAGCTCCAACCCCGCGTGGATCAATGTTCGCTCGATGCGGTCGCGCACGTGCTGGCCTGCGCCGGTGGCGGCACGCTGACGTTCGTCAAGGTTTCACCGAACGGCGCGCTCTCGGTGATCGGCAAGACGGCCGTGGCGCCGGGCGTTCACACGGTCGGCCTCGATGCGCAGGCGCATCGGGCTTGGGTCGTGTGGAACGATCGCGCGAGCGGCGACTTCGTCCAGGGTTTCGACTACACGCCGTAGCCTTCCAACACGGCGAGCATCGCGCACAGCCACGCGGCGCCGAACGCATAGCCGCCGAGCACGTCGGAGAGATAGTGCGCGCCGAGCACCAGGCGCGACCAGCCGATGCCGAGCGCAAAACATGCGGGCGGTATGCTTGCCGCGACTTTCAGATCGTGCGGTAAAGACGAGCGCCAGACCAAGAGCACGATGCCCGCGAAGGTGACCGCGGCCGTCGTCGCGTGACCGCTGGGAAACGACGAGTCGTGTTCCTGGCGCTTCAGCCACTTCTCCGGACGGAGACGCTTGAAGACGAGCTTGAGCCGGCCCGCCGAAAATTGCGATAGCATCTGCGTCAGGGTCAACATGCAGAGTTCGAGGATCGAACGATGCAACGCCAGCGCGAGCACGAAGAACGCCGCGTACGTGGCCGATAACGTCGGGCCGTATCCCGTCACCGTGAAGATCCAGGCGAGGTTGGTACCGCGGCCATGAAAGAATTGCCCCGCTCGAACGTCGAGAGCTAAGCGTCGCGGTTCGCGCGTGGCGACGCCGAGCAAGATCGTTGCGGCCACACAGGCGAGGCTCGCCAGCGCAAACGGCAGCGCGTGATGAATCAGGGGGGCGATCCCACGAACGATTGCGGAACGACGATGCGCAGACCGTTGCGTGCGACGGAGAACGTGGCCGGCGTGCGCGTAACGATCTCGCCGTCCATGTCGATCGCGCGACGCGGTTTGGTTTCGAGCATGAGGTGTTTGCTCGAGATGAAGAGCGCGTCTTCGAGATCGGTTTGGCGTCCCGCGAGCAGCGCCGTCCAGGTGCGCTGGATCTGCCGCCGGTTCGCGCCGGGCACGGCGAAGACGGTCAAGAGTCCGTCGTCGACCTTCGCGCCCGGATGGATCGGCGTCGCGCCGAAGATGCGCCCGTTGGCGATGACCAACTGGTGCGTGCGGAAGCGGTGTACGCCGTCGTCGGCATCGATGCGGCAGTCGAATGCGCGGTGCCGCCCGGCGAGAAAAATGCCGGTCAGCACGTAGGCCACGGGACCGAAGAGCCGCTTGAGCAACGGCTTCGTCTCCCGGGCCACGACGGCGGAGAGGCCGACGGTCGTGAAATTCGCGAACGTCCGCCCGTTGACGATGCCGAGGTCGACGTCGGCCACCTTGCCCTCGACGAGCGTTCGCACCGCGCCCGCGAGATCGAGCGGTATGCCCACGCCCTGCGCGAAGCTGTTGCCCGTTCCCAGTGGGAGCAAGCCCATCACGCTTTGCCCGCGCAAGAACGCGCGCGAGACCATCGTCACGGTGCCGTCGCCACCGCCGACGATCACGAGCGGCCGGCCTTGGTGAATCTCGCGTTCCACGACGCGGAGCATCTGTTTGGGCTTCCGTACCGGATATGCGGCGCCGAGGTCGATGCCGCGCTCGAGCATCGCCCGGCACGCCGGCTCGAAGGCGTCGCGGCCCCGGCGCGAGGCGGTGTTGACGACGAGCGCCGCACTGCCGGCGACCGGCAACTGCGGTTCCATGCGGGCATCTACCGCACGGCCGGATCGATTTCCGGCTCGACCCGGAAGCCGGCTTGCGGCTAGGGTGCGATGCGCAGGCGGGGCCGGCGCGTCCGGCGCTCGGCCACTGCCTCGAGCCAGGGAGCGACGTCGGCTTCGGCAAGCGCGGGAGCGAACAGAAAACCTTGACCGAAGCGGCAGCCGTCTTCGCGCAATTTGGCGCGTTGTTCTTCGGTCTCGATGCCCTCTGCGATGACCGTGACCTTCAGCGACTCGGCCAGGTTCATGAGCATCGTGATGATCGGCTCGTTGGCCAGATGGCCGTTTGCGCCGCGGACGAAGCTGCGGTCGATCTTGAGCACGTCGAACGGAAACTCGTGCAGGTAGCGCAGTGAGGAATAGCCCGTGCCGAAGTCGTCGATGCACAAGCGCACGCCCATGGCGCGCAAGCTCGCGAACATGCTCGAGGCGTGCGCGCCGTTGTCCATGATCGCGCTTTCTGTCACTTCCAGGAGCAGACGTTTTCCTTCGAGGCCGTTTTGTTCGAGCGTCCGGCGCACGTCTTCGAGGATGTCGCCTTTTGCCAACTGCGCCACCGACAAGTTCACGCTGATGGACGGCGGCGAGAGCGACGGATAGCGCCTATCGAGTGCGGCGAGCAACGCGCCCGCGCGCTGCAAGGCAAATCGCCCGAGTTCGAAGATGACTTCCGATTCTTCGGCCACGGGAATGAAGTCGGCCGGCGAAATGGAGCCGAACTGCGGATGCTCCCAGCGCAGCAGCCCTTCCAAGCCCACCACCGACGCGTCGTTGAGCGCGACGATCGGCTGATAGGCCAGTTGGATCTGTCCCTTCTGGAGCGCGTGGCGCAGTTCGCTTGCGATCCGGAAGTGGCTCGCGACCTTCTGGTACATCGAGTCGTCGAAGACGGCGGTGTTGGAACGGCCGCGCGATTTGGCGTGATACATCGCCGCGTCGGCGTTGCGCAGGACTTGTTCCGCATCGACGTAGCCCGCGTGCAACATCACGATGCCTACGCTCGAGGTCACCATCGCGACCGAGCCGCCCACCGAGATCGGCGTGCGCAGTTCGCTCTGCACCCGATCCGCGGCGGCGCGAGCGGCTTGTTCGCCCGAAATATTGCGCAGGAGGATGGCGAATTCGTCGCCGTGGAAGCGGGCTACGACGTCGCCGGGCCGGCAGGCGGCGCGCAGACGGCGCGCGCTCGCGGCGAGCACGCGGTCGCCCGCGAAGTGACCGAGCCCGTCGTTGACCATCTTGAAGCCGTCGAGGTCGATGAACAACACCGCGTGACGCTCGCAGGTCTCACGATCGGCCAGCACCGCGCTGACCTCGCGCACGAATTCGGTCCGGTTGGGCAGACTCGTCAGTTCGTCGTGTGAGGCCGCATAGCGCAGGCGTTCGTCGACCGCCTTGCGTTCGGTGATGTCTTGGACGATCGCAATCGCGGCGGTCTCTTCCGGTTGCGGCACGGTCACGGGCGAAACGGTGATCTCGACCCAAACGGCAGAGCCGTCGGTGCGCGCGAGATTGCGCTCTATCTGAAAGGTGCCGCGCTTGCCCTCGAGGAGTTCGGCGAACACCGGGTCGCCCGTGGCCAGCAGCGAACCCACGTCGTCGCCGAGCATGGCCCGCAACGCGCCGTTGGATTCGATCGTCGTGCCGTCCCTCGCCAGCAACGCGATGCCCATCTGCGAACGTTCGAAGACCGCGCGAAACTGCGCCTCGGTGAGCAACAGGGCGCGTTCGGCACGTTGGCGTGCGAGTTCGGCGCTGAGGCGCTCCGCATCTTGTTGCGCCACGCGCAATTCGCTGCGATGGCGCCGGCTGACGGCGCGACCCACCAGGATGCTCATGCCCAGGAGGACCGCGATGCCCGCAAAGCCCACCGACGTCAAGATGCGATCCGCGCGATCGAGGCCCGCCAGCCGCTGCTCGAGGAGGTCGCGCACGACGTTTTGCAACCGGGAGAAATAAAGCGCGCTATTCTGCAGCAGGCGCGTGTGATCGTCGGCGAGGCGCGCCCGCACGGCCGGCGTCACGGCTTGCCCGTGCATCACGTCGAGCAGCGAACCCTGCAGATCTGCAGCGGCCTTCGCGCTGTCTTGCCAGGGTTGGGCCAACAGGTTCTGGAGCGCCGGCGCTTGGCGGAACGTTTCGCCCATGTCGACGTTGAGCGGCATGCGCGCCGCCTCGGCGCGCGAGATCTCTCCCGCCATGGCGATTCGCGAATCGACCGGCGCCGGCAGACCGGGCCGCGCTTCATCGGAGCTTCGATAGGCGGCGACCAGCCGTTCGAATTGATGCGCGTACGTGTCGTCGAGCGCGTCGGCGACGTCGCCGACTTCGATCTGGGATTCGAACGTAAAGCGGACGGCGTCCGCAACGTCGCCGATCGAGTCGACCACGAGATCGCCGAAGCGGGCCAAACTCTGCGGATCGCGCGTCTTCTCGGCCTTGGTCCAAGAGGCGCGCAATTCGGCGACCCGGCGAGCCGCCACGGGCACATCGCCCATGCTCGCCGCGGTCCGTTCTAAGGCGATCAGGCTCGTCTCGACGGCCGCGCTCGCCGCGGGCGGCGAGGAACGATCGACGTCGGCCGAACGCTGGAGCACGTCCAGGGCGTGGGCGATGAAGGTGAGCCCGCGCTGCTCGCCGCTGGTCAGCGCAATCGACTGATGAATCTGCTGATATTGTCCGAGGCCGAGCCAGGCCAAAGGCACGATCAAGATCGCCGAGAGCAATATCAAACGGAGGACCAGCGAACCGGACCAATGGGAAGCGTGAGTAGGAGCGGAGAGATTTGCGGTCACAATGGATTACCGTTTTGGTCGGCCCCCGTGCGGGGTGGGGTGAGATGCCCCTCTTTACTGTGACGCGCGTCATGGTTTAGGTTGCGGGGTGGGCGCCCAGCGCCTCGTCGAGGTCGTCGATGAGGTCGCGTGCGTCTTCCAAGCCGACGGAAATGCGCAGCAGGTCGGGGGTGATGCCCAATTGCTCCTTCCGCTCGGCCGGAACCGATTTGTGCGTCATCGCGGCCGGAGAACAGATCAGCGACTCGACGCCGCCGAGCGAGACCGCGAGGTTGAAGAGGCGCGTCGATCGGGCCACCGCGAGGGCCCGCTCGGCGCCGCCTCGCACGCGGAACGACACCACGCCCCCGAATCCGCGCTGCTGCTGCGAGGCCAGTTCGTGGTCGGGGTGCGAGCGCAAGCCCGGGAAGTAGACGCGCTCGATGTCCTCACGCCCTTCGAGCCATTGGGCGACAGAGAGCGCGTTGCGCTCGTGTTGACGCATTCTCACCGCAAGCGTCTTCGCGCCGCGCAGCGTGAGATAGGCGTCTTGCGGCCCGGGCACGGCGCCGACCGCGTTTTGGTGGAAGGCGATCTCGGCGAAGAGATCGGCGTCGTTGACGACGACCGCACCGCCGACGACGTCGCTATGCCCGTTGATGTATTTGGTGGTCGAATGCACGACGAGGTCGGCCCCGAGCTCGAGCGGGTTCTGAAAGAACGGCGATAAGAACGTATTGTCGACGGCCAGGATCTGGCCGGGGCGCTTGAGGCCGGCGATGGCGCGGATGTTCGCGACGCGCAGCAGCGGATTGGTCGGTGTCTCGACCCAGATCAATTTGACGCCGTCCTCGAGCGCGGCCTCGACGGCACGCAGATCGGTCATGTCGACGAACGTCGTCGCGATGCCGTTGCGCGCGAGCACGTCGCAGAAGAAGCGATACGTGCCGCCGTACAAGTCGTCGGTCGCAAGAACGCGATCCCCCGCGCGTACGATGCTGCACGCCGCGGCGACCGCGGCCATGCCCGAGCCGAAGGCCGCCGCGAAACGTGCGTTTTCGAGGGCGGCGAGTTGCCGTTCGAGCGCGAGCCGAGTCGGATTGCCCGTGCGCGAGTAGTCGAAGCCCTTATCGCTGCCCACGGCATCGAGCGTGAACGTCGCGCTCTGGTAGATGGGCGGTATCGTCGCGCCGGTTGCCGAGCAAGGGTCCTGGCCTGCGCGGATCGCACGCGTATCGAAACGATCCGAGATGCGCGAACGCGCGCTGCCGAGGTTGTGCGGGGCAGAGTGGCCGAGCGTGGTGGACGGCATGAGTAACACTCTCTTTCAACGTGGTGGAAACGTTAGGGGGAAATGAAAAAGCCCTCGCTGCGGCGAGGGCTTTGACGTAAGCGACCGGCGCGAGCCGGGCTATCTCACATGCAAAAGCACCAGGCCGCGCGGCGCGCAACCCGTCATTCGCATGGACATCGCAAATTGCGATCGAATCATGCTGCCGACCTTAGCATGGCCCGGGGACACTGTCAACGCTTCTCGTCCGTTGCCTTGAGCAGTGCGAGCAGGTCTCCCACGAAGGCGCCCTGTTCGTTGGGGTGCCGGAGGCGCGCCGAGTCGATGATCACGTAGTGGTTGCGCCGGCCCTCGCGCTCCCGCTCGATCACGCCTTCTTCCTCGAGGTCGGTCAGGATCTGCTGCACGGCCCGCTCGGTGATCTTGACGGCGGCCGCCAGATCGCGCACGCGCAAATCCGGATTGCGGGCAAGAGCGATCAGCACGTGGGCGTGATTGGTCAGGAACGTCCAATTCGTTCGATGCGGATGCGCGGACTCGGCTTCGGGAAGCAAAGGAGGGGCAACCTTCATATCTCCGGCTTCCTGAATGGGCAGGCTCATCCCCCTGTATCCGGCCCGTCCCGACCCTCGTCCTGGGGCAGGTCGGGGAGCGACGCCGTGGAACCCCGCAAGGCTGCCGGATCGACTCCGGCGCGCGCCCACGCCGACGTAGCTCAGTTGGTAGAGCAGCTGATTCGTAATCAGCAGGTCAGCGGTTCAAGTCCGCTCGTCGGCTAATGGTTTGCCTCGACAGTCTACAGTTATTTCTATTTCGAGAATTGGTTCGTCGGCGAACTCGCCCGCCGGGCTTGCGCCGGCGATCGTACGCCAAGCGTGCGGCTAAGCGATCGGAGCAGTGTTTTGCGCTTGCTTGCCGCATGCCCGCAGATGCCGCCGTCCGACGGCGACGGCCGGCCACGTAACGCGCCGGCCTTGCTCGAAGCGATCGCTGCGTTCGTCCGGCACGGGGGAGGGCCAGAGTGACGAGAGGAACGGCTTACGCGTTACCCTCCCTGCCCGAATGATAGGTCTTTCATGCTGAAGGCTCGGCTCATCGCGCGTTCGTCTTCGCTTCTTACGTTCGCCGTCGCGCTGTCCGCTTGCGCGGGCTCGAATGCGCCGGGAGCGATGACTCCGCCGGGCGTCGGGCCCGATGCTCGCGCGCAGCAGGCGCGCGGGGTTTCCGGACCGGACGCCGCGGCTTCCGTGGAATACGTGTATACGGCCAACTTCGGTTCGGGCAACGTGTCGGGTTACAGCGTCAACGTGAAGACGGGCGCCTTGACGCAATTGTCGAGTTCGCCTTTCGCCGCAGGGAACGGTCCGGTCGGCGTCGCGATCGACCCCAAGGGCCGATACGCCTACGTCGGCAATTTCAACGCGAATACGATCTCCGGCTATTCGATCGACGCCGCCACGGGCGTGCTGACGGCGCTCTCCGGTTCGCCCTTCCCGGGCGGCGACGAGCCGTACAGCGCAGTCATCGATGCGAGCGACAAATACGTGTACGTGCCGAACCGTGGATCGAATAACGTCTCCGCCTTCGCGCTCGATGCCGGCACGGGCGCGTTGACCGCGCTCTCCGGATCGCCCTACCCGGCCGGATCGGGGCCGGTGAGCGCCGCGCTCGATCCGAAAGGCAAGTTCCTCTACCTTGCCAACCGCAACGGCAACAACGTCACCGCCTATTCGATTGCCAAGAACGGCTCGCTGAAGCAGGTGACGGGCTCCCCGTTTGCTGCGGGAACCAATCCGTTTGCAGTGATCGTCGATCCGTCGGGCAAGTTCGTCTACGTCGCCAACTACGGTTCGAGCACTATCTCGGCGTACACGCTCGACGCCAAGACGGGCGCGCTGACCGCGGTCAGCGGCTCGCCGTTTGGGACGGCGGCGGGACCGTATAGCGTCACCGTCGACAAGAACGGCAAGTTCCTCTACGTGCCCAACAACAACGCCGATCAAGTTTCAGCCTATACCATCGACGCGAGTACCGGTGCGCTGACGCAAGTCGCCGGCTCTCCCTACGGCGCGGGCCAGTACACCAACGGCATCGGCACCGATCCGCTGGGTAAATTCGTCTACGCCGCCAACGAAGGCAGTAACAACATTTCCGCGTACGTCGTGAACGCAAAGACGGGCGGTCTCTCACCGGTCTCGGGCTCGCCGTTCAACGCCGGCGGCGGTCCCTTCGAAATAGGCAGCTGCCTCGTCAAGGGTAGCGCCTGCCTTCCGGCGTCGATCTGAGCTTCAACGCGCGCGGTCGTTAGCGCGGCGCCTGACCAGCGCCACCGTTGCGTCGTCGCGGTAGCGGCCGCCGGTGAATTCGTCGGCCTTGCGCGCCACCAGCGCGGCCGCACCGGCGATCGTGCGCGTCGTGTCGTGTTCGAGTGCCGCCAGGATGCCGGCGCTCCCGAACTGCGTCACGTGGTCGAGCGCGCTGCGACACTCGGTAAATCCGTCGGTGGCGAGCAGCAACGCGTCGCCGGCGTCGAACGCCTCAACGCATTCGATGTAGCTCGCCTCGCGAATGATGCCGATGACGGGGCCGGTTGGAGCCAAGCGGTGGTGGCTGGGTCCCCGGCCGCTTTGCGGGTGGAGGATGAGCGCCGGATCGTGCCCCGCCGACGCATAGCGAAGCAACGAACCGTTTCGTTCGATCGTGGCCACGAAGGCCGACGCGAACGAACTGCTCAGGCCTGCGCCCGGTGCGTCGAGACGAACGCCGTTGAGCTCGCGCAGAATGCGCGCCGGGTCGTGCGACCGCTCCGCGGCGCGCAGGAAGGCTGCTCGCAGGAGCCCGGCGTGCGCGACCCCGAGCCTGCCCTTGGACGAAACGTCGGCGAGGAGGACGCTGGTCGAACCGTTGGAGCGCACCAGCACATCGAACAGGTCGCCGCCGCGGAAGCGACCGTCCATCGCACTCCGCGAAGCGACGGAAACCGCGAGGGCTTCGCCGGCCGGGCACGGCTGCCGACGTTCCATGTGTCGCGCGCGCACGGCGCTCACGGCGAGCCTGCCGCCGCCGTCACGTGCGCCCTCCGGCGCGATTCGCGCGACCATTGGTAGTTTGCAATTCTCGACACGAGCCCGTCCAATCGACAGTGAGTGTTCGCTCACAATATAGTGAGCACTCACTCACAAAGTCAAGGCCTCGGTCGCCGGGGAGGGAGTAAACTGCCGCCGGCCCCTTGACTTGTGAGTGAGCACTCACATATGATGTGAGGACTTACTCACAAGGACCAGGGGGGCGATGGTATGGGCGCGCAATCGCGGGGCCGCCGGGCGACGGAAGCCGGTCGCGGCCGGGAACGCAAGGCTTGCAATACGCTCGTGGCCCTCGGTGTCGTCGGCTACTACGGTCTGATCGGCGCCGCGGCCATCAGTCCGATGTTCCTGCACTGACGACGTGGACGCGCGCGACTCGCTCTGCCCCGCGCTCGCCAAGGCCTTGGCGGGTGTCTTGGTCGGCCAAGACGTCGTCACGGCCGCGACCGCATACGCGGGCATGATCGGCCTCGACCTCGGCCGCGCGCTGCGCGGCCCCGGCGCGGAGCGAACCCATGCGAGGCGGCGCCCGCGGTGATCTCGACGCGTAAAGCGGCTACCCGGGCGCAACTGATCGGTGCGACCGAAGCGCTGATCTGCGAGGGAGGCCTCGCGGCCGTTACCACACAGAGCGTGGCGCGTCGCGGCGGTTTCGCCGAGGGTACGATTTACCGTCACTTCGATAGCCGCGACGAGTTGATCGTGGCGACGCTCAAGGAACATTTTCGCGGCGATTTCGAGCAAGCGGTGGAGCGCCTCTTGTCGCGGGTCGGCAAGGGTGAGGTGGAGACCAATCTCGCCGAATTTTTCGGCATCATCCTGCCGCTCTATGCCACGATCGCTCCGGCCGTCGGCATGCTCGCCGCAGACCCCGCGTTGGCTGCCAAAAATGCGGAGTCGATCCGGAGCGAGGCTCGCGGCCCGCGCAGCCTGTCGTTGCAGATCGGGCAGTATTTGCGCGCCGAGCAAGAGTTGGGTCGCGTCGATAAGGATGCCAACGTGTGCGCCGCCGCGGGCCTGCTCGTCAGCGTCGGCTTCTACCGGGCTCTGATCGTGCACATCATGTGCGAAGATCCCATCGGCATTCCCGACGCCGATCTCGCTGCCGGGATTGCCGGCATTATCGCCCGCGGGGTCGGTGCGTCCCGGGCCGCGGTGAAGACAGCTCGCGTGAAAACGTCTCGTGTGAAAACATCTCAGAATCAGAAGAAGAGGAGTTCGCGATGATTGCCGATCGAACGCCCACGCTTCCGCGCCTCGGCGTGCGCCGCGTCGAGGCTCTCTACAAAGCGCCCCGCCCGCACTGGGTCGGCGACGGCTTTCGCGTCAGCGGGTACTTCTCGCGCGATCGAGATCTCGTGCGTACGTTGAGTCCGTTCTTGCTGCTCGACTACCACGCGCCGTTCGCGTATCCGCCGACGCAGAACCTTCGGCGCGGCGTCGGTCCGCATCCCCACCGCGGCTTCGAGACGGTTTCGATCGCGTTCGAGGGAAGCATCGCGCACCACGATAGCACGGGCGCCGGCGGCATTATCCGCCCGGGCGACGTCCAGTGGATGACGGCCGGCTCGGGCATCCTCCATAAGGAATATCACGAGGAGAGTTTCGCGCGTGAGGGCGGCCGCATGCACATGCTGCAACTCTGGGTCAACCTCCCGGCGGCGCACAAGATGGACGCTCCCGGCTATCAACTGCTCGAAGCCGGCGCGATCCCCACGGTCGCGTTGGCCGGCGGAGCCGGAACCGTCCGCGTAATCGCCGGGGAACACGCGGGCGTCCGCGGCGCGGCCAGGACCCACACGCCGATCGACCTGTTCGACGTGCGGCTCGGCGCCGGAGCGTGCGCGGACTTCGCATTCGGCGCAGGGCACAATACGGCGATCTTGGTGCTGCACGGCGGCCTCGCATTCGGGGACGGGCATGCCGCGAAGACCGGTGATTTCGTCGTCCTCGGGCATGAGGGACGCGAGGTCGCGCTCGAGGCGGACGCGGACGGCGCCCACGTCATGATCTTCAGCGGCGAGCCGATCGACGAGCCGATCGCGCAATACGGGCCGTTCGTCATGAATACGGAGGCTGAAATCCGTCAAGCCGTCGGGGATTTCGGCGCGGGCCGTTTCGGCGAACTCGAAGAGTAGACTCTACGCTCAACGCAGTTCGCGGCGATGCTCGAGTTCGAGCGTGATCAGCCGCGCGAGCAGCGTCGCCGGGAAGAGTTGGCCGATGACCGACTCCACGTTGGTCAGCGAACGGGCGACCGGATCCACGGGCACGATATCGCCGTACCCCGTCGTCGTGATCGTCGAAAAACTGAAGTAGATCAGCGTCGTGAGCGGGTGCCCGCTCGCCGCGAGGCCCGCTGAAAATGCCGTCGGCGAGAGTGCGGAGATCAGTCGATAGGCTAACGCGAAGGCCAGCGCAATGTTGAGGTAGATCGCGACCGCTCCGACGACGCGATGCACGGTCACCCGGCCCGGCCCGAAGATCGTCATGCCCACCACGATCGTCAGCGCGATCAAGAGAATCAGAGCCGCCACGAAATCCAGCGCCTCCGTTTGCGTCGACCGACTGAAGACGCGCAGCGCCACCGCGAGCGTTTCGATCAATGCGGCGACGACCACCGCGATCGCCGCGGACCGCCGATGCCAAACGACGCTGAGCACGATGGCCACGTTGAGCGCGATCATGAAGAAGAACGTCCAGGCGGGTACGCGCGTTTCGGCGGCCAGCGGCGCGATCAAGAAGAGTTGGAGCGATTCGACGATGACCAGAACGGTCAAGCTTCGTTCGCTGGTTCGATTCTCCACGTGCATCGGGCTGAGTTTCTGTTTCTTCGACGCTGCCTCCGGTCACGCGTCAAAGTAGACCAGACGCGGCGAGATCGAGCCCGGGCCCGATACGTCGAGGATCGCGAAACTGAAGCGCGGCTGTCGCCGCCTGTCCGTCGGCGAGCCGGGGTTGACGAGCCAGACGCCTTCGTGTCGTTCGACGTAGGGAATGTGGCTGTGACCGAACGCGATCGCGTCGACTCGCTCCTCCGCGAATGCGGCGCGCGCGCGTCCCAACGTCGTGCCGCGCCGGCCGTCGCCGTGCACCATCCCGATGCGCACTCCCCCGGCCGTGACGATCCTCCGCCGTCCGTACCGGGCGACGATTTCCGGGCCGTCGTTGTTGCCGGCCACCGCCTCGACCGGGCCGATGCGCGCCAACGCCTCCGTGGCTTCCAGCGAGGTCAAGTCGCCGCAGTGCAGGATCAGATCGGGCCGGGCGGCGGCGACGCGTTCGAGCGCCGCGTGAAGCCGCGAGGCGAAGCGGGGGACGTGCGTGTCCGATACGACGGCGATCCTCATCTTCACGCAAGATTCTCTCCCGCGCCGGCTGAGGCCGTTGACTCTCGTCGATCTTAACAAGCGCGCATGGACGGCTACATCGTCGGCTCGAACAACCCGTCGTCGCGTCCGGCCTACAATTCATGGAACGGATTCTTTTCGCAGACGCTCCCGCGGTAGCGAGCTGGACGCGAGCG
>PLFC01000006.1 GCA_003136655.1 Vulcanimicrobiota bacterium
CTCCACACGATCGTGGCCGTGCGCAGCGTGCGTCCGTCCTTGAGACGCAGACCCTCGTCGTCGGCGCCCGCAACGAGCGCCTCCAGCCACACCCGCACGCCGCGCCGTTCCAGCGCGCGCGCACTGTATTCGCCCATCCCGGCCTGCAACTCGGGCAGCAACTTTTTCCCGCCTTCGATCAGGTAGATTTCGACCTCGCTCGGCGAGACGCGCGGATAGAAGCGCANNTCGCCCGCCGCTTCCACGCCCGTAAAACCGCCGCCGACGAAGACGAAGGTCAGCAGTCGCTTTCGCTGCACCGGGTCGAGCGCGTCGTCGGCACGCTCGAGCATGGCGATCGCGTGGTTGCGCAGACGTTCCGCGTCTTCGAGCGTCTTGAGCGGCAGCGAACGTTCGGCGATGCCGGGCAAGTTGAACGTCGAGGTCACCGAGCCGACGGCGAAGACGAGCTGATCGTAGTCCTCGGTCCGCCGTGCGTCGTTGAGGATCGAGACCAACTCGACGGTACGAGCCTGCAGGTCGATCGAACGGATGTCGGCGAGGATGAAATGCGAGCGGCGGAGCTGCGCGCGCACCGGCGTCACCACGTGCCGCGTCTCGAGATTGCCGGAGGAAACTTCCGGCAACATCGGCGTGAATAACGAGAAATTGTCGCGGCTCACGATCGTGATCTCGGCCTCGTCCGGCCGCAGCAGACGCTCGAGTTCGCGAGCAGTCTTCATCCCGCCGAAACCGCCGCCGAGGATCAGAATGCGGCGCTTCGCCGCGGATCCGTTTTGGCTCATCGCGGCCGGCCGAACCAATCGATCCACGGGTGCCAGACGAGCAAAGCCCAGGCGACGAACAGCAGCGCGAGGGCCAGCCACAGGCCCGCGGCTATCAGTTTGCTCCGGTTTCCGCTCGGCGGCGCGCTCAGCGACGGGACTCCGTGGCAGTCATCGCGGCTGGCTTCGTGACGTCGGCAGTGGTTGTCCCGTCGCGCACCGTCTTTTTGTAGACGCTGTAAACAAGTTTCGCGAATTCCATCCAAATGCGGCATGCTTGCGTCATCCCTGCGAACCCGCAATCGCCCGGAGGTCGCCATGTTCGCCGTCACGGTCCTGATGCTCGTCGTGGCCGCGGCCTCTCCGGCGAGTTCGCCCTCCCCGAGCGCCTGTGCGACGTCCGCACCGCAACCGTCGGCCGCATCACCCGCGCCTTGCCCGAGCGCGAGACCGCTGAGGGAGATCGGCAAGGTGCAGGCGACCGGCCGGAACGCCAACCTCGTCGGCACGGCGGCCGCGGCCTCCGAAGGCACGATCGGCATCGAGCAGATCACCACGCGGCCGATCTTGCGCCCCGGCGAATTGCTCGAAGAGATTCCCGGTCTCGTCATCAGCCAGCACAGCGGCGAGGGCAAGGCGAATCAATACTATCTGCGCGGCTTTCAGCTCGATCACGGCACCGATTTGGAAAGCACCGTCGACGGCATCCCGATCAACATGGTCAGCCACGCCCACGGCCAGGGCTACACCGACATCAACTGGTTGATGCCCGAGCTGGTGAGCTACGTCGAGTTCAAGAAGGGCACGTACTACGCCGATCAGGGAGATTTCTCCACCGCAGGCGCCTACAATCTCTACTTCCGCGACACCATTCCGGCGGTGACTTCCTTCGGCATCGGCGACTTCGGGTACGACCGTTTCTTCACCGCGGCTTCGCCGCAGGTCGGCATCGGACACTTGCTTTACGGCATCGAGATCTACCACGACAACGGTACCTTCGCGAAGCCGGACGAATACCATAAACTCAACGGCGTTCTTCGTTACACGATCGACAAGGGCAAGAATAACTTTGCCGTAACGGGCTTCGCCTACAACGGTGCCTTCGATTCCACCGATCAGATTCCGCAACGTCTCGTGGATGCCGGGTTGCTCAGCCCGTTCGGATACATCGACCCGAGCGACGGCGGGAACACGACCCGCTACGCCCTCTCGGCGCAGTACCAGCACCAGGATCCCAACGGCGTCACCAAGTTCAACGCCTACGGCGTCGACTATTTCCTCGACCTCTTTTCCGACTTTACCTATTACTTGTATGACGGCAACAACTACTATAACGAAACGGCAAATCCGATCACCTGCAACGCGGCTTTCACGACCTGCACGCCCAACGCTCCCGGAGCGCAGCGCGCGCCGAACTACTCGTCGTACTGTCCGGCATACACCGCGCCGAAGAACGCTCCGCCCGATTCGATCGCGCCCGCACCGTACGACTTTCAGTGCGGTGACCAACGCGAACAGGAGGACAAACGCTTCATCTCGGGGTTCGACCTCTCTCGATCGTTCCTGACGCCGGGTTCTGCGACGACGATCGGAGCCGATACGCGCAACGACAACATCTCGACGCTCGGGCTCTTCCTGGTGCAGAACCGCGTCCGCCTGCCCGGCGGCACGTTGAGCGACGACCACGCGGTCGAGCGAGGTTCGGACATCTACGTCAAGTCCGATATCCGCTTGAACAAATTGCGCCTCGATCCCGGCATCCGCGCCGACTACTACACGTTCAGCGATGCGGCATACCTTCCGCACAACAGCGGCGCCGGGTCGGCGGCCATGGTGAGCCCAAAGATGAACGTCGCCTATGCCTTCAATCCGAACAGCGAGTTCTATCTCGACTACGGCAGTAGCTTCCACTCCAACGACGTACGCGGCGTCACCTACGTAGACGATCCCCAGACCCACGCTACCTTCGATTCCACGGGCTCGCCGGTGCTGCAGAACCCGTTGCTCAACCGCTCGGTCGGCGAGGAGATCGGCTATCGTTACTCGGCATCGCGGCTGACCAGCACCGTTTCGCTCTGGGAACTGTACCAGGCCAACGAATTGATCTTCGACGGCGATCACGGCACCACGTCGCTCGGGGGGCCAACGCAGCGCAAGGGCATCGAGCTGACGAATTACTACCGGACGACCAGTTGGCTGACGCTCAACGCCGACTTGGCCACCTCAACGGCGCGCTTTCTCGACGACCCGGCGCATCAGGGCACGGGCGTGCCCGAGTCGCTCAACGGGGTCGTGCAACTGGGCGCGACCGCCGACGAGCCTCACTACGCGGCGAGCCTGATCATGCGCTACTTCGGCCCGCGCACGCTGGATACGCAGGGCGACGCGAAGTCGCCGCCGTCGACGATCTTCAACACGCAACTGACCGCCAAGTTCAACAAGAACCAGCACTTGTCGCTCGACGTTTTCAACCTGTTCAACGCGTACGCGGCCGACGTCACGTACTACTACAACTCGTGGCTGCCGTACGACGCGCAGAATCCGGCCAACGCGAACAATCCGCTGATCAATCCGGCGTTGGGCGCCAACATCGACGGCTCACCCGGCTTCAAAGGCTCGGCCGGAATTCCCGACTATCACTTTCATCCAACGGAGAAGCGCGCCGTGCGCATGACCTACGCCACTAAGCTCTGAGCGAACCGCTTTCCGCCGTGTCGGCGAACGTGACGGCGATGCCGTCGGCAGCGAGCCAGCGCTCCAGATGGTCGACGTATTGCGCACCGAACGTATCGAGCAGGCAGCGCCGGTAGAGCCGATATGCCTCGCCCTGGCCCGTGGCGACGTAGTGTTCGAGCGAACGGCGGTGCACGGCCATGTAGCCGTCGCGCAAGCGTAAACCGCCGTGCACGAGCGACACCAACAGCTCCGTAGCCGAGGCTTCGGGCTTCAGGTCGAGGCGCTGCACGAACCACTCGTCGAGCGCGCGAGGGAGACGCACCGAGCGGGTCGGACCGGCCCGCCCGGTGCCCGAAGGACGGCCCATGGCCGCCTACCGCGCCGTCGCTCGCGCTTTAGTGCGCGTGATCGTGGTCGTGGTCGTGATCGTGATGATGCTCGTGGTCGTGCTCGTGTCCGGCCTCGTGCGCGTGCGCGTGCTCGTGCTCGCCGTGCTCGTCGTGGCTGTGCGCGTGGGCGTGTTCGGCGTGTTCGTGGTCGTGTTCGTGGTCGTGATGCTCGTGCTCGTGCGCGTGGGCCGTGCCGTCTTCGTGCGCGTGAGCGTGGGTGTGCTCGGCCATGGGGTGTACCTCCGGGAAAGGGGTGCCCGGCGCTTCTGTGCGACGCGCGGCGGAACCCTCAACGAACGCTTCCGCCATTCGGCTTATCCGGGCGCGGAGTGCGTCGCCCACGCGCTTTGCATCCTCGGGAACGAGCGGCCGAGCGTCGGCTGCGAGGCGCGCGATGTCCCAGCGTTGCTCGTCGCCGGACCCAAAATAGCCGTCTTCGACCGCCGCCTCCGCGTGTGTGCCCACGAACTCCGCCCGGATCGGAATGCGATACCGCGCACAGATCGCCGCGGCCACGGTGCAGAGCGCGTCGAGCATGTCCTCGCGTAGCGGAAAGGCTCCGAAGTCGTGCGGTGCGGCGCCGGCCATGCCCGCCACCGCGAGACCGCAGGCGAACGAATTGCGACCCGCAACGTGCGCCGCGTAGCCTTCGTCCGCGGCCGAAAGCGCGCGTGCGTTCGCGCGCAGATCGGCCGTTTCGCAGACGATCGGCAGGCCGTCTTCATCGAGCGCGACGCAGAAATGATAGGCTGGGAAGACCGTGCGATAGTCGCCCGCCGTCCAGTGCAAAAAGATGCGCCGCACCTCGATATCGGGCAGCGCCGGGCGCCACTTAGGGAGCCGCGTGCCCCGAGCGCGAAGACCGCCGACGTGCAAGCTCCCGCTCCCGCTCAGCCGCCGGTCTACGAAGGCGAATACATTCCGCCGCCGCCAAAGCAGGGCGAGCGGTGGAAGACTGCCGGTACGGCCGCGGTGGGCCTGGGACTGGTCGCGGCCAAATTCAAGACGCTGCTCCTGGTTCTGCTCAATCTCAAGTGGTTCGCGGTCGGGGCGAAGGTGCTCCTGAGCGGCTTTTCGTTCTTCGCCTCGGTCTGGTTCTACGCGCTGTTTTGGGGCTGGAAATTTGCCCTGGCCTTCACGGTTTTGCTGCTCGTGCACGAGCTCGGCCACGCGCTGGTCATGCGTTTGTACGGCGTTCCAGCGAGCCTGCCGTACTTCATCCCGGGCTTGGGCGCGTTGATCCAGTTGAAAGGCCGGCCGGCTTCGGCGCTCGAGGAAGCGTACGTCGCGCTCGGCGGCCCGCTCTTCGGAACGCTCGGCGCGCTCGCATGTTACTTGACGGCGCAAGCCACGGGCGATCAGTTTTGGATGGCGGCGGCGTACGTCGGCTTCTTCCTCAACCTCTTCAATTTGGCGCCGGCGTTGCCGCTCGACGGCGGCCGGATCGTCGGCGCCGTTTCGCCGCGCATCTGGATCTTCGGGCTCGGGGCGCTCGTCGTGGCCGCGATTGCCTTCCATTGGTGGAACCCGCTGATCCTGATCCTCCTGCTGATGAGCGTGCCGCAAGCCATCGCCGCATGGCGCAATACCGGCAACGATGCCTACCACACGCTGACCGTTACGCAGCGCGCGGGCGTTGCGATCGCGTACTTCGGCCTGGCCGGTTTCCTGTTCGCCGCGATGCTGGCGTCGCGCGTGACCGTTCCCCACTGAGCGACGCCGCGACGCGACGCGCGGCGCTTGCGGGCGCGGTGTGCGCCTTCGCGCTCGCACTCGTGCTGCGCCCGATCGCAACGCCCGGTCCCGCCATGCGCGATTTCGAAGCGTACCATTCCGCGGGCGCGGCGCGCAACGCCGGCGACGATCCGTACTCGCGTCAACTCTGGCGCAGCGAGCGTCTGGTGCCCGGGGTCGACGCCGGGCGCGACGAACTCCTGCCCTTCGTCGGGCCGCCGTTCGGATTGCCGCTCTGGGCGGCGTTTGCGCGCCTGGACTATGCGCGCGCGGCGCTGCTCTGGTCGATCGTGCTGGCGCTGTCGTTCGCACTGCTGGCGGCGGGCTCGCTGCGCCTGGTCGCACCGGCCGCGTCGGTTTTCGAGTATGTCGCGGCGCTCGCCCTCGGCGCGGGCTTCGGCCCGCTGACCAGCGGCCTCGCGCTCGGACAGGTAGCGGTGCTCGCGTGCGCCGCGATGGTGGCCGCGCAGTTCGCGCTGCGTGGGCGAAACGTCTTCGCCGCTGCGGCAGGCGCGCTCGTCGCGGCGCTGCAGCCGAACCTCGGCATCGCCCTCGTCGCCCGTCTGCCCGAGCGGCGCGCCACGCTCGCCTTCGCGCTGGCGGGCGCCGTCGCGATCGGCTGTTCGGCGGCGGCGCTCGGCGCGCTCGACGGCCTGCGACAGTACCTGACGAACCTCGGCGAACACGCCTCGGCCGAATCGGGCATCGCGATTCAAACCACGCTCGGCGCCGTCGCGGGGGGACTCGGCGCGCCGGCGGAGAGCGCCCGTGCCGTCGGCTTCGCGGCGACGCTCTTGGTTGCGGCGGCGCTCGTCGCGCTCTTTGCCGGCAAGCGCTACGGCGGCATCGAGCGTTTCGCCGTCACCTCAGCCGCACTGCCGCTGGCGTTACCCTTCGCGCACGAGCACGACTTCACGATCGCGTTTTTTCCGGCCCTGCTCTGTGCCGTGCGTTGCACGGGCCGCACGTGGGTCGTCGCTTCGTGCGCAACCGTGTGCATTGCCGTCGATTGGCTCGGCCTGGCCCAGCGCCCGACGGGCTTGCTGCAGAGCGTCTGTTTGGCGGCGGTCGCGGCGCTTGCGCTGGCCGGGCTCGGCGCGCGCGACCTCGGCCGGCGCCGCTTCTGGCCGCTGGCCGTGGTGCCGCTCGTCGCGCTCGCCGGACTCGCCGCGGCAACGCATCCGCTGCCCATCTGGCCCGACGCCTTGCCCGCAGACTTCCGCGTCGAACGAACGCTCGGCAACGCCGCGGTCTGGCGCAGCGAGCAACTCGCCACGGGCCTCGGCAAACGTGACGCGGTCTGGGCGGCGCTGCGCGCCTGCTCGCTGGCAGGTTGCCTGGCCCTGGCCGTCGCAGCGGCGCGCGGGCTGCGCGCGCCGGCTCGAGACTAAGGGCTTGCGGTGGTGGCGGCGCTCGGAACCGCCTTCCATTCCGCGTCGACGTCGGGCGGCAACTTGTCCATCTGCGCGACGAACATCGAGAGTTGCCAAATCTGATCGTCGGTGAGCGTTGCGGCGAAGGACGGCATCGCGGTGAAACGGATGCCGTGTTTGATCTTCCAGTAGGATACCGCGACCGGATCGTCGGTCACGCCGTCCTTCGCCAGCTGGGGCGCCTCGATGCTGAAGCCCTGCGCGAGGTTTGACGGCTTGCCGTCTGCCGCGCCGTGGCAGACGGCGCAGTTGGCCGCGTAGAGTTTCACGCCGGCGCTCAAGTTGTCGTTGGTTGGTTGCAAGGGATCGTTCAAGTCCTTCGTATCGCGTGCGATCGTCGCGTGCAGCGAGGTCTTGGCCACCCACTTCTCCAGGAACGAAGGCTTAGAGTCGGCATTGGCCGGAATGCTGCCCGTCTTGACCGCCGCGAATACGGCGCCGCCCAGCAGCGCCAGCGCGAAGACGAAACCGTAGATGAAACGCATCGATCCTCTCGGACGGGTTAGATGTCGACGTTCAACATGTCGTCGAAGGGCGACACGGGGTTGGGGTGCCAGTTGCGCAGGTCGGAGTTATACGCGTAGAAAGCGTTCTGAGCGTCGAGCACGATGGTCGGGACGTCGTCGTACACCGCGTGCTGAAGCAGCGCGATGTCCGCTTTGCGGGCAGTTCGAGCGTAGCTTTCCTTGGCGCGGTCCATCGCGGCCGAAGCGGCCTTGTTGCACCAGCGCGGGTCGTTCTGTCCGTTGGGCGGGAAGCGATCGCACGAGTACAAGTTGGAGAGGTCTTCGTTGGGATCGGTTCCCCAGGCGAAGTTGACCACGTCGAACTTGCCGCCGTAGATGATGCCGCCCTGTTCAATCGGCGCGAAGAACACGGAACCCAGATAGTGCTTTACCGTGATCTCCACGCCGAGCTGCTTCCACCAGCCGCGGATCAGTTCGATCTGCGTGTCGGTATCCGGCGTGCCGGTCGCGGTCGCATACTCCAGGCTGAGCCGCACGCCGTCCTTCGCGCGCACGCCGTCGGCGCCGCGCTTCCAGCCGTCGGCGTCGAGCAGTTGGTTGCCCTTGGCGATATCGAACGGCACCAGCGGCAGGTTGAGGTGGTAGAGCGTGCTGGCCGGCGTCACCGGCGACTCGTCGAGCAAATAGAGCCCGAAGCGGATCTTGTCGAGCAGCGTCTTGCGGTCGACGCCGTAGCGCAGCGCGCGGCGCACGATCGGATCGCGCAGCGCCGGGTGCGACGTGTTGAAATCCATATGGTCGAAGTAGAAGCTGGGCTGTGAGAAGATCGTAACGCCCTCGATCTTCCGCAGGTCGGGCACGAAGTGCGGCGCGACCGGCGTCCACAGGTCCAGTTCGTGCGTGCGCATCTGCTCGAGCACCGTATTGCGATCGGGAATGATCTTGAATTCGATCTTCTGCAGTTTCGGTTGCCCGCGCCAATACGTGGGGTTGGGCACCATCACGACCGAGTCTCCGCGCTTCCACTCCTGATATTTGAACGGACCCGTACCGATCGGCGCGGAGTTGTACGGAACGTCGTTGAGTTCTTTGGCACCCTTGAGGATGTGCACCGGCATGATCGCCGGGTTCGCGCTTCCCGTGGTGAAGAACGTCTGCAAATACGACGAGTAGGGCTTCGAGAGATGGTACACGACCGTGTACTTGTCGGGCTCGTCGATCTTCTTGATCAGTTCCCAGCCGTCGCGGCTGACCACGTTGTTGTTCGGATTGTTCACTTGATTGGTGGAGAACACCACGTCNNTTCCCGTCGGCGCTGACGCCGCCGTTGGCCTGCGTGGGGATGACGGTGGCGAGTTCGGGAACCGTGACCTCGCCGTGGGCGTCGGTCTTGGCCAGCCACGCGCCGGTCAAGGATGCCATGTACGATACGATCGTCTGGGTCGCGGTCAACGGGTTGAGGCCCGTCGGATCTTCCGCCGAGGAATACCGCAGCGTATGCGCTTCGGTGTACGAATGACGTCCCGCTCCCTCGTCGCCGCCGGACGCAGCCGTGCCGGGCGACGTGGTACCGACTTTCGTGCAACCGGCGAGCAGGGCGACGGCCAAAAATGGCGCGAGCGTCTTTTTCACGATCAGATATCCACGTTCATGAAGTCGTCGAACGAGGAAACCGCGTTCGGGTGGAAGTTTTTGAGGTCCGAGTTGTAGGCGTAGATGTCCTCGGCGATGCTGGTCACGTACGTCGGCACGTCCTTCGCTAGCTCTTCCTGCACGATGTCGACGTACTGCTTGCGCCGGCCTTCGTCGTATTCGCGAAGCGCGGCATCCATCGCCGCCTGCGCCCGCTTATTGCACCAGTGCAGCACGTTCTGGCCTTTGGGCGAAAAGTTCTGGCAGCCGTACAAGCCCGAAAGGTCGCCGACGGAGTTCAGGTACCAAGCGAAGACGATCGCGTCGAACTTGCTGTTGTTGACGATGCCGCCCGCCTCGGGTTGCGCGAAGAGCAGGGTCGGGTCGTAATTCTTGCGGTCGAGTTCGACGCCGATCTCCTTCCACCAACCGCGGATCAACTCGATCTGCGTATCGGTATCCGGACTACCGGTGTTCGAGACGAACTCCACCGAGAGGCGCTGGCCGTCCTTGACGCGTATGCCGTCGGCGCCGCGCTTCCAGCCGGCTTGGTCGAGCAGCGCGTTGGCCTTGGGAACGTCTTGCGGCGTCGTCTTGATGCTCGCATCGAAGAACGGGCTGGTGGGAGCGTAGATGCCGTTTTGCACGATGCCGATGCCGTGCCCGACCTTATCGCGCAGCACGTTGCGGTCGATGGCCCAGGCGAGCGCGCGACGCACGCGCACGTCGGCGAGCAGCGGCCGGTTGAGGTTGAAGTCGATGTGCCCGAAGCCGTAGCCCGCCTGCTTGATGGTGGTGAAGCCCTTGAGCGCCTGCAAGCGCGGATAGTAAGCGCGGGCGGCGATCGGCCACATGTCCAGTTCGCCGGTCTGCAACTGGGTTACGATCGTGTCGCGGCTCGGCACGATGTGATACTCCACCCGTTCGAGCTTGGGCCGGCCGCGGAAATAATACGGGTTGGCCTCCATGATCACCCGGTCGCCGCGTCGCCACTCCACCACGCGAAACGGGCCAATGCCGATCGGCTTGGCGTTGTACGGATCGGTGTTGAGGTCGGCGCTATGTTCCAGCACGTGCTTCGGAATGATCGCCGGATTCGCGCCGGCCGTTCCGAAGAAGGTAGGCAGGAACGACGAGTACCGCTCCTTCATGTGAAAGATGACCGTATACTTATCGGGCTCGTCGACCTTGGCGATCTTGTCCCAACCGTCGCGGCTGAGAATGTTGTTCTTGGGATTGAGCATCTGCTGTTCCGAGAACACGACGTCGTCGGCGTCGAACGGCGCGCCGTCCGACCACTTCACCCCGCGCCTCAGGTGGAACGTAAACGTCTTGCCGTCGCTGGAGATCCCGCCGTTGGCTTGCGTGGGCACCACCGTCAAGAGTTCGGGGATGGGATGGTTGTGGATGTCGTACTTCACGAAGTAGGCCATCGTCAGCGACGTGATGTGGCTCAGAATCAACTGCTGGTTGAACATCGGGTTGAGCCCGTCGACGTCGCCGATGTCTCCGAAGCGGAGCACGTGAGGGTGCGTAAACGAGTTCTGCCTCGGCGCATCCGCGCTACGCACGGCGGGCGCGAAACACAAGGCGGCGGCGAGCGTCGCCGCCGATAACGCGAGCGCGGTGCGCCGATTCAAAAAGTTCACAACGAGTACTCCTGCGGATTCCAGAACGGTGCGATGACGGGCGAGGCCTTGTAGCCCTTGAGGTCCGAGTTGTAGGCTTCGGGTTCTTGACGGTAGTACAGCACGATCGAAGGTACGTCCGCGGCGAAGCGTTGCTGTTCGATCTTGAAATCGGCGAGCCGGCGCGCGCGATCGACGGTCGACAATTCGTCGTCCATGGCCTTGGTCGCGACCGCATCGTCCCAGAACAGGGCGTTCTGCCCGCGCGGGGCCATGTTGTGCGCCGAGTAGACGGCGCTATCGTCGGGATCGGCCGCACCGCCCCAGGCGAAGCCCGCCACGTCGTACCGGCCGCCCTGGAGTACGCCGCTCGCGGAGTTATCGAAGAATTGCGCGGTGGGCGCGTTCTTCACGGACACGTCCGCGCCGAGTTGACGCCACATCGCTTGGGCCAACTCCTCGATCGCCTTGCCGGACGTACTTTCGGTCTGCGTCGAGAAATTGAACGCCAGCCTCTGACCGTCTTTCACCCGAATGCCGTCCGGACCGGCCTTCCAGCCGGCCTCGTCCAAGAGCGCCGCGGCTTTGGCCGGCGCATAATCGTAATGGGCGGTGTCGCCGGTCCAAGCCCAGGAGATGCGCGGCGAGAGCGCGGTGTCGGTGAGGTCGCCCAGTCCGTGCGCGATCTTGTCGCGAAAGGCCTTGCGGTCGAGACCCATCGCCAGCGCGCGCCGCACCCGCACGTCGGCGAAGAGCGGCCGGCGCAGGTTGAAGTCGATGTGGTTGTAGGTGAACACGGGCACCGTATCGGCGACCACGCCGGGGATGTGCTGCATCTCCGGCCACTTGTCGGCGCCGACGTGGATCGCCATGTCGATCTCGTGCGTCTTCAATTCTTCGACGAGCGTATTGTCGTCGGGCACGATCTTGTAGACCACGGCGGCGATCTTCGGCTTGCCCAAGTAATAGCGGTCGAAGGCCTTGAGCACGACCTGCGAGGCGCGATCCCAACGCACCACCTGATACGGCCCGCTGCCGATGGGCAGCGCCTGATACGGCGCCGTGTTGAACGAGCCCTTATCGTCGTCGTATTTGGCCAGGATGTGTTCTGGGAGAATCGGCGCGTTGCCGTTGACGCCCCAGAGCTGTTGCAGAAAGGGCGCGTAGATCCGCTTCATGTGGATGACCGCCACGAGTGGATCGGTACAGTCGATCGAGGCGATATCCTTATAGCCGTCCTGCGTGATGCCGTTGTTCTTGGGGTTCATGACGGCTTGGCGGGTGAATTCGAGATCGCGGCACGTCAGACGAACGCCGTCGTGAAAATAGATATTCGGTCGAAGCTTGTACTTGAGCGTCAGGCCGTCTTTGCTAACGTCGCCGTTCGCGATCGTGGGCAACTCGCGCAACGCGTCGGGGTGGGGCTGCGAGTGCTCGTCATAGCGCACGGCGTAAGAAAACACGAACATCGAGAGGTCGAGCGCCCCGGCGCTCGTGGCCAACATCGGATTCAGGGATTTGACATCCTGGGCTTCACCGTACACCAGCCGGTCGGGATGCGTCCACGGGTTTCGGCTTCCGGAGGCCGCACCGGGGGCGGAGGAAGACGGCGCGGTCGACACTTTCGTGCAGCCCGCGAGAAGACACGCAACCGTCAGGAGCGCTGGGAAGGCGCGAGAATCCATGGCCCTGAGCCTTTGCCACGGTGCCTCGCGCTCCCCTTGGTACGGTGAACCCAGTCCCGCTAAGGCGTGTTGGCCCCGACGGTGTAGAGATAGGTCTGCTCGGCCTGGCGCAGCGAGTAGACCGCGCTGACCTGGTCGACCAGCGCCTGCGTAATGCCCACCTGCGCGTTGAGTAACAGGGGCAGCGTGGTAACGCCGGCGCGGTACTGCGCCTGCGTCGCCCGCAGGACCTCGTTGGCTTTTGCGACCTCGGCTTGAACTTCATCGAGCTGCGAGCGCGCGGCGACGAGATTCACCAACGCCTGCTTCACGGCGAGTTGTAGATTTTGACGCGCCGTCTCGAGTTCCGCATTCGAATTGTCGAGCGTGTAGCGCGCCTGTAAGACGTTGGCCGCGGTGATGCCCTGGTCGTACAACGGCACGCTCAGCACCAGTCCGATGCTGTTGTTGTTGAGGTACGCGCCCGCCTGAGAGTTGGTCGAGGCCGTGCCGAACGACGCCGAACCCGACAACGTCGGGAAGAGGCCCAGCTTGGCCGAACGCAGTGCCGCTTGGCTCGATTGCACCGTGCGTAGCGAGGCGTCGAAGTCCGGGCGCAAAGCGTACGCGCGCACCAGCGCCTTGTCGTACGAGGGAACCGGAATCGTCGAGACGGAGCCCGTGGAATTGACCGGCGTGTCGTCGTACGGTTCGATGAAGGTGTTGGAATCCAAGCCCATCGCATTCGCGAACGTAGCGATCGCGTCGTATTCCGTGGCTTGCGCCTTGACCAACGCGACGCGAGCCTGAGCGGTGGGTAATTGCGCCGTGGCCAGGTCGGTCGGCGCCTCGGTGCCGGCGCGGATCGAAGCTCGCACCAGATCTTCTTGCACGAGGTCGAGCTTGACGGTTTCGACCGCGACCGCGGTGGAACGCTCGGCCAAGAGTGCATTGTAATACGCTTGGGCCACGTTGTACGCCACGGTCTGCAAATCGCGCTTATAGTTGTCGACCGATGCGGTTTCGGCGTACGACGCCGAGCGGATCGAAGCGGCGATCTTGCCGCCGTCCC
Source organism: Vulcanimicrobiota bacterium (assembly GCA_003136655.1). Taxonomy (GTDB): domain Bacteria; phylum Vulcanimicrobiota; class Vulcanimicrobiia; order Vulcanimicrobiales; family Vulcanimicrobiaceae; genus Hesperobacter; species Hesperobacter lustricola. The sequence goes on from PLFC01000006.1 coordinate 13,460, forward strand.
AAATCAATTGCTTCAGCCCGACCGACAGCGAGTTGTCGGTGGTGTTGTACTCGGGCGCGACCGTTACGAAGCCCGAGCGCGTCGAGCCGCCGTTTTGCTCGTTAGTGTGCGTGGTCGAACCCGTGCCGGCGAGGCTGGGCAAATATCCCGTCTGCGCCAGACGCACCGCCGCGTGGGCGATGCCGGCGTCGGCGCGCGCGCTGGCCAGCGTGGGCACGCGCGCGAAGGCGATGTCCTCGGCCTGCTTGAGCGTGACGATCTGCGGCAGCCCGCTCGGCGCCGGACCTTTTCCGACGCCCGGCACGGGCGAACCGTACGCCGGGAAGGGCAAGCTCGTGGGAGCGTTGGCCGGCCCGAGCGTGACCTCGGGATACGGCGTGGGCAGATTCGAGGGCGGCAGCACCGCGGGCGGCCCCGGGGTGCCGGCCGCGGCCACCGGCGCGGGCTGATGCGTGCTCGCGCCGCGCGCCGGCGTCGAAGCCGCGAAGGCCAGAGCAAAAGCCGCGGCGGCTACGCCCGCGGTGTGGATGAGCAGACGCGAATTCATGAGCCTCAGTGTGCTCCGGCCGGCGCGGCGCCGTTCACCGCGACCACGCTGCCGTTTTGCAAGGCGTCGGGACGGGTCGTGATCACGTCCGTGCCCGGTCGAACGCCGCTGCCCACCACTTCAGAAAGCGTATCCGTCTGTAATCCCAAGTGCACCGGTAGCAATTTTGCCTTTCCATCGACGACGGTGTAAACGTTGGGGCCTTGATCGGTTTGGAAGATCGCGGTCCGCGGAACGACGATCGCGTTGCGATGGAATTGGTCGCGCACGCGAACGCTGACCAGCATGCCGCCACGCAACGTTCCGTCCGGATTCGGCTGCCGGATTCGGGCCCGATACGACAGCGTGCCGGAAGTCGGCGTCGCATTGACGTCGGTGATCCTGCCCACGAATGTGCGGCCGGGAAGGCTCGCACTGGTAAAGGTGGCCTCCTTGCCCGGGGTGATGAAGCCGAGGTCCTCATCGGGGACGTTGGCATTGATGTAGACCGTATCGAGCTGTGAGACGCGAACCACCGGCTGATTCGGTCCGGCGTAGGCGCCGGGGTCGAGCAGCCGCTGCGTGACGACTCCGTCGAACGGCGCATAGATCGACGACTGCGCGATCTGTGTCTGCAGCAGCTTGACGTTTGCCTGAGCCTGCTCGAGCGCGGCCCGGTTCGTTTCGATCGTGGCTTGATCCACCTTCGTTTGATCGGTGTTCGAGCGCGCGGTAGCGAGCGCGGCTTCCGCAGGCGGAATGGCCTGCTGCGCGTTGTGCAATTCTTGTTCGGCGGCCACGAAGGCTGCGCGCGATTGCTCGAGGGCGGTCTTGGCGACGTAACCCTGCGTCGACAATTGCAGATTGCTGTCGTAGACGAGCTTCGCGTTCTTCAGCGCCGCGACGTCGGTTGCGACCCGGTTCTGCGCCTGCTGCAAGTTCTGCTCCGCCTGCGACACCGCGGACTTGTACTGCTGCGACGAGATCGGCGCCTGAAAGGCCGAACTGCGCAGGCGCGCCTCGCTCTGGGCCACTGCCGCCACGTTGGCGTCGAGTTGGGCTTGCAGTTGGGCGGTGTCGAGGCGGGCCAGGAGCTGGCCCTCGCGCACGCGCTCGCCTTCGTTGACCAGCACCTGCGACAGCGTACCCGACTGGGGCGAGCTCAGCGTCGACTCCTGAAGCGGCGCGATCTGGCCGTCGAGCGTGACGTACGTCGCGATGTCCCGTTGGGCAGCCTTCGAGACGTCGACGGCGAGGGGCGGCGGCCCCAGCTTCGCCTGCTGGCCCTTCGAACACCCCGCGACGCCGACCGTCAGCGCGATGGCCAGTGCAAATGCACGACCGGTCATGGTACTCCTCTCAGCCTCCGACCTCACGCGCTATTGTACGCGAGCGAGGCAAGATTTGATTCACGGCAGATTCCCAGGTTCAGAGGCGGGAGCGGGCGCCCCCCCGGAGTATCCCCCTGCATGGGCGTCAAGGTCGACATCGGTCGCTCTTACCGGAGCCAGACGCGCGTCGAGGAATGGATGACGGCCGAGAAGGCCGGAAACAAAGGCGTCGACGTCCTTTCGACACCGATGCTGATCCAATTGATCGAGGAGGCCGCGGTCCACTGCCTCGGACCGGCGCTCGGCCCCGACGACGTGACGCTCGGCTCTCACATCGACGTCGAGCACTTGGCGCCGACCCCCGTCGGGTTCATCGTGCGCACCGAAGTCGAGGTGATCGCCGTCGACGGACGCCGCATCCAATTCGCGGTGGCTGCCTTCGACGAACGCGAGAAGGTAGCCGAAGGAACGCACGAGCGCTACCTTTTAGAGCGTTCGAAATTTCGCGCGCGTATCGAGGACAAGCTGCAATAGCGTCCCCCCGCACAGCGTAAAGCGGCCACCGGGAAAGCGCGGGAAGCCGTCGAACGCCTGCTCGCTAGTCGACCCGCCGTCAACGCGAAAGGGGATCGGGCTGGAAGCATCTCGCTCACGTCGTTGTCTTTCCATTGGCGGAACGCGTCCTTTGGTAGGACGGGCGGCAACGACACCGGCGCGTGAGAGCTCGAGGCTCGCGAGCGTCGTCGCGCTCATCTTGCTCGCCGGCTGTGGGGGCGCGCATCACGAAGCCTCGGCGAGCGCATCCGCGCCTCCGGTCGCCATCGTTGCCGCCACGGTCGTTCAGCGAACGGTGCCCATCACGGCCGAATTCGTTGCGACCACCGCCGCGATGCAGTCGGTCGACGTCAAAGCGCGCGTCCAGGGCACGCTCGATAACGTCTACTTCAAACCCGGGTCGCTCGTGCGCCAAGGGCAACTCCTCTTCAAGATTCAGCAAGACAAATATCTGTCGGCCGTTCAAGCGGCCAACGCATCCCTGCTCAAGAGCAACGCCGACCTGATCAAGGCCCGCGACACGCAGCCGGTCGCACAAGCGCAAGCCGCCGTCGATGCCAAAAAGTCCGAGTTACATCGCGCCGACCTCACGGTCGCGCGCATGACGCCCTTGGCCGCCGCGAAAGCGGTGCCTCAGAAGGACCTCGACAACGCGTTGGCCAGCCAGGAGACGGCGCGCGCCGACCTGGCGGGCGCGATCGCGCAATTGACCAACGCGAAAGTGGATCAGGAGGTCGGCATCCAGCAGGCGACGGCCGCCATTTTGAACGCCAAGTCGCAGCTCTCGGACGCGAAGCTCAATCTGAGTTACACCACGATCTACGCGCCGGTCGGCGGGCTGATCGGCTTCCTGGCGGTGGATCAGGGCAACGTGGTGGGCAGCGCCGGCGATCAGGTGCTCGACACGATCTCGACGATCGACCCGATCCAAGTCAACTTCTCCGTCGACGAAGTCACCTACATCGAGCTGGTCAATAAGAAGAACGATCCGCGTCAGCGCTCGCTCTTCGAGCAGCCGCTCGAGTTGGAGCTCGCCGACAACAGCATCTATCCGGAGAAAGGCCGGCTCTACGCCGTCAACCGCACCCTGGATACCAAGACCGGCACGATCGCCGTCGAGGCGACCTTTCCGAATCCCGACGGCACGCTGCGGCCGGGACAGTTCGCGCGCGTCCGGCTGACCACGCAGGACCGGCCCAACGCCGTGCTCGTGCCCCAGACGGCCGTCGTCCAGACGCAAGGCGCGACCACCGCGTACGTCGTCGCGCCGGGCGATACGATCCAACTCCGCTCGCTTACGCTCGGGCCGCGCTACGGCAACTTCTTCGTCGTCGAAGACGGCCTCAAGGCGGGCGAACGCGTCGTCGCGCAGGGCACGCAAAAGGTCCGGCCCGGCGAGCGCGTCGTCGTCACCAACGCCGCCGGCGCAAGGCCCTGATGCCGAACTAGATGGCTCGATTTTTCATCCACCGTCCGGTCTTCGCGATCGTCCTCTCGGTCATCATCGTGTTGCTCGGGTCGCTCGCGATCGTCAGCCTGCCGATCTCGCAGTTTCCGCCGATCGCGCCGCCGCTCGTGCAGGTCACGGCCACCTACCCGGGCGCCAGCGCCACCGTCGTCGAGCAAGCCGTCGCGACCGCGATCGAAAAGCAAGTCAACGGCGCCGACAAGATGATCTACATGCAGTCGACGAGCACGTCGCAGGGCGTCTACACGCTCAACTGCAGTTTCGCGGTCGGCACCGATCTGCAGCAGGCCGCCATCGACGTGCAGAACCGGGTCCAACAGGCCTCGGGCAGTCTGCCCTCGTCGGTGGTCGAGAACGGCATCACCGTCAAGAAAAAGTCGCCGCAGTTGCTGATGATCGTCAGCCTCTACTCGCCCGGTAACGCTTACGACGCGCTCTACCTCAGCAACTATGCGTCGATCAATTTGGTCGATCGCTTGGCCGCGGTCGAAGGCGTGGGCGATAACACGATCGTGGGCAAGCGCGACTACGCGATGCGCGCCTGGGTCCGGCCGGATAAACTCGCCAATCTGGGCCTGCAAGCCAGCGACCTGCAAGCCCAGATCAAGGACCAAAACGTCCAGATTCCGACGGGCCAGGTCGGGAACCCGCCGGCCAAGGCCGGCACCGAATTCCAGCTGACCCTCAACGCTCAGGGACAGCTCGCGACCACCAAGGAATTCGGCAACATCGTCGTCCGCACGAACCCCGACGGTTCGTTCTTGCGGCTCAGCGACGTTTCGCGCCTCGAACTCGGCGCGCAGTCGTACAACTCCGTCGGCCGGCTCAACGGCGAGAACGCGACGGTCATCCTGCTCTATCAGGCGCCCGACGCCAACGCGATCGTCACCGCGAAAAACGTCCGCAAGACGATGGATCAATTGGCCAAGGCGTTTCCTCCGGGCATCGCCTACGCCGTTTCGTACGACAGCACCACGTTCGTCACCGAGTCGATCAACGACGTGCTGCACACGCTGTTCGAAGCGATCGTGCTGGTCGTGCTCGTGGTGCTCCTGTTCCTGGGCAGCCTCAAGACCTCGTTCATCCCGATGCTCGCCGTACCGGTCTCGCTCGTCGGCACCTTCGCCGTCTTCATTCCGCTCGGATTCAGCATCAACACCTTGACCCTCTTCGGACTCGTACTGGCCATCGGCATCGTGGTCGACGACGCGATCGTCGTGGTCGAGGCGGTGGAAAAGCACGTCGAAGAAGGCATGAACGTCGTTGCCGCGACCGAGCGCGCGATGGACGAATTGACCGGGCCGATCATCGCCATCGCGCTGGTGTTGACCGCAGTCTTCTTGCCCTCGGCGTTCGTCAGCGGCATCACGGGCCAGTTGTACCGTCAGTTCGCCCTGACGCTGACGGTCTCGGTCTTGATCTCGTCGGTCGTCGCGCTGACCTTGACGCCGGCGCTGTGTACGCTGATTCTCGGTAAGAAGGGCCGGCTCTGGGGCCCCTTCGGCTGGCTGATCGATCGCTTCAACGGCGGTTTCGCCAAGACGACGGCCGCGTATGCCTGGTCGCTGCAAATTCTTTTGCGGCGCTCGTTCATCGTGCTCGCCGTGCTCCTGCTCTTCTACGTCGCCGACGGCTACATGGCGGTCAAGCTGCCCACGGGTCTGGTTCCGAACGAAGACCAAGGCGTCTTCTTCGTCTCGATCCAGCTACCGTACGGCTCGGCGCTCGACGTCAACGATTCGGTGACCACGAGCATGGAACACGACATCAAGCAGATTCCCGGCGTGCACGACGTGATTTCGCTCGGTGGCTTCAACCTCATCAGCAACACGGTTACGCCGGATTCATCGAGCCTGGTGGTCACGCTCGAGCCTTGGGACGAACGCACGTCCAAGGAGAAAAGCCTCAAGTCGATCCTGCTGGCCGCGTACGCGAAGGTCAGCGCGTATCCGCAGGCCGTCGCCTTTCCGTTCATCCCCCCCACGATTCCGGGCATGGGCAACGCGTCGGGTTTCAATTTCGAACTGGAAGATCGAGGCGGCCACTCGATCGCGCAACTCGCCGAGGTGACGGCCAAGATCGCTCAGGCCGCCTCGGAGCGGCCCGAACTGACCCGCGTCAACAACGGCATGCGCAGCAACGTGCCCCAACTCCAGCTCGACATCAACCGCGACAAAGCGAAGTCGCTCGGCGTCAACGTCAGCGACATCTTCCTGAACTTACAAGCCTATCTCGGCGGCGCCATCGTCAACGACTTTACGTTGTTCGATCGCTCTTGGAAGGTGATGATCCAGGCGGAACCCGCCTTCCGCGCCACGCCGGCCAATATCGGGTCGATCTTCGCGCGCAATGCATCGGGCACCATGGTTCCGCTCTCGACGCTGACGAAGGTCAGTTCGATCGTGGGCGCCGACCAGATCCAGCGCTTCAACGGCCTGCGCGAGGCCGAGATCACGGGCTCCGCGCAAGCGGGCTACAGTTCGGGACAAGCGATCGCCGCCATGGCCGAAGTCGCCAAGACGCTACCCGCCGGGTACACCTACGAATGGGCCGGCACGGCATTTCAGGAGATTGCGGCCGGCGGCGCGCAGTCGCAGGTCTTCATCTTGTCGCTGGTGCTGGTCTTCCTCGTACTCGCGGCGCTCTACGAGAGTTGGCTCATCCCGTTCGCGGTGTTGATGGGCGTGCCGCTCGGCGTGTTCGGCGCGTTCCTATCGGTCGTTCTCTGGAAGCTCGACAGCGACACGTACGTGCAGATCGGCCTGATCATGCTCATCGGCCTTGCGGCGAAGAACGCGATCTTGATCGTCGAGGTCGCGCGCGAGCGCCACGATAAGGATGGTCTGCCCATCTTCGAGGCTGCCCTCGAAGCCGCACAGATCCGTTTTCGGCCGATCTTGATGACCTCGTTCGCGTTCATCATCGGCGTCGTTCCGCTCATGCTTCCTTCCGGCGCCGGCGCCGCCTCGCGCCACTCGCTGGGTTCGGCGGTGTTCGGCGGCATGCTGGCCGCGACGGTGTTCGGCGTCTTCGTCATCCCGTCGCTCTACCTGCTGGTCCAGCGGCTCATCAACGCGACCTCGCGCAAACGGCCCGGCGCGAACGTCGCACCCGCGCCGCATGAGGACCCCGCATGAAGATCGGCGTCATCGTCATGGCGCTGACCTATCTCTTTGCGTCGTGCACGCCGAAGACGCCGACCACGCCGCCCGACGCGCAACTCCCGCAAGCGTACCGGGGCGCACCCGCCTCGCCGCTGCCCTCGCTCGCCGACATACCCTGGCAGAAGTTCTACGACGACGCCGTTCTGCGCGACTTGATCGCGCGGGCGCTCGAGCGCAACGACAACGCGCAACTCGCCTACGCCGCGATGCTCGCGGCCGCGGCCAACGTCGACGTCACGCACTCGAGCGAATTGCCGCAGGTCGGCGCCACGGCCCAAACGCCGGTACAGATCACCGCCGGCAGCAGGCCCGGTTCCACGCCGAGCTTCGCGTTCGCGCCGCAAGGCACGATCTCGGCCAGCTATACCGTCGACCTGTTCGGCAGGTTGAAGAACGCAACGGCGGCGTCGCGCGCGCAGTTGCTCGCGAGCCGGGAAGCCTACGAGACGGTGCTCTGGAGTCTCGTGGCGCAGGTTGCGTCTAGTTACTTTCAACTGCGCGAACTCGACGCGGTCTTGGCGACGAGCCTCGATGCCATCAAGGATCGCGAGGATAGCCTGCGGCTGGTCAAGCTGCGCGTGCAGTTCGGCGAAGCGTCGCTGCAGGATCAATTGCAAGCCGAGCAATCGCTCTACGAAGTCACCGAAAACGTTCCGCTGATCCGCCAGAACATCGCGCAGACCGAGGCGGCGCTTTCGGTTTTGGCCGGCGACTATCCGCACGGCATCGAGCGCGGCTTGCCGCTCGAAGCACAGGTCGACATGCCGCCGCTGCCGGCAACGGGACTGCCGAGCCTGCTGCTCCTCCGGCGCCCCGACATCCGTCAAGCCGATGACACGTTGATCGCGGCCGACGCGCAGATCGACGTGGCCCGTTCGCTCCTGCTGCCCTCGCTCACGTTCGGCGGCTCGGCCGGCGTGGGCGGCCAGTACGCGACGGGGACGTTCCCGAATCTACCGGCCATCCTCGCCTCGCTCGCCTCGGCCAACAATCTCTTCTACGGGCCTACCGGCCTCTTCGCGCTGGTGCCGCAACTGACGCAGACGATCTTCTCGGGCGGCGGGCTCAAAGCACGCGTTCGATTGGCGCAAGCGCAGCAGCAGCAAGCCGTGGTCAGTTACTTACAGACCGTCCAGAACGCGTTCACCGACGTCGTCAAAGCCGTGGCCGCGTACGACGGCCAGCGTGCCTATCGCGCTCAACAAGAGTTGTACACCAAAGCCTCGGTGGAATCGCTGCGCCTGGCCAAGCTACGTTACGCGGAGGGCCAGGCCTCGTATCTCGAAGTGCTCGATGCCGAAACGCGCGAATACCAGGCGGAGGTCGGCGAGGAGGAAGCCCACCTCAACGAGCGTCTCGCGCTCGTGCAACTCTATCTGGCACTCGGCGGCGGATTGCCGGTGCCGAACGACGCGTCCGGACGGACGCAGTGAGGAGCCCAACGATGAAAGCGCACATCCCGCTCGCGGCCGCGACGCTGTCGCTGGCGCTCGCGAACGTCGCCCTGCCGGCGCTCGCGCAGTCGCCGCCGTCGGGTCTGGCTCCGGGAGCGGGCAGCGCCGTGTTCCGCTTCGTGACGGGCGTGCAGACACCGAAAGGCGCGCACTCCGGCAGCGGCACGGTCACGATCAAACGCACCGGCGAGCGCAGTCTCACGCTGACGGTGCAGTCCGACGACGGCACGCCCGCGCACGCCGTGCCGCTCGTCATCGGCGCCGACGGGACCGTTTCTCCAGCCCCGGGATTCGTCGCACCTCCGGCGGTCAGTCAGCAAGCAAAGGAACAAGCCGCCACGCTCGTTGCCGAAATGACGGCCGCGGCGAAGGTGGGCATCGCCGCGCGCAAGAGTGCCGGCGCCGCGAACTTCACCGCCACGATCGCGCTGACGCCGGTCGGTGAAGGCACGCCCGTGCCCACCACAATCGCGCTGAGCGGCGCAAAGGGTAGTTACACGGGTCGTGCCGGCGCGACGACGCAAACCGTCTTGCCGAACAACGGAAGTCTCGATCCGCAAGAGATCGCGAAATCGATCGGCATCGCGGCGCTGGCTCGGGGGATGACGCCCGCCGGTCGCGCCGCGACCGGGATCCTGCGGCATCACAAAAAGGTCGAGGAAAAGAAAGCCGCGTCGGGCCCGCTTCCCGACTCGCTGACGCTGACGATCTCAGCCGAGTTGTCGCCGGACGGACGAATTCACGAGATCCGCGGCGCTCAGAGCGACGTCATCACCCTGATGGGCAAGGCGATCACGATTCAGTCCAACTGGTCGTTCACGCGCACGTCGCCCTGAGCGATCCGCGAAAGACTATTTGCTCACGATCACCGCATTGGTGAACGTTCGCTGCGGTGCCTTGAAGCTGGCGTGGAAGACGCCGGCGGCGGTCACCTTATCTCCGTCGGCATGCGTTGCGTTGGTCTTGTCGATCACCACGATGCATTTCGCGTCGCAGAGCTGATAGCCGGCCACGGGCCCCATCGGGGTCGAATTGTGCTGATACGCTTTGACGGTGCCGGTCACGCTGACGCTCTTACCGTCGTATTGTGCCGGATCGGCCACCAGCGTCGAGGGTGCGATGCTCGCGGCGAAAGCGGCTCGAGCTGCGACGATGCAAAGCGCCGCTCCAAGCGCGGCAACGGAGAGTCGGTTCATGTACGGAACTCCTTTCGAGTGTCGGTTGCGGCCCGGTTTCGACGCCTCGAAGGGTCAGCCCGCCGCGGCGCGGCCCGCGGCATTTCCCGACAGCGTCGCACCGACCGTACTCTGACCCGGAAAGGTCGTATCGCCGCAGAGAAATAAACCGCGCACCGGCGTATGGTGCGAGAACGCACCGAGGGTCGCGAGCGCCGGCGTCTGCGGTAAACCGCCGACGAGGCCGCGCGACCGTCCCGTGTAGCGCGCGAAGGTCAGCGGCGTGGCGGACTCGACCAGAAGCGCTCGCTCCGCAGAACCGGGCAGGGCGCGCTCGAGGGCCCGCAAGAGACGCGAAACGTAGTCGGCTCGCAGCCGCTCCATATCTCCATCGTGCTCGGCGCGTTCCCACAGCGCGACATCGGTGTGCGTGGACAACGTCACGGCGCGGCCGCCGTTTCTGGCTCGCGCGCTCTCGTCCGCGGCGGAGAGCGAGATGAAGACGGAATTCCCTTCGCCCAAAGCAGCGGCCGGATCGAGCACCACCTGATGGTGCAGCGCCGTATCCGCCGGAACCGCCTCGGCCGGAAGGCCGACGTATGCCATAAAGGCGCCCCACCGTTGGGGGAGCGCGGCAATTCGCGCTCCGAATGCATCGCGTATGTCGGCACTGAGTTCAGCCGCATTCTGAACCGGCACGGCGAGGACGACGCTGCGCGCGGGAACGAACTGCCCGCCTGCGATTTCCACCCCGCGCACCCGGCCGCGCTCGACGATCGCGCGCGCCGCTTCGATCCCGTACCCGATCGAGCCGCCGAGCCGGCGCAGGCTGCGGGCCAGCGCCGTCGAGATCGCCGCGACGCCGCCGTCGAGATGATACGTGCCCTCGCGCGCCAGATCGAGCGCGGTGGCCGCGTATGCGAGATCGGCCGCATCCGCATCACACTGCGCGGTGATGAGCAGTTGAACGTCGACGAAAGCGCGCAGCGCGGATCGTCCGGGCGGCATGATGGAGGCGAGCGTTTTTCCCAGAGCCGGCAACAGCCCGAGATGCGCGGGACGCAACGCCGCGACGAACGCGCGCAATCCGGAAGCGTCCACCGGCAAAGCCGGCATGCGTCCGGAGAAATCCCAGGCGAGGTCGGCCAGACGCTCTTGTTTTCGCCAGAACGCTTCGCCCTCGGCGCCGAACGCCGCAATTCGCTCGGCTCGCCAGCGAGCGTCGCCATAGCGCAGGATACGCTGCTTACCAAGGTAAACAACCATAGCAGGATCCAACCGTCGCGCTACGAGTTGGACGCCGAGCTCGGAGAATATCTGCGAATGGACTCCGCGGCGCCCGAATCCTCCGACTAAAGTTGCACCCACGTCGAACCGATAACCACCGCGTTGGTAGAACGACGCACAACCGCCGGCAACGTTATGGCGCTCCATGACGAGAACCCGAAGGCCCGCTTGGGCCATGCGGACGGCGGCCGTCAGCCCGGCGACTCCGGCGCCAACCACGATCCCGTCGTAGCGCTCGGCGAACTTCATGCGCGCACGTGCGGCGAAGCACAGTTTCGCCGCATTTCCGGCAGGGTAATGGACCCCGCACGGTTTAGGATCATTCGATCTACAACACATTCAAGATTCGGGAGGTCAGTGTGAAACGACTCGTTTCGCGGCATTTCGCCGGACTGGCGACGGTCGCGTTCGGGATCGTCGCGTTTACGACGGCAGGGGTAACTCGGGCTCAAGCGCAGCCCGCCGACTTTGGAACTCCGCCATCCGGCGAGGTTCCGATCCTTTTCAACGATACACACGTCTACGCGAAACCCGATACGCTGCGCCAAGGCCGCGTACTCGCCGCCCTCGTGCGCGGCTCCACGATATACGTACCGCTTCGTTCGATGTTCGAGCAGATGGGTGCGACGGTCGGATACAATGCAAGCAGTAAGACCGTCAACGTGTCCAAGCCCGGAGCGTCGATTCAAGTAACGCTCGGCAAGCCCGAGGTCGTGATCAACGGCGAGAGCCGGCCGCTCGACGTGCCGCCTTTCGTCTATCACGGCGTTATCGTCGTTCCGATTCGCGTGATTTCCGAAGGTCTCGGAGCGTACGTCCAATGGGTTCCGGACAAGCGCGTCGTCGTTGTGCGATACATTGCAGCACCCGTTCCGACGCCGCCGCCCGCGACGCCGGTTCCGACCCCGGAGCCGACGGCCGTTCCGACGCCCGTCCCGACCCCGGTTCCGACGCCCGTTCCCACGCCCGTCCCTCCGAAGAAGCCGCAGGCACAAGCCTTCGCGGTCGGCGACTACGTCTTCAATCCGAAGGCCTTCAACGAGTTCAGCCCGGGCAACACCGGCAAGGCTGCGTATGCGGGACGTATCGGCATCGAGTTCCCGCTCGCCGGCTTAGCGCTGATGACCGAGGGCGACCTGACGCAGTTCCAGTACCCGCACAACGTCACGCCGGGTCTCATTCCGAACTGTAACTTCCCGCCGCCCAACGGCGCGCACGGCGATCAAGGCTGCGTAACCGTCATCGGCGGCTATGGCCAAACGTACGTTCCGGCCTTCTACGCTCGCGATACGAGCATCGACGGACGAGTCGGCATCGGCATTCCGATCGCGCACCTCTACGCGGTGGGAAGCTACATCACCGATTACGACAACTACGGCTACCCGCGCCAGACCGGCTTCGGCTTCGGCATCGAGAAGCTCGCCGACTACCACAAGTTCATCTCACCGTTCGGAAGCCTGCTGTATTACCCGACGGTCAGCGGCAACTACATCAACCCGAACGGGCTCACGTACGACTTGGCATACCACGTCTACAAGTACCAGGCTGGCTTGGCGTTCTCCATCCCCAAGGCCCCGATCTTCATCGAGGCCAGCTACCTGGGAGACAAGGGTCTCAACCAGAGCAACGCTCCGAGTAACTACTACCACAACGCTTTTAACGCGGGACTGGGCGTACACTTCTAGCTCGGAACGCGCCACCTCCGAAACGCCGGGCCGTTTGGCCCGGCGTTTTCTCATTGGAGGTCGACCCTTTCGGGCATGGTCGCGCTTGCCTCTCATGAAGGAGTAAGGGTAGGCGAAAGAGTCCCCAGCGTCGTACCAGTATCCTGACATAGACCAGGGCGGGGACCCAGGGTTCCTGCACCCCGCGCGTCAGCGGTGTCTTTCTCTGTCCAGCTGTGGAGGAAAACCTTGAGACGAAACAGTTCCGGCGTTCCGGCGAGCCTCGTCGCCGCGAGCTTGGGGCTGGCGGCATTTGCAGCGGCGTGCGCAACCGGTTCTGCGCAAGGAACCGCCGGTTCCAACGCCCTTTCGACGGCCACCAAGCTCGTAGCTCAGGCGCAGTCGGCCCCGCCGGCCGACTTCGGCACCCCGCCATCGGGCGAAGTGCCCATTCTGTTCAACGACCATCACGTCTA
>PLFC01000028.1 GCA_003136655.1 Vulcanimicrobiota bacterium
TCGGGGGGCGGAGCCGAGAAGACGGGGCCGCCGCCGAGCGTGTCGGCCTGGGCGCGCATGTGGGCCTGCGGCATGAGGCCGGTTCCGGCAGTGCCGCCGCCGGCGCACGCCGCCAGCGACGTCGCCAGAACGGCGAAGGCAAAAAGTTGGGTAGCGCGTTGCACTGGGGTTACGTCCTCCCTGACCGTGCGGTCGGTGCTCGCCCGGACCGTTTCCGGGGCCTACGACCGCGTAAGTGCCCGCCGGGACACGAAATGTGCCCGTACGTGCGAGGAGCCCACATCCTGAGGCCCCTCGTTTTGCTATCGGTTCCTACCGAGCGCTTTCCTAGCTAATTCGATGTGAGACGCGTCACATTCTAAAGACGCCGAAATGCGTTTCGCGCGGCGCGGCGTAGGCCGCGCACTCGAGTCCGAGCGCTAGGACCTTACGCGTGTCGAGCGGATCGATGACGCCGTCGTCCCACAGTCTCGCGCTCGAATAGTACGGATTGCCCTCGCGTTCGTACTTTTCGAGAATAGGCTCTTGGAACAGCGTCTGCTCTGCGGGCGACATCGTGCGCCCCTTTATCTTTTCGGCATCGAGACGCACGGTCAATAGCGTCGACGCGGCTTGCGCGCCGCCCATCACCGAAATGCGCGCGTTGGGCCACATCCAAAGTTGCCTCGGCGAGTAAGCCCGGCCGCACATCCCGTAATTGCCGGCCCCGAAGCTCCCGCCGATCACGACGGTAAACTTCGGCACCTCGGCGCACGCGACCGCGGTGACCAGCTTTGCGCCGTCCTTGGCGATGCCTCGATTCTCGTACTCTTTACCGACCATGAACCCGGTAATGTTCTGCAGGAAGACGAGCGGCGTGCCGCGCTGCGCGCAGAGCTCGATGAAGTGCGCGCCCTTGAGCGCGCTCTCGGAGAAGAGGATGCCGTTGTTGGCCACGATGCCCACGACGTGGCCCTCGATGCGCGCGAACCCGCAGACCAGCGTCGAGCCGTAGCGTGATTTGAATTCGTGGAAGAGCGAACCGTCGACGATGCGCGCGATCACCTCGCGCACGTCGTAACCGATGCGCGGGTCGCGCGAGACGATGCCGTAGATCTCCGCTGCGGCATAGGCCGGGGGAGCGGGCTCGACGTCGTCGCGCCGCCGCTCGGGCGGTGCAGCGAGGTTGGCCACGGCGGAGCGCACGATCGCGAGCGCGTGCTCGTCGTCGACCGCGAAGTGATCGGCCACGCCCGAAATGCGCGTATGCACGTCGGCGCCGCCGAGCGCCTCGGCCGTAACCACTTCGCCGGTCGCTGCCTGCACCAGCGGCGGACCGCCCAGAAAGATCGTGCCGTACCCGGCCACGATCACCGTTTCGTCCGACATCGCGGGCACGTACGCGCCGCCGGCGGTGCACGAGCCCATCACCGCGGCGATCTGCGGAATGCCCTCGCCCGACATGCGTGCCTGATTGTAGAAGATGCGGCCGAAATGGTCGCGGTCGGGAAAGACCTCGTCTTGCATCGGCAAGAACGCACCGCCCGAGTCGACCAGGTAAATGCACGGCAAGTGGTTCTGCTGGGCGATCTCCTGGGCGCGCAGATGCTTCTTAACGGTCAGCGGGAAGTACGTGCCGCCCTTGACCGTTGCGTCGTTGGCGATCACCACGCAATGCCGGCCTTCGACGGTTACGATGCCGGTCACGATGCCTGCCGCGGGCGCTTCGTCGCCGTAGACGCCGCCCGCCGCGAGCGCCGAGAACTCCAAGAAGGGCGCGAGCGGGTCGGCCAGCCGGTCGATCCGCTCGCGCGCCGTCAGCTTGCCGCGTTTTCGATGCCGGGCCAGCGCCTCGGGGCCGCCCCCGCGGCGCACGCGCGCCAAACGATCGCGCAGGTCGGCGACCTGGGCCGAAAGGTGCGCGGCATTGGCGCGGAACTCCGCGCCGTCGCGGTCCGCCCGCGATTCCAGCAACTTCATTCCGGCGCCGTTCGAGCAAGTGTGACGACGCTCCGGCCGCCTTGCGGGCATCGATTAATCGATGGTTAAATTGAACTGAGCGGCTGATGAGCCACGAAAAAACTTCGTTACGAGGCCACTTATGATCGCGACCACGCAGTACCGTCCGGCAGGGACGCTGTCGGCCTCGACCGCCTTGGCGCCGTACCAAGGGCAAATGAACGCGCGGCTCGCCGCGCACCTGCTGCGCCGCGCCGGATTCGGCGGTTCGCCTGCCGACGTCGCCCGCGTCGCGGCGATGTCGCCGGGCGCCGCGGTCGATTCGCTCGTCCACTATCCGAAGGATACCGGCCTCTCCGGCCGTCCCGACGATCTGGGCGACGACTACGACGGCTTGCAGCAAAAGGTCACCGAGCTGCAACGCATGGGCAGCGATCCCGCCGAACTCAAAGACGCTCGCGCGGCCCTAGGCAGATCGCGCCGGAAGACGACGGCCTCGATGCAGCGCTGGTGGCTCGAACGCATGGTGCGCACGCCGGCGCCGTTGCAAGAGAAGATGACGCTCTTCTGGCACGGCCACTTCACCTCGTCGATGGTGAAGGGCATCACGCCGCGCGAGATGATGAATCAGAACTGGCTCTACCGGAGCAACGCGCTGGGCAACGTGCGCGAGATCGCCGCGGCCATCACCGAAGATCCGGCGATGCTCAAGTTTCTCGACAACGCGCGCAGTTTCAAGGAACACCCCAACGAGAACTTCGCGCGCGAGCTGATGGAGCTGTTCACGCTCGGCATCGGAAACTACACCGAGCAAGACGTGCGCGAAGCGGCGCGCGCGCTCACCGGCAACACCGTGCGCGGCGCGGCCCAGGGCGGCGGTTACACCTTTGCGCTGCGCCGTCACGACTTCGGCACGAAGACCGTGCTCGGCACCAGCGGCCAACTCGACGGCAAGGACGTCGTCGAGATCATCTTCCGTCAACCGGCCGCCTCGCGTTTCATCGCGGCCAAGCTGCTCAACTTCTTCGTGTACAACGATCCCGAACCCGAGTTGATCGAGGGCGTCGCCGCGCTGCTGCGCAAGTACGACTTTCAGACGTCGCCGGTCATGTCGCAACTCTTGCGTTCGAACGTATTCTTCTCCGACCGCGCCTATCGCGCGTTGGTCAAGAGTCCCGTCGAATTCGTGGTCGGCGCGCATCAGCTCTACGGTTTGAGCGAGGTGACCGACGAGTCGCTGGCCGCGCTCGGACGCATGGGTCAGGCGCTCTTCGACCCGCCCAGCGTGAAGGGCTGGGACGGCGGCGCCGCTTGGCTCAACAGTCAGACGGTGCTCGCGCGCGAGAATTTTGCGGACTATCTGGTTACGGCGCAAACGACGGCGCAGGCGGACTCGTGGCTCGTGGGAAGCGTCCCCGCCGGCGCCGATGCGGCCTCGACCACGCTCGTGGGCACCATTCTGCTCGGCGATGCGTCGCCCGCATCCAAGGCGCACCTGAGCAGCTACCTCAACGGCGAAGGGACGTCGGCGCTCGGCGTGCTCTCGGTCGAAAATTATCAAGAACGCATGCGCGGCGCCGCGTACCTCACGATGGCCATGCCCGCCTACCAACTGAGTTAGGAGAACGACCGTGAAGCGCAGCCGCTTTCTCTTGGGATCCGTTGCGGGTCTGACCGTCGCCGCGAACACCGACTCGCTATTCGCGCGCGCGCTCGCCGCCGCGCCGCTGCCGGGTTTGCCCGGCGACGACCGGGTGCTGGTCGTGATCAACCTGCAAGGCGGCAACGACGGCTTGAACACGGTCGTGCCGCACGGCATGGAACAGTACTATCGCTATCGCCCCACGCTCGCCGTTCCGCGCGGCGACGTGCTCCAAATCGACCGGAACGTGGGCCTCAATCCCGCGCTGCGTTCGCTCAAGGGCATGTTCGATGCGGGCAAAGTGGCGATCGTTCAAGGCGCCGGATATCCCCAGCCCGATCACTCGCACTTCCGTTCGACGGAGATCTGGCAGACGGCCGCGCCGGATCGCATCGAGCGCACCGGCTGGCTCGGACGCTATCTCGATTCCGCCGGCATGCCGGAGAACAATCTCTTCAACGCGGTCGCGTTGGCGCAGGTCATGCCCGAGGCGTTCGTCGCGCGCAAGGTCGACGTGCCCGCCATCGGCGCGTTTCGAGGCTACGGCTTGTCGAGCGACAAGCAGGCTTCCACGAAGGCCGCCTTCGCCTCGCTCGTGCGCGACGAACGCGTACCCTTCGATTCACCGTATCTCGGGCGCGTTGCCGAAATCGAAGATCACGCGCAGCGCGGCTCGCAGGAATTGCCCAGCCTGATCGGCGGTTACAAGACGACCGCCGCGTATCCGGCCACGGGCATCGGGCGCAGTCTGGCGTTGGCCGCGCAGATGATCGGCAGCCGTCTCGGGACCCGCGTCATCTACGTGCAGCACGGTTCGTTCGACACGCATGCGGCCCAGCGCGGCACCCAGGATCGTTTGCTGCAAGAACTCTCCGACGGGCTCAAGGCCTTCTACGACGATCTCGCCGAGCACGGCAACGATACGCGGACGCTGACGATGACCTTCTCGGAGTTCGGTCGGCGCGTCGCCGAGAACGCCAGCCGCGGCACCGATCACGGCGAAGCGAGCCCGATGTTCGTGGTCGGCGGGGGCGTGCGCGGCGGACTTTTCGGCGCGCATCCGTCGCTCGATGAACTCGACAACGGCGACGTCGTGTACACGGTCGATTTCCGCAGCGTGTACGCGACGATTCTGGAAAAGTGGATGGGGCGTCCCAGCCGCGAGATCCTGGCCGGCGAGTTTTCGCTCGTTCCGTTGCTGGCGTAACTGCCGCAGGCACGGGAGCACGCGCAGAGAGCGCGAAGGGCGCTGAACCTTTCGCGCTCGCCGGAGTTCACCGTTGCCTCGTCGCCTCGCTCGTCTCGCCGGATCGGCCGCCGTCCTGGCCACGCTGCTCGTGCATGCGTTGCTGCAGGCGGTGCCCGCGATTGCGGCCGCGCCGCCGACGCAGACTCCGTGCGCCGGCGCGCCGGCGGTCGACGACCCGGCGCCTTCGTTCGTGGATGCGTTTGCCCAGCCGCTCGCGGACGGCGCCGTGCTCGCGTTGACCGCCCGGATCGTTCGCGCGCCGCAGGACGCGCGCGCCGCGCTGCTGGAGTCGGTGAAGCATCCGCCGTCGGCAGCGGTGCGCGCCGCGGTGGATCGCGCCGTTCGTGCGAAGTGTGCCGCGCCGCTCATCTCGCAGGCCGCGGTTCGCGCGGCCAACGAACTCGCCGTCGTCTGGTCGGATCTGCCCTCCGACCGCGTCGACGCTTACATTGCCCAGCGTCTGATTTTCGCGCTAGCCGCCGAAGCCGTACGCGACGCGTTGCCCGCGGAGACGCTCGCCGCGGCGCTCGACGGTGCGGTGCCGCCCGCCGAAGGTCCGCCCCTCGCGCCGCCGGCTTCGTGCACGGCCGCCGATTCGATTCCCAAGGTCGTGCATGCCGTGCAACCGCAGTATCCGGCGAATCCCGCCGCCCTGCGCACGGGCGGCTCCGTGCGAGTCGAGGTGCAACTCGACGCGCAGGGTTTCGTTCGCTCGACGAAATTCCATGGCGCCACGTTCACGGCCGGCGACGGCGATCACGACGCGCTACGCGAATCGGCCCTCGTGTCGGCAGCATCGTCGACGTATGGCCCGACGACGGCAGGTTGTCCGATCGCGCCCGGGACCTATCTCTTTCGGGTTGATTTCCAAGTCCGTTGACGGCTACGCCCGGTGACGGAAAGCGCCGCGCGCGGCGCGAAGCCCGAACCACCAACTTCCGGAGGTCGACCGTGCGAAGCTTCTCGTCGCGCCTTTTGCAGCGCTCCTCATGTGCCGTACTCACCGCCTTATTCGTAGGAGCGGCAGTGCCGGTCGCGGCGCAAACGCCCGCTCCGGCCGGCTCTGCAGCGCGGCAATGCGACGGCTTGCCCAAGGGCAACGCGAACATCTCGAGCTTAAAGTTATTCGGTTATCCGATCGACGATGCCAGCTTGCTCTTGCTGATGCAAAACGTCGTGCACGCCGGACCCGCCGATCGGAAGGCGCTTTTGGATTCGGGCGGATCGCGAGATCCGAAGGTTCGCGAGCAGGTCGATGCGGCGGTGCGCAGCGCGTGCGTCGGCGAACTGGTCCGGTACGCGTCGTTGCGCGCCGCGGTCGAAACCGGATTTCAGTGGGAAACCGCCGACGATGCGCGTCTCGAAGCGTTCGTCAACGGTCCGCTGCTGGTGGCGATCGGTGCGGAAGCCGCACGCAATGCATTGCCCGACGACGTGCTCGCGGCCGCGCTGCACGGCATTCCGCTCGACGATCCGGGCCTCAGCGTGAACCCGGGCAATCCGCCATGCACCGGGGCCGATAACGCCTGGGCCATTCGCGACGCCAAGGAGCCGCTCTATCCCAAGGCCGCGCTCAAGGCCGGCGAGATCGGCAGCGTCAAGCTCAACGTCGTCGTCGATTCCTCGGGCTTCGTCCGTTACGTCAAAGTCCGCCAGGTCGACGTCGACCTCGACCCGGCCAAGGGCGGCGGCGAGATGGTGTACGTCTCGCTGGTCGCCGCGGCCGCCGCGCGCTTCCGCCCCGGGAAGTCGACCTGCACCCCGGCGCCGGGCCTGGCCATCGTCAAGGTCGACTTCTCGTACAACGGCGTGGCCATCGGCGAAAGCATCTAACCGGTCAGCCGCCCGTTCCCGGCCGGCAACAATCTCTTTCGCGCCTCGAGGCCCGTGCGGGGAATGGTTTGCGGGAGAGCGGGGTGGGCGCAGTGCCCATAGGGAAGATACCCATGTATGGACGAAACTGCGGCCTTTTTCGTCGGTCAGACCGCCTCGCTGCGCCGGACGGTCAGCGCGGCCGACGTCGAAGCCTTCGCGCGAGTCACCGGCGACACCAACCCGGTTCATTTGGATGAGGCCTACGCCGCATCGACGCGCTTCCATCATCGGATCGCCCACGGAATGCTGGCGGCCTCGTACATTTCGGCGCTGCTGGGAACCGAATTCCCCGGGCCCGGCACGATCTATATCAGCCAGAGCCTGACCTTTCTGCGGCCGGTCTACCTGGGCGACACGCTCGAGGTGTCGGCGGCGGTGAGCACATTCCGTGCCGACAAGTCCATCCTGACCCTCGCGACCGCGGTGAAGAACCAACACGGCGATACGGTCGTTTCCGGTGAGGCCGTCTGTCTGGTCTCCGATGTGGTCCGCTCCAACGCTCAATCCGGCGCCGCTGCCGGGTAAAGGGCGCACCTTTTGTTGACAAGGCGTACACCTATGTGTAAAATGCACCTAGAGGCATGAAGAACGCTGTGGGACCCCGGGGCGCGGCTCCGGACGACGACGACGAGTCGCACGAAGCATCTCACGGCAAGGCCGAAGCGGGTTTGCCCCCGCGCGGAACTCCCAAGAATTACCTCATGGCGTGGCTGCTCGTGATGCTCAAGGATCTCAACCTGCACGGGTACGAGATCATGAAGGCGCTCAAAGAGAACTTCGCCGTGGTGTCGGATCCGGGAACCGTCTATCGAGCGCTTCGGCAACTCGAACGCGACGGCTACATCACCTCGTGGTGGGATCCCAAAGAGCAAGGTCCGGCCCGCCGGATCTACACGCTGACCGACTCGGGCAGCACCGCTCTGAAAATGTGGAGCGCCGCGCTGGAACAGTACCGCACCAATCTCGACGCGTTCTTCAGTCTGTACACCGGAACGTGGGTCAAAGAGACGCCCGCTTCCAAACACGAGAACGAAGAGGATTGATCATGGGCGAAAAGCAGACCACCCCCAGCTACGTCGAACTTTCGAGCCAGGCATACGCGTTGTTCGTCAACGCTTTCGCGGACTACAACCAGCGCTCGCTGGCGTACTATCGCTCGCTGTGGGAGATCGTCTCGCGGCCCTATGCCTCGACCGCCGTCGAGACCACCGTGCGCGAGAATTTCGATCGCGCCAACCAAGTGGTGTCGTTGACCGTCAACGAACTCGCGAACAACGGCGCGAAGGCCACCGAATTTGCCGAGAAGCTCGCGCAGCACGGCGCCAAGCTTCAGGATGCCGCGGCCGAAGCGTATCGCGGTGCGATCAGCACCGGCATCTCGAATCTGAACTACGTCAAGGAAAGCACGACGCAGCAGTTCGACGAGATCACCAAGCGACTCGACGACGTGCAGGCGCGCGCGACCGCCCCCGTCAGCAACAACTAAAAGACGTCCGCCGCGAAACGGTAAGGGCCGGCAGCAATGCCGGTCCTTTCGTTTTCCCGGACTAACTGCAATTTGCACCTGGGGAGCCGCGCGAACGCAGTGCGAAGGTTCTCTGCATGGAAACACAGAGTCGCGCCGGCGCTTCGGGTCCGGCGGTCGCGAGCGCGCCCGATCCCACCCAACCCCAGCCTCTGCTCGGTCGCGTTGCCGTCGTGACCGGCGGCTCGCGCGGCATCGGCGCGTCGATCGCGCGCGTGCTCGCCGCCAGCGGCGCGACGGTCGTGGTGAACTACGTGCGCGGCGCCGAGGCCGCGGCGGGCGTGGTGGCCCAGATCGAAGCCGGCGGCGGTTCGGCGCACGCCGAGGCGGGCGACGTCTCGAGCTACGAAGACGTCAAGGCGATGCTCGGCCGGGTGCACGAGCGCTACGGCAGGCTCGACGTGCTGGTCAACAACGCCGGCATCTTGCG
>PLFC01000122.1:0-27394 GCA_003136655.1 Vulcanimicrobiota bacterium
CCGGGCGACACGCTCGGCGGCGGGCCCGTTCTCGCGGTCGGATCGGGCAACTGAGACCGACGTAGTCGGAAAGCGACCGGACGGCGCAAGCCGTCCGGATGTTTTCCGGCAATCCGGGTAGGAACGCCGCCGCTTCCCGGCCAAGCCGCGCCAAGTTATGAATATAGCGCAGCTTGCCCGTATCCCGGCGACTGAATCGCTGACACCGGCTGTCTCCGACTATTTGGCGGGGCGCTATTCGGCGTGCCTGGAGTCGTGCGAGGCGCTGACGGTCGACGGGCACCCGGAGCGCGCCGAAGCCCTGCTGCTCACCGCGCGGGTCTACTTGCGCTTACAGCGGCCCAAGGACGCCGTCAAACTGCTGGCCGTCGAGTTGCCCGACTTCGCGGAGCGCCAGCTCAAACTCGAGGCCGAAGCGTTGCTCGGCTTAGCCCATGCGATGCTCGGCGACTTCAGCACCGCCGACCTGTACGTCGAAAGCCTCCACGCCCCCGAGGTCGAGGCATTCCCCGATTCGCTGCGCTCGGAGCTGCTGCACGCCGAAGCCCTCATCGCGTGGATGCGCGGCGACCTGGTCGAGGCCGAAACGGCCTTGGAGCGCAGCGCCTTCGACCGCTCGCCGAAGGCCGTCGGGCGCAACGCGATCGCCCAGAGCTGGATCGCCGCCAAGCGCGGCTCCTATGACGAGCAGGCGCGCCTGCTGCTGCGCGGCGTGGAATTGTTGCAGAGCGCGGCGCCCGTCGACGTCGGCATGCTCGGTGCGGCCTGTCGCGCGCTCTGCGCGCTCGCTCGCGACGTTGCAATTCACGGCCTCCATGCCGCGGCGCGCAAGCTGTACGACGACGTCCCGTGGACGGCCGATCTCGCGATCGATCAGTACATGTCCGCGCGGACCTTGGGCTGGGCGCTGGCCCTGGAGGGCCCGTCGCGTTACTTCGAAGCGCTTCGCCTGCTGCACAAGGCCAGTTCGATCGCGCCCTCGGCGCCGTGGCTCGTCTTCGCACTCACCGACCGCGCCTCGCTCAAACGCTGCGCGGGTGAAGGCGCATCGTCGAATGCCGACATCTACGAGGCGCTCGAGTTGGCGCAGACGATCGACTGGGCTTCGACGCCCGACGAAGGCCGTATGGCGCTGCTCGGCCTCGCCGCCCTCTTCGCCGAAATCGACGTGCGCCAAGCCTCCGCGTTGCTCGCGCAGTACAGCGAAGTCGAAGACGGCGTCAGCGCGCGCTTGATCATGCGCGACGACCCGCGGACGGAGGCGTATCGCTCGTACGCCGCGGCCCTCATCCAAGAGGCGTTAAACGAGCCACGCAAGGCGAAGCGCCTCTTCGAGTCGGTCTACGCGGTTTGGAACGAGGCCGGCTATGCCTGGCCCGCGGCCAGAACCGCACTGCATCTTTTCCGCGTCACGGGCGACCAGGCGTGGTGGGAGACGGCGAAGGTGAAGATCCGGGATTACCCCGACAGTTGGATCGCCGCGGAGATCAACGCCGCCTCGACCGGCATCGGCGATGACGCCTGGAACCGCATGACGCCGCGCCAGCGCGAGGTCTTCCACGCCCTCTGCGAGGGACTGACCGCCCGCCGGATCGCCGAGCGGCTCGAGTGCAGCCCCAACACGGTGCGCAACCACATCCACTGGGTCTACCAGGCCTTCCGGGTCAACTCTCAACCTGAATTGATCGCCGAAGCGCGGAAACGCCGCCTCGTTTAGCCGGTAAAAGCCCGGCCCCGGGCGCAACTATTCCGGCTCCATGGCAGTCTCACCGAATGCCATGGTTTTCGATATCCGTGCCTCGATCGCGCGTTTCGTCACGTCCCCGGTTGCCGTCGTGGCCGCCTATGCGGCCACCGTCTTGATTTGGGGCACGACTTGGCTCGGCATCAAGGTGTCGCTGACGGCGATCCCGCCCATCGCAGGCTCGGGTTTCCGCTTCATCCTGGCCGGCACCGTGCTCTATGCGGTCGCGGCTGCGTTGCGGGTCGACTTCCGCCGGAAAGCGCCGCCGCTGCACCTGGTGCTCGTCCTGGCCGTGACGATGTTCGGCATCAACTACGCGCTCACGTACCTGGCCGAGACGCACCTCGCCTCGGGGCTGGTGGCCGTGCTCTTCGGAACGCTGCCCTTCTTCGTGTTCGGCTTCGCGCATTTCATGGTCGGCGAACGGGCCACGCGGGCCACGATCGCCGGCGCCCTGCTGGCGCTCGCCGGCGTCGCCGTCATCTCGGCGGTGGGCAACGTGCACGGCAGCATCTGGTACGTGCTCGCGGCGCTGGCCGCTTCGGCCTCATCGGCCTACGCCAACGTGTACCTCAAGCGCTACGCCGACGCCGAACCCTTCGCGACGCTTCCGCCCGCGATGCTGCTGGCCGGCCTCGGCCTGACGGCCTGGGGTCTGCTCGCGGAACACGTCGACATCGCGCGCGCCGTCGCGCCGTCATCGCTCGCCGCGCTCTTCTACCTCGCCGTGTGCGGCAGCGCGCTCGCGTTCTACCTGAACCACTGGCTACTCCAGCGCATCAGCTCGGGAGTGATGGGTCTCTCCGCCCTGATGATCCCGGTCATCGCCGTCACCGTCGGCATCCTCTTCGGCGGCGAAACCTTCGGCATCCGCGACATCCTCGGCGCAGCCTTGGTCATAGCCGGCGTAACCCTATCACTCATGCCGGCGAGGCGAAGCGAGCCGCGCACGCAACCGCAACTCGAGCTCAGACCGCTGCCGCAAGTCCAACTCTCCGGAGCCCCCGGCGACTGACGAAATCGCCGCACACCAAACGTGGAGAATGCGAGATTTTCGTGTGGGCGACGACGCTACGGCGTAAATCTCGCGTTCTCAAATGCCGGCATACCAATCGTAGCCCTGATCTTCCCAATAGCCGCCTTTTCCGCTGCCGACGTTCTTGAAGCTGTCGGCTACCTCGATGCGGCCGACCCACTTTGCGCTCTTGTAGCCGAGTTGGGTGGGCACGCGCAGGCGCACCGGGGCGCCGTGATCGGCGTCGAGCGGGCGTTCGTTGAGATCGAGCGCGAGCAATGCTTGCGGATGCGCGGCTTGATGCATATCCAGGCTCTCGTAATACGGGTCGCCGTCGGACGAGCGATCGAGACAGTGAAAGATAACGTAGCGCGCCCGCGTCTGCGGCGCGGCGAGCGCCAACACCGATGAGAGGCGCACGCCGCTCCACTTGCCGATCGCGCTCCAGCCTTCGACGCAGTCGTGTCGCGTGGTCTGCGTCAGCGAACCGAGCGCGCGCAGTTGCGCCAGCGTGAACGCCTGCGGACGGTCGACCAAACCCTCGACCACGAGCTTGTACGAAGCGAAGCCGTCGCGGCGCAGCGCGGCGTATGCCGAGTCGCTCGGCGTGTCGAAACCGTTCACGCGAAACTCGCGATCGATGGCGGAATCCGGATAGAGTTTGGCTTCGCCGCGGGTGCCGATCACGGCGTGGTTGAGCGGCTCGGCGGCGTGCAACACGCTCTTGATCGCATCGTTCTCGTTGAGCGCGTTGGTGATCTTGGCGCAGCCGGCGAGCGCCGAAGCCGCCGCGAACATCGCCGCACCCGTGATGATCTCGCGCCGCTTCATACGCCGTTTCCGTCGTGCGCGCCCAGGCGATACTCGCCGGTGACCATCGAGCGCAGGTTGTTGAACACGCCGGTGCTCAGGACCAGCGTGATGTGAATGCCGAAGAACCCGACCAGCGCCACCGTGGCGACGAAATGCCAGAGCCGCGCGAACTGGCGGCCACCGAGCAGCGTGGTCAATGGATGCGCGATCGCGTCGACGCCCGGCGAGAGCGCGAGGCCGCTGATCACCATCAGCGGGGCGAAGACGAAGAGCACCGAGGTGTACGCCGCCTTTTGCAACGGATTGTACTTCCCGTGCGGCGGCGGCTCGCGACGCAGCCGCAGGTAGTAGAGTTGCATGGGCAAGAGTTTGGGCACGTCGCTCGGCCGTAACACGATGAGTCCTACATCTTTGCGCGTGATGCCGCCGATGAAGTAGGCCGTACCGCACAGGATCATGATCCACGCAAAGAACAGGTGCCAGCGGCGGCCGCCGGCGAGGTCCTGGTAGCCGGGCCAGGTGATCCAGCCCGGGAACGCTCGCTCCGCCTCGCCGGACATGCCGTCCGAGGTGTAGCCCAACACGTGCGTCGTGGTAAAGGCGTGCCCGAAGATCGTGGTCACGCCCGCGGTCTTGCCGTCGGGAAGTTGCTGGGCGCCGATCGAGAGCACGCGGCGGGCCGGATCGCTCTTGTCGGAGGCGTCGAGGTTGGGCGAGGCGTTGAAGATCTGCAGCCCGCTCATCACCAGCACGAAAAAGGCCAGCGCGAAGACCCAATGGGTCACCCGCACGGTCAGGGAGTGCCGGTAAACCAGCGGCTCACGGGTCTGCGATACGGCCGACGGCATGCGTTCGGCGCCTGCGACGGCATCCATGATGCCATCCTACCACGATTGCCCGGCCGTCCCCGTAAGGGAGCCGACATTCCCCCGCGAAAGCGGCGGGCATGGAGCCTTCCCTACTCGAGGTCCGGCGCGAGGGCGCAAACGTCCACGTCGTGCTCGGCCGGCCCGACGTGCGCAATGCGTTCAATGCCGAACTGATCGAGGCGCTGCGCGCGGCCTTCGAGACGCTCGGCGCCGACGCGAGCGTGCGCGCCATCGTCCTCTCGGGCGCCGGAAAGACCTTCTGCGGGGGCGCCGACGTCAATTGGATGCGCGAATCGCTGCTGCTCACGCGCGAGGAGAACGTCGAGGACGCGCGACGGCTCTCGCGCATGTTGCGCACGATCGACCGCGTGCCGGTTCCCGTGATCGCGCGCATTCAGGGTGCGGCGCTGGGCGGCGGCGCCGGGCTTGCGGCCGTCTGCGACGTGGTCGTGGCGGCCGACGACGCGCTCTTCGGCTTCACCGAAACCAAGCTCGGCATTTTGCCCGCGGTCATCTCGCCGTTCGTGCTGGCCAAAATCGGCCAGTCGCACGCGCGCGCGCTCTGCCTCACCGGCGAACGGTTCGGCGCGGCGCGGGCCAAGGCCATCGGACTCGTGCACGAAGTCGTGCCCGCCGCCGAACTCGACGCCGCGGTGGCGCGCATCTTGCGCGAGATTGCGAGCGCGAGCCCGACGGGCATCGCGGCCATCAAACGTCTGCTCGCGCACGTGGCCGAACGCGACTACGACGACACGCTCGACATCACCGCGCACGCAATCGCCGAACAGCGCACGAGCGCGGAAGGTCAGGAAGGCCTGCACGCGTTTCTCGAAAAACGCAGCCCGGAATGGTCGTTGCGGTGAGCCGCGCGCGGACGCCGCGGTGATCCGCCGTCTGCTGATCGCAAATCGCGGCGAGATCGCGGTGCGCATCGCGCGCGCCGCCCGCGAGGCCGGCATCGTGCCGCTGGGCGTCTACTCCGACGCCGACGCGCACGCGTACCATCTCGGCTTCATGGACGACGCGGCGCGCTTGGGCCCGGCCCCCGCGCGCGAATCGTATCTCGACGTCGAGCGCGTGTTGCGCGCCGCGCGCGAGTTGCGCGCCGACGCCGTGCATCCGGGCTACGGTTTTCTTTCGGAACGCGCGCACTTCGCGCGCGCCGTCACCGACGCCGGCTTGATCTTCGTCGGACCGACGGCCGACGCGATCGAAGCGATGGGCGACAAGACCGAAGCGAAGCGCCGCGCGCGCGAGCACGGCGTGCCGGTCGTGCCCGGCTACGATGGCGACGATCAATCCGCCGAACGGTTGGAGCGCGAGGCCGCCGGGATCGGCCGGCCCGTCTTGATCAAAGCCTCGGCCGGCGGCGGCGGGCGCGGCATGCGCATCGTTGCGGGCGACACCGATTTCGGGGAAGCACTGGCGGCGGCGAAGCGCGAGGCGCTCGCGGCCTTCGGCGACGAGCGCGTGCTGCTCGAAAAATATCTCACCCGCCCGCGCCACATCGAATTCCAGATCATCGCCGACGCGCAGGGCAACACCGTGCATCTGGGCGAGCGCGAATGCTCGATCCAGCGCCGCCACCAGAAAGTCATCGAGGAAGCACCCTCGAGCGCGCTGACGCCGGAACTGCGCGCGCGCATGGGCGAGGCGGCGGTGCGCGCCGCGCGGTCGGTGGGCTACGTCAACGCGGGCACCGTCGAATTTCTTCTTTCCGAAGACGGCTCGTTCTATTTTCTCGAGATGAACGCGCGGCTGCAGGTAGAGCACCCGGTCACCGAACTCGTGCACGGCGTGGATCTCGTGCGACTGCAACTCGACGTGGCCAACGGTTTGCCGCTGCCCTTCTCCGGCGACGACGTCGCGACGCGCGGCTGGGCCTTCGAAGCGCGCATCAACGCCGAAGATCCGGCGAATGACTTCTTGCCGGCGATCGGCACGATCTCGCGCTGGGAGCCGCCCGGCGAACCCGGATTGCGGCTGGATGCGGGCGTGGGCGCCGGCAGCGAGGTGACGATCTATTACGACTCGATGCTGGCCAAACTGATCGCGTACGCACCCGATCGCGCCGCCGCCATCGAACGTCTGCGCGCCGGACTCGATGCGTTCCGCATCGACGGCGTACGCACGAACCTGCCGTTGCTGCGGCGCATCGTACGCGACGACGCGTTCCGAAGCGGCGATACGACGACGGCATTCCTGGGCGAGCGCGCTGCGTTTCTCGCCTCGCCCGCGGGCGGCGAGCCCGGGGGTGCGGCGCTGCTCGCAATCGTCGCCGCGCTGGCCGACCCGCGCGCCTGGCGCATCGGCCGCGTCGGCATCCCCGTGGTGCTCGACGGCGTGGAGCGCACGCTGCGCGCCGTGGGCAGCCGCACGAACGGCGAGAACGCGTGGCACCTCGAGGGCGACGTTGCGGGCGACTTCGTGGTGGAGACCGCCGGCGACCGCGTTACCGTGCGCGACGAACGCGGCGAACGCACCGGCGGCCGGGCCCGGGTCGACGCAGGCGGGGTCGAGGTACTCTTCGACGGCGCGACGTATCGCTTCGACTTCGCGCCGCCCCCTTCGCTCGAAACGGCCGGAGTCGAACGCGGTCCCAAGGGCGACGGTACGGTGACGGCGCCGATGCCGGGCAAGATCGTCAGCGTGGCGGTCAAGACCGGCGACACCGTTGCCGAGCGCGACCTGCTGATCGTTTTGGAGGCGATGAAGATGGAGCACCGCATCGAAGCCGCACGCGGCGGCACCGTCAAGAACGTCGCCGTCGCCGCGGGCGCGCTCGTGGCGGGCGGCGCAACGTTGCTCGACATCGAGTGATCGGGCGATGAACGATTTCGAAGACGCCGTGCCGCTGCCCGAGGAGACCGATACGCTGCGCCGCGTGAAGGTCTGCGAAGTCGGACCGCGCGACGGTCTGCAAAACGAAGCGGGCGTCGTTACCGCCGCCGACAAGATCCGCTACATCGACCTGTTGAGTCGCAGCGGACTCGCGCTGATCGAAACCACCTCGTTCGTTCGCCCGAGCGCTATCCCGCAGTTGAGCGACGCCGAAGCCGTAATGGCCGGCATCGAGCGCCGGCCCGGCGTCACCTACTTGTGCTTGGTGCCCAACGAGCGCGGCTACCGGCGCGCGCGCGAGGCCCACGTCGATGCGATCGCGGTCTTCACCTCGGCGACCGAAACCTTCGCCAAACGCAACATCAACATGTCGATCGAGGAATCGCTCGACGCGTTTCGCGACGTCGTGCAGTCGGCGCGACGGGATGGCGTGTGGGTGCGCGGCTATCTTTCGATGGCCTTCGGTTGCCCCTACGAGGGCGCTGTGCCGCTCGAAGCAGTCGTGCGCGTGGCGAGCGCGCTGGCCGATCTCGGCGTCGACGAGATCTCGATCGGCGACACGATCGGCGTGGCCGTGCCCGAACAGGTATCGGAGGTCGCGCAAGCGTTGCAGCAAGTCATGCCCGTCGAACGGCTGGCCATGCACTTCCACGATACGCGCGGCACGGCGCTGGCCAACGTGCGCGCCGCGCTGCACGAGAAGGTCATGACTTTCGATTCGTCCAGCGGCGGCCTGGGCGGCTGCCCGTACGCGCCGGGTGCGACCGGCAACCTCGCCACCGAAGCGTTGCTCGACATGCTGCACGGCATGGGTTTGGAGACAGGCGTCGACCTCGCAGCGGTGCGCGCCGCTTCGGACTTCATCGGCGGCGTGTTGCGGCGCGAGTTGTCCGCATGAACGAGGAGCGCTTTCCGGCAGTGCTCTCGTGCGCCGCGCGCGGGCGGATCCTGGTCGACAATGCCGCGGGCGCGCAATTGCCCGACTCGGCGCTGGAACGCATCCAGCGCTATCTCACCTACGACAACGCGCAACGCGGCGGCATCTTCGCGCGCACCGAGGCCACGAACGAACTCGCCGACGCGGCCAAGCGCGAGTGCGCCGAATTGATCGGCGCTCCGCCCGAACGCGTGGGCACGGGGCTCAACTCCTCGACGCTGGCCTTCGCCTTCGCGCGCCTGGTTGCGGGCTCGATCCGCAGCGGCGACCGCATCGTGGTCACCGCCGCCGATCACGAAGCCAACGTCGCGCCCTGGATGTGGCTGCGCCGCTTCGGCGCGCAGGTGCACGTCGTGCCCGTCGACGCGCGCGGCGACCTCGACGAAGAGAAGTACCGCACGCTGCTGGCCAGCGAACCGGTGCTCGTCGCGCTGCCCTGGGCCTCGAATGCCACCGGCACCGTCTTCGACGTCGGCGCGTTGTCGCGCGCCGCGAAGACGGCCGGCGCGACGGTCGTCGTCGACGGGGTGCAGGCGTTCCCGCACTTCCCGCTCGAGATCCCGCGCTCGGTCGACTTCGTCTTCTTCTCCGCCTACAAATGTTACGCGCCGCATCTGGCCTTCTGGTATCTCAGCGATAGCGCGTTCGAGCGCTTCGTGCACGCCGACGACGAGCGCATCCCGAGCGAAGCGCGCTACTGGACCATGGAGACGGGCACGCAGGCCTACGAAGCCTTGGCCGGCTGGCTCGGCACGGTGGACTACTTGCGCGACGTCGCGCCCGAGCCGCGCCGCGCCCTCGCCGCCTTCGCCCGCTACGAAGCCGAGCTTTCGGCGCACATGCGGCGCGGCTTCGCCGAGCGCGCCGGGAAGGTGACGCTCTACGGCCGCCCGCCGGATCGAGAACGACTGCCGGTCTTCGCCTTCAACGTGGACGGCGTGGACGGCGAAGAGGTCGCGCAACGGCTCGAAGCCGCCGGCATCGAAGCGCGTCACGGCGACTACTACGCGCCGCGCTTGATGCAGAAGCTCGCGCCCGACCGGCACGGCCGCGCGCTGCGCATCAGCTTGGCGCACTACAATACGATCGACGACATCGAGCGGTGCTTCGCGGTCATCGACGGGGTGGCCGGATGAGCTTCGACCCGCGCGGCAACCCGCAACGCTTCAACGCGCGCTCGGACGACTACGCCCGCTACCGTCCGTCGTATCCCGCGGCGGCGATCGACGCGATCTTGGCCGGTCTGGGCGATCCTCACGGCTTGCGCGCGCTCGACGTCGGTGCGGGCACGGGCATCTCGACCGGTCTGCTCGCCGCGCGCGGCGTAAGCGTGACGGGCATCGAGCCCAACGCCGAAATGCGCGCGTCGGCCGAGTCGGCGGGCTTGACCGTGCGCGACGGTCACGCGGACGCGCTCGGCGAACCGGCGGGCAGCATCGACCTGGTCACCTCGTTCCAAGCCTTCCATTGGTTCGCCAACGCCGAATCGATCGCCGAATTCGCGCGCGTGCTCCGCTCGGGCGGCCGCATCGCGCTGGTCTGGAACGAACGCGACGACGCCGACCCGTTCACGCGCGCCTACGGCGAAATCGTCGAAGGCTTCAGCGACCGCATGGAGCTGGCGGGCTATCGCAACGGCTCGAGCGTCATCCGCGGCTTGCTCGAAGCGGCGTTCGCCGGCGTGCGCATCGAGTCGTTTCACAATAGCCAGAGCCTCGACTACGACGGCTTGCTCGGACGCGTGCGCAGCACGTCGTACGCTCCGCGCGACGGCGCACCGTACCTGGCGCTGGTCGCCGCGCTCGACGCCGCCTTCGAACGCTTCGAACGCGACGGGCGCGTCGAGATCGTCTATCGCACCGACGTCTTCTTCGGGGAGAAGCCATGAGCGCGCTCGCCATCCGTTTCGGAACGCTGCACACCAATGCCGGCGAACCGCTGCACAACGGCGTGCTCACCATCGAGAACGGCCGCGTCGCAGCCATCGGCGACAGCGTGCCCGACGGGGCGCGCGCGATCGAAGCGGCTGCGCTGGTGCCGGGCTTGATCAACTGCCACGCCCACTTCGAGGCCAGCGGTGAAACGCAGACGCAGAGCGTCTTCGTCTTGACCACGCCCACGCAGCGGGCGTACGTGTGCGCCGACAACGCGCGCAAGGCACTCCACGCAGGCGTCACCTCGGTGCGCGATCTGGGCAGCACCGAGAACCTCTCGATCGACTTGCGCGACGCAATCGCCGCGGGCACGGCCGAGGGTCCGACGATCGTGGCGGCGGGGCGTGCGATCTGCATGACCGGCGGCCACGGCTGGTTCATCGGCCGTCAGGCCGACGGGCCGTGGGACGTGCGCAAGGCGGTGCGCGAGCAACGCATGGGCGGCGCCGACTGCATCAAATTCATCGCCACGGGCGGCGTGCTGACCAAAGGCGCGGTGCCCGGCATCGATCAACTCTCGGAAGAAGAGTTGCGGGCCGGCATCGCCGAGGCACACGTGCACGGCATGCACTGCGCCGCGCACGCCATCGGCACCAACGGCATCAAGAACGCGATCCGCGCGGGCATCGACTCCATCGAGCACGGACACTTGATCGATGCCGAAGGCATCGCGCTCATGGTCGAGCGCGGCACGCGGCTGGTGCCGACGCTGAGCGCCATCGATCGTATCGTCTCGGCCGGACCCGGAGCGGGAATGCCCGATTTCGTGTTGCGCAAGGCCAACGAGATCGCCGTCAACGCCTACGAGAACTTGCGCGCGGCGCGCGCCGCCGGGGTGAAGTTCGCAGGCGGTTCCGACGCCGGCACGCCGTTCAACCTGCATGAAGACTACTGGCGAGAGTTCGAACTGATGGTGTCGGAATTGGGCATGTCGCCGCGCGAAGCGCTACGCGTGGCGACCGCGGATGCCGCCGACCTCATCGGTTTGGAGCGCGGCCGCCTGCAAGCGGGCGCGGTGGCCGACGTGCTCGTGCTCGATGCGGACATCGATTCCGACGCGCGGCCGTTACGCGCTCCGCGGCTCGTCTTCAAGGCCGGCGAAATCGCCTTCGAGCGCGACTGAAGCAGGCCCCACGCTCTCTCGCCGGGAGAGGGAGCGTTACGGCAGGTTCCGAACGGCGCCGTGTTTCCACCCACCGGAACGCCAAGGAGTCCCAGGATGCGCTCACCCCACGCAGCCATTCGTTATGCGTCGCTGTCCCTGTTGCTCGCAGCGGCGGGCTGCGCCGGCAGCGGCGGTTCGTCGCCGCTCGCGGCCGGCGGCCAGTCCACGCTATCGCACGCGGTCGTCGACCCGCAGGGCGTCATTGCCGACAACGTGACCGGCACGTACGCGGGCCCCGTGCAAGATAGCGTCAACGGGGCCGCAGCGATCAGCCTTCAACTCGTCGAGTATCAGGCGCCGAACGTCCAAGGCTCGGGCACGCTCGTGACCGATGAGGGAACCTCGGCCGTCAACGTGGTCGGGACCATCACGAAAAACGAGTTCTCCGGATCGCTGACCGTCGCCGCAACGAATTGCGTGTACGACCTTTCGGCCAAAGTTGCGGGCAAACAGCTCAGCGGTTCGTACACGCCGACGGGTTCGTGCACGAACTCCGGAACGGTTACCGTCAAGTACGTGAGCCCGACATATAACACGTCGGGCACCTACAACGGCACCTTCTACGACGAGACGAACCAAGTTCAGGCCACGATCAGCAAGCTCAAGCTCAGCCAAACGGGCTCGCAGCCGACCTTCGATCTCTCCGGAACGTTCACGGAGATCGTGGCCGGACAGAAGGCGTCGGGCAGCCTCACGGGCACGCTCACCGACTCCGTCGCGACGGTCAGCATCACGATACCCAACAGTTCGTGCAGCCCGTTCAACGCGACCCTGGTCAACTATGGCAACCTGTATTTCTACGGCTACTACAGCGCGACCAACTGCACTCAGGTCGGTTACATCACCGTCAAGAAGTAGGCCGGCGCCGCGGGGGATGGAGCGCCGCGTCGAGGCGACGGCGCTCCATCTCCGAGCGCAATTTGAGACTCAGCGCGAGCGCGGTCGTGCCGTCGCCCGCGCGCAACGCGCGTTCGCGCGCCGCGCAGAGGGCGACCAACTCCGCGGCGGCGCGACGCGCCGCACTCATCGCGAGTGCAGGATCCAGGATGCGGAGGTCGGGCTCGTGGAGCGCGCGGGCGCGTCGTGCGGGGCGCGGTGGGCCGGAGCCGGGGCATCGTGCGCGAACAAGCGACGCGCAAAGGAAACGAGAAAAGCCATGGTCGGTCTCCTTAGGAGAGGAAGCGGCATCGCAATGCGACGCCTGCGTTTACGCCCGTTACAGGCGGAGGCTGGTCGAAGCGCCTACTGCCGTCGTCGTCCATTGCTTGTCGTCACCCCCTCTCGGTGCGGCCGAGCCGCCGTAAAATGAAATCACCGTCGGATCCACGATCCGGCGGCGAAGTTAGCGTCTCGCCCTGGGGCTCGACGGTGCCTCAACGTCCGGGGTTTGGCACCGTACGCCTTAGAGCCGAAGCTCAGTCGCGTTAGATCCCGCCTTGATTCGACGGGGCCTGGTCACCCATTGGGGTCTCTCGACCTTTCCGGGTAGCGACGATTTTCTCGTACGGACGCCTCGCCTAACGAGGTTCCGTTTTGATTATACCCCCTGTGAGTAACTCGTCAAGCCTTATCGGCCTCCGGCGCAAAATCCAGTGCAAGCGAATTGATACAATAGCGCTCGCCTGCAGGCCCCGGCCCGTCGTCGAAGACGTGGCCGAGGTGCGAATGACAGCGCGCGCAGCGCACCTCGGTGCGGATCATGCCGTGCGAGCGATCCTCGATCAGCTCGACCGTGCCCGCGGCGAGCGGCGCCGTAAAGCTCGGCCAGCCGCTGCCGCTCTCGTACTTTTCGTCCGAGCGGAACAACTCGGCGCCGCACGCGCCGCAGGTGTAGGTGCCGTCGGCCTTGTTGCGATAGAGCTTGCCGCTGAACGCCGGCTCGGTCGCTCCCTGCCGTAAGACGGCGTACCGGTTGGGATCCAGCTCGGCGCGCCACTCGGACTCGGGCTTCTCGATCTTTTCCGTGCTTTCCATGACTCGATTATACCACCCGGGGCGCGTATGCAGCCTTACATCACATCATGCGGAAGCCGAAGTCGGAAGCTCCGCCACGGGCTTCCACCGGCTGCGGCGCGCGCTCGGGTCCGCGCATCCAGGGCATCAGGCCGCGCAGCGTCTTGCCGACCTTCTCGATCGGATGAGCGCCCCACGACGAGCGGAAGCGTTGGAAGCGCGGCTTGCCCGCCTTGTGCTCGCCGACCCATTCGCGCGCGAACTCGCCCGACTGGATGCTCGTGAGGATCTCACGCATCGCCGCCTTCGTGTGCACGGTGACGACCGCGTCGCCGCGCGTGTAGTCGCCGTACTTCGCCGTGTTGCTGATCGCGTCGCGCATGCCTTCGATGCCGCGTTCGTACATCAGATCGACGATCAGCTTGACCTCGTGCA
The DNA here is from genome assembly GCA_003136655.1 of Vulcanimicrobiota bacterium. Lineage (GTDB taxonomy): Bacteria > Vulcanimicrobiota > Vulcanimicrobiia > Vulcanimicrobiales > Vulcanimicrobiaceae > Hesperobacter > Hesperobacter lustricola. The sequence goes on from PLFC01000122.1 coordinate 13,707, forward strand.
GGCACTCGAAGTAGGCCATCTCCGGCGCGTAGCCGGCTTCGGTCAAGGTCTCGAAGCCTGCCGTCACCAAGCGCGTCAGGCCGCCGCAGAGCACGGCCTGTTCGCCGAACAGGTCGGTCTCGGTCTCTTCTTTGAACGTCGTCTCGAGCACGCCGGCCCGGCCGCCGCCGATCGCGCTCGCATATGCCAGCGCCACGTCGCGAGCGTCGCCCGCGGGATTCTGCGCGACCGCGATCAAGCACGGCGTGCCGCGTCCCGCTTCGTATTCGCTGCGCACCAGGCGCCCCGGCGCCTTGGGCGCAACCATGAACACGTTGGCGTGCGCGGGCGGCGCGATCGTGCCGAAGTGCACCGCGAAGCCGTGCGCGAAGCCGAGATACGCGCCGCGGCGCAGATTCGCCTCGATCGATGCGGCGAAGATCGCCGGCTGCTCTTCATCGGGCGCGAGGATCATCACGACGTCGGCGCGCCGCACCGCGCCCTCGACCGAATCGTATGGGATGCCGTCTTCGTTCGCGGCGTGGCGCGATGGGGAGCCGTCGCGAAGTCCCACGACGACGTCGTGTCCGCTATCGCGCAGGTTACGCGCGTGCGCGCGGCCTTGGCTGCCGTAGCCGACGATCGCGATCGTCTTGCCGCGGAGTTTCTCTGGTTTGGCGTCGGCGTCGTAAAAGGGGTTCACCGGGACATCTCCTTGTCGTCGTTGCAGAGGCGAGTGAGTTGGGCGTTGAGGCGGCGCAGCGCGTCGGGCGCGCCGACGAGATCGAGGCTCGCGTGGTAGCGATCGTGCGCGGCGCGGACGTCGAGGCGCGTGTAGGCGCAACCGAGCCGGCCGATCAGACCGACGACGCGCTCCATGACGCGCCAGTCGTGCAGTGTGAAGTCGAGGGTCATGCGACGGCCGCCTCGCGCTCGAGCGCTTCGGGTCCGAGCGCTTCGTGCGCGCTCGCTCCGGGCGGAATCAGCGGCCAGCAATTCTCCGCCGGATAGCAAGCGCAGTGCAGCAGCATCGGCTCGCGCGCAGCGAGCAGGCGCGCGAGCGCAGCGCCCATCTGCGCGGGCTCGGCGACGCACTCGGCGCGCACGCCGAAAGCCGCCGCAAGCGCCACGAAATCCGGATTATCCGAGAGATCGGTCGCGGAGTAGCGCTTGTCGTAAAACAGGTCTTGCCATTGGCGAACCATGCCTAGCCGTCGGTTATCGATCAGCACGATCTTAACGGGCAGTTCGTAGCGACGAAGCGTGGCCAACTCGCTCAGCGACATTTGGAAGCCGCCGTCGCCCGCGATCGCGACGACGGTACGCCCGGGGTGCGCGAACTGTGCGCCGATTGCCGCGGGCAAGCCGAAGCCCATCGTGCCCAATCCCGCCGACGTGAGGAAGTGGCGCGGGTCGCTCGCGCGTTGACGCTGCGCGGCCCACATCTGGTGCTGACCCACGTCGGTCGCCACGATCGCGTCGGGCGGCAGCATCGCGAAGAGCGCGTCGCAGACGGCGGTGGCCGAGAGCGCGCCCGCGGGTGCGCGATCGACCGGGAGGGCGGAGCCGTACGCGCGCGCCTCGGCCGCCCAGCCGCCGAAAGCGCGCGTGCCGCGCGTCGCTTCGCTGCGTTGCAGCAAGAGCGCGAGCGTCTCGCGCAGATCGCCCGCGAGGGCCACCTCGGTCGCAACGATCTTGCCGATCTCCGCGGCGTCGATGTCGGCGTGCACGATGCGCGCGTTGCGCGCGAAACGGTCGGGCCGCCCCGTGACGCGGTCGTCGAAGCGCATGCCGAACGCGAGCAGCACATCGGCCTCGGCCACGGCGAGGTTTGCAGCCTTCCAGCCGTGCATGCCGAGCATGCCCAAGAAGTTCGGATCGCCGGGCGTCGCGCAGCCGAGCGCGTTGATCGTGGCCACGTGGGGTAGGGCGAAGCGCGCGCAGAGCTCGCGATAGAGTGCGGTCGCGCCCGCACTGCGCACACCGCCGCCCGCGATCGCGACCGGTTTCCGCGCGCCGTGCAGCAGTGCGAGCGCGGCATCGAGCGCAGCATCGTCGGGACGTGCGGGCGCGGCGTGCGGCGAGTGCGGACGAGGCCCGAGCGCCGCGACGGCTGCCTTGAGGATGTCGGTTGGAATGTCGACCAGCACCGGACCCGGGCGCGGGCCACGCGCGAGCCGGAACGCCGCGCGCAGCGTGCGTTCGAGGCTGGCCGCGTCGCGCACGCAGACGCTGCGTTTGGTAACCGGACCCGCGATCGAGGTGATGTCGGCTTCCTGAAACGCGTCGGTGCCCATCACCGACGTCCGCACCTGGCCCGTGATCGCGACCAGTGGAATCGAATCCATCTGCGCGTCGAGCAGGCCCGTGATCAAATTCGTCGCGCCCGGACCCGACGTCGCGACACACACCCCGACGCGACCGGTCGAGCGCGCGTAGCCGCCGGCGGCAAATGCCGCGGCGGCCTCGTGACGCGTCAACACATGCTGTAGCGGGTGCTCGAGCAAGGCATCGTACAGCGGCATGATGGCGCCGCCGGGATACCCAAAGATCGTCTCGACGCCTTCATCGGCGAGCAGATCGAGGACGAGACGTGCGCCGGTCGACTGGCCGGACTCGAACACCGTGAACCCGCTTTCCAAAAACAAAAGCCCCCCGCCGTCTGGCGAGGGGCTTCCGCGTATCTTCCGTTCCCGAGTACTACGCGATAGCTCTCCGTCGCCCGACCAGCGGCCGGCGAATAAGGCTAATGACGAGTACGAGCTGCGTGAGGAACATCTGTGGGACTGTGTTTACCACGGCGGCAGCGGGCTCGTCAAGTCTTTGCGCTAGGAAATTTTTCCTCCGCATTGCGCAAGACGTGACTCAGGTTACATTGACCCGCGACCGATATCTGTGGTAACGTGCCCGCAATGAACGGTCAGGCTGGCTCCATCGGCCTCCTCCTTAGCGGTACGCCTTCTGCGTAGTCGCTGAGCGCCGTTCGTCCTCATCACCGAGGCCCGTCGCAAGCGCGACGGGCCTCGTTCGTTTTCGTGCAGCCGCACCCGGAGCTACCATGCACTCGATGCCCGCCGGAAAATACGCGCCGTTCGCCGCCCCGCCGCTCAACGACCGGCGCTGGCCCTCGCGCCGCATCGAGCGGCCGCCCGTGTGGGCCAACGTCGATTTGCGCGACGGCAATCAGGCCCTGGTCGAACCGATGGGGCCCGAGCGGAAGCGACGCATGTTCGAATTGCTGGTACGCCTAGGCTTCAAAGAGATCGAGGTGGGCTTCCCGGCCGCCTCGCAGACCGACTTCGATTTCGTGCGCGAGTTGATAGAAGAACGCTCGATCCCCGCCGACGTGACGATCGCCGTGTTGACCCAGGCGCGCGAAGAGCTGATCGAACGAACCTTCGAGTCGCTACGCGGCGCCGAACGCGCGATCGTGCATCTCTACAATTCCACCTCGACCGTACAGCGGCGCGTCGTATTCGGCCTCGACCGGGCCGGCATCATCGACATCGCGGTCCGCGGGGCACGCGCCTGCGCGAGCTTCGCCGCGGCAATGCCCGCGACCGATATCCGCTTCGAGTATTCGCCCGAGAGCTTCACCGCCACCGAACCCGACTTCGCGCTCGAGATCTGCGAGGCCGTACTCGATATCTGGCAGGCCACGCCGCGCAAGAAAGTCATCCTGAATTTGCCGGCGACGGTCGAGGTGTCGACGCCGAACGTCTATGCCGACCAGATCGAATGGTTCGACCGGCACGTCTCGCGGCGCGACGGCGTCATCCTTTCGGTGCACCCGCACAACGATCGCGGCACCGCGGTCGCCGCGGCCGAACTGGCCCTGCTGGCCGGAGCGGAGCGCGTGGAAGGCACGCTCTTCGGCAACGGCGAGCGCACCGGCAACGTCGACATCGTGACGCTCGCGCTCAACCTGTTCACGCAGGGCGTCGATCCGGGCCTCGACCTGCGCAACGTACCCGAGATCGTCAGCACGTTCGAGTATTGCAACCGGCTGCCCGTGCATCCGCGTCATCCCTACGCGGGCGAATTGGTCTTCACCGCGTTCTCGGGTTCGCATCAAGATGCGATCAAGAAGGGCTTCGCGGCCCGCTTCGGCGAGGCCGAACTGTGGGAAGTTCCCTATCTTCCCATCGACCCAAAGGACATCGGTCGCAGCTACGAAGCGGTGGTGCGCATCAATAGCCAGTCGGGCAAGGGCGGAATCGCCTACATCTTGCACAGCGACTACGGCTTCGATCTACCGCGCGGGCTGCAGGTCGAATTCGGCAAGACGATCCAGGCGCTGAGCGAAGCGCGCGAAGCGGAGATCTCGGGCGAAGAGATCTGCGCGACGTTCCTTCGAGAGTATCTGCCCGGCGGCAAGCGCCGCATCGAGCTCGCCGACTACGGCGTACGCACGGGGCCCCACGGCCGCATCGTGCTCGATGCGGCGATCCGGCTCGACGACGCATGCTGCACCGTCAACGGGCGCGGCAACGGCCCGATCGATGCCTTCGTCGACGCGTTGCGCGACGAGTTCGACATCGAAATGACCGTCGTCGACTTCCACGAGGACGCGCTGGGTTCGGGCGAGGACGCGCTCGCGGTCGCCTATGTGGAACTCGAAACCGCCGCCGGCCGCCACTTCGGCGTCGGCCGTAACGCAAACATCGTTACCGCCTCGCTGCAGGCGGTGCTTTCCGCACTCGATCGCAGCCAAGCTCTCGCCCGGCGAAAGGAAGAGGACCGTGCCGCAGTCGCTGTTTGATAAGATCTGGGAGGCGCACGTCGTCGAGGAATTGCCGGGCGGCAACGCGCTGGTGTTCGTCGATCGCATCGTCGCGCACGAGATCACCACGCCCGCGGGCGCACTCGAGATCCAGCGCAATTTCGGCGACGTACTCTTCGACCCGAAGCGTATCGTTGCAATCTACGATCACGTCTCGCCGGCCAAAGACACCGAGACCGCGATCCAGGGCAAGATCCTGCGCGACTGGGCCAAGCGCCACGGCATCGCCATGCACGACATCGGCCAAAACGGCATCTGCCACGTGGTCGCGCCCGAACGCGGCTATGTGGAGCCGGGCATGTCGCTGGCTTGCGGCGACAGCCACACCTGCACGCTCGGCGCATTCGGGGCGTTTGCGCTCGGCATCGGCACCACGGCGCAAGCCGGTGCGATGCTCGCGGGCTGCCTGATTCTGCAGCGGCCGAAGGTCATGAAAATCACCCTCGAAGGCCGGCTCGCGCACGGCGCGACCGCCAAAGATCTGGCCCTGTACGTGATCGCACAAATAGGCTTCAAGGGCGCGACCAACCACGTGATCGAGTATGGCGGCTCGACGATCGAGTCGCTCTCGATGGACGAGCGCATGACGCTGTGCAACATGGCCATCGAATCGGGCGCGACGACCGGACTCTGCCCGCCCGACGAGACGACCTTCTCCTATCTGCGCGGCCGCGAACGGCAGCCGACGGGCGAGGCCTTCGAACGCAACGTCGCACGCTGGCGCACGCTGCGCGCCGATTCGGGCGCGACGTACGCGAGCGAGATCGTGCTCGACGTAAGCGGACTGCGTCCGATCGTCACCTGGGGCACCAATCCCGGCGAGTCGGCGCCGCTCGACGGTACGGTCCCCGCCGACGCGAGCGCCGCGAGCCTCGAGTACATGGGTCTCACGCGGGGAACGCCGCTGCGTTCGCTCGGGCTCGATCAAGCCTTCATCGGCTCGTGCACAAACTCGCGTCTCTCCGACCTGCGCGCCGCCGCCGACGTGTTGCGCGGCCGCAAAGTGACGATCCCGACGATCGTCACGCCGGGCTCGCAGGCGGTGAAGCGCGCCGCCGAACGCGAGGGCTTGCACGACGTCTTTCAAGACGCGGGCGCGCTCTGGACGCACTCGTCGTGCGGGCCGTGTCTGGGCATGTCGATGGGCGTGATCGCGCCGGGCGCGCGCTGCATCTCCTCGACGAACCGCAACTTCCCGGGGCGCATGGGCGCGGGCGGCCGCGTGCACCTGGCCTCGCCTGCGGTCGTGGCTGCGAGCGCGGTGCTCGGGCACATCGCAGGCCCCGAAGAGCTCGCGCCCGTCGGTGCGGCCGAAGCGAGCGTGCGATGAAGCTCGCAGGTTACGTGCTGCCGATCGACCGCGCCGACATCGACACCGATCAGATCATTCCGGCGCACTTGCTCACCGGTGTGGAGACGACGGGTCTGGGCGAACATCTCTTCAAGGGCATGCCCGGCGGCCGCGAACTGCTCGAAGGCGCGCATCCGCAAGCCGACGTGATCGTCGCGCGCGAGAATTTCGGTTGCGGCTCGTCGCGCGAGCACGCGGCCTGGTCGTTGCGCGACCGGGGTTTTCGCGCCGTGATCGCGCCCAGCTTCGCGCGCATCTTCCACGAGAACGCCTATAACAACGGCGTCGCGCCCATCGTCGTGGCCGCCGAACATATCGACGGCCTGCTCGGCGCGGAGCGTCTGCACATCGACCTGATCGACGAGACGATTGCCACGCCCGACGGCGGCACGATCCACTTCACGCTCGATCCGCTGCGCAAGCAGTTCTTGCTCGAAGGCGGCTACATGGAGTTCATGGCCAAACGCATCCCGCGCGTGCGCGGCTGGCTCGCGGCGAAGGCCTCGTGAGCACCGTCGCCGTTCTCGCGGGCGACGGCATCGGACCCGAGGTCACCGGTGCCGCGCTCCGCGTGCTGATGGCCCTGCGCCCCGACGTCGACTACGTGCAGGGCGCGGTCGGCGTAGCGCCGCTCGAAACCGAAGGCACCGCCTATCCCGAGGCCACCCGCGAACTCTGCTTGCGCAGCGATGCGATCCTCTTCGGCGCGGTCGGCCATCCGCGCTACGATTCGGCGCCGTCGGACAAGCGTCCGGAGTACGCGATCTTGCAGTTGCGCAAAGAGTTCGATCTCTTCGCGAACCTGCGCCCGGTGAAGACGATTCCGGGCCTCGAAGGCGCTTCGTCGCTGAAGCCCGAGCTGCTCGAGAATCTCGACTTGGTCGTCGTGCGCGAGACGACCTCGGGCCTCTACTTCGGCGAGCCCAAGGAGACGCGCAGCATCCACGGCGTGGAGACCGCAATCGACACGCTGGTCTACCGCCGTCCGGAAATCGAGCGCGTGGCGCGCGTGGCCTTCGCGCTCGCGCGCGGACGCAAGCGCCGCGTGACCTCGGTCGACAAGGCCAACGTGCTCGAAAGCGGCCGTCTGTGGCGCAAGGTCGTTACCGAAATCCACGCCGANNTTCGACGTGCTGCTCACCGAGAACACCTTCGGCGACATCCTCAGCGACGAGGCCGCCATGCTCACCGGCTCGCTCGGGAATCTGCCCAGCGCCACGCTGGGAGCGCGTGAGGACGGCCCGCGCCGTTTCGGCCTGTACGAACCGATCAGCGGCAGCGCGCCCGACATCGCGGGCCAAGGCATCGCCAACCCGATCGCGGCGATCCTCTCGGCTGCGTTGCTCTGCCGCTATAGTTTAGGCGACGAAGCAACGGCCGCGCGAATCGAAGGCGCAGTCGAGCGCGCCGTCCGTCGCGGCGCGCGCACGCGCGATCTCGCGCGCGGCGGAGATTCTTATCTTTCTACCATCGAATTCACAGAAAGCGTGCTTGCGGACGTCCTCACCGCGCGCTGAGGCGACATTCCTTCCGCGATAGTCGCGCATTTCTGATTCGGCGCGCAGCGTTCGCGGTAGGCAATGAGTATGTCAACCATCGTACAAAATGCCGAAAAAGCCGGCACGTTCAAGACCCTGCTCGCAGCCCTCAAAGCTGCGGGGCTCGACCCGACCCTCGAAGGCAAGGGACCGTTCACGGTGTTCGCACCGAACGACGCCGCATTCGACAAGTTGCCCAAGGGAACGGTCGACTCGCTCTTGGCCGATATTCCGAAACTGAAGAAGATCCTGACCTACCACGTGGTAGCAGGTGACGTCCGCTCTGCGGACGTGCGTAAACTGCACAACGTGAAGACCGTCGAGGGCGGCGAGCTTCACATTCACGCCAACGGCGGCGTGAAGATCAACGATGCCAACGTGATCGGTGCCGACGTGGTCAGCGACAACGGCGTGATCCACGTGATCGACACCGTCCTGATGCCCAAGAACTAGCCGACGGGCAGGGAACGCGCGCATCCGGCGGACAAGACCGCCGGATGCCACGTCCTCTCACGCCCGAAGCGATCGCATCGATTTGCGAACATATGAACGACGACCACGCCGACGCGCTCGTGACGTACGCGCGCGTTTTTGCGCATCTGCCCGAGGTGCGCGCCGCCAGGATGACGGGTATGGACGCAACCGGCATGGATCTCGAAGTGCAAACGCCGGAAGGCGAAAACCCCACGCGCATCGAGTTCGACCACACGCTGCTCGATGCCGACGACGCACAGGCAACCCTGATTCGGATGGCGCGTGCCACGTGACGTAAAAGGCCTGCGCGTAGCGATTCTCGCGCCGATTTCGTGGCCCACGCCGCCGCCCGGGTACGGGCCTTGGGAGCAAGTGGCGGCCAACATCGCAAACGGCATGGCCGGGCGAGGCGCCGAGGTCACGCTCTTCGCGACCGGCAATTCGCACATCGACGGCCGCGTCGAGTCGATCGTGCCGACGGGCGTCAACGAAGACCCGGGCCTCAACGGCGACGTCTACGGCGCGTTACACACCGCCAATCTCTTTCGTCAAGCATCGCGCTTCGATCTGATCCACAATAACTTCGATTGGAAGCCGCTNNCCGCCGATCCTGGCCGCGTACTATGCCTGCGCGGGACGCAGCTTCTACTGTTCGATCAGCGACGCCGACCGCGATCCCGGTCTCGACTATCTCGGTACCACGTACAACGGCATCGACCCGTCGACGTTCACCTTCGTCGAGCGTCCGGGCGACTATCTGGTGTTCCTCGGCCGCTTCCATCCCGAGAAGGGCACGCACCTGGCGATCGAGATCGCGAAGAGAGCCGGCGTGCGGCTGAAGATCGCGGCGATCCCGCAAGACGAAGAGTATTTCAAAACGCGAGTCGAGCCGCACATCGACGGTGACCGCGTCCAGTTCCTCGGCGAAGTGCGCCGCGAAGCACGCAACGAGTTGCTGGGCAACGCGCTCGCGCTCGTGCACATGACCACGCGCCCCGAACGCTTCGGCCTCACGCTGATCGAAGCGATGGCCTGCGGCACGCCTATTCTCGGCGCGCGCATGGGCTCGCTACCGGAGATAGTCGTAGAGGGCGAGACCGGTTTTCTCTGCGCCGGCGTCGATGAAGCCGTCGCGAAGGTTCCGGCGCTCGCCGGCCTCGACCGCCACGCCTGTCGCCAACGCGTCGAGTCGACGTTCTCGCTGGAACGCATGATCGACCGCTACGTCGACGCGTATACGATCGCCCTCGACCGCCGCCTTCCGCCGCCGCCGAGCGCCGAGCGCTTAGCCTGGCGCGNNAATTTATTTGATGGAGGCTGCCACGCGGGCGCGGCGGGTCGAGGTTTCCTTGGCGCGCTGAGCCGAGAGGTAGCGCTCTTCGTAATCTTTGCGGCCGGGGGCGTACATGTCGAGGAGGACGGCGCGACGGCGGATCGTGGCGCCGTGGAGGCCGCCGGGCGGAATCGTGTAGAACTCGCCGGCGCGCAGGGTCCGCTCGGAACCGTCCTCGTAGCGCAGCGCGATCTCGCCCTCGAGCACGTAGCCGGTCTGGGACTCCTCGTGGCGGTGCATCGAGAGTTCGTTGCAGCGCGGGGCTTCGAAGACCCAGTACACCATGGTCACGCCGTCGCCGGGCATCACCGCCCACCAGGCTCCCGGTCCGCACGGCAAGAGCCGCTCCTTCGGGAACATCGTTGCGTAGCGCTCAGCGCCGTTGTCTTCCGTGGCCGGTCCGATCTCCAAGTACACGTTCATCCTCCGCCCTCAGGCTACCGCATCGGGCAGTCCGGGCGCAGGGCGAGCCAGCTACCGGTGACCGGGACTTTGGTCCCGGGCCCAGCCCGACCGACGTCGCAGGGCTATCGGGCGAGGGCCGACGGCCGAGCCTTCCACGAGAGCACGGCCCGGGCGCGCTCGGCCTTGGCCAGGGCCGCGGCGACCGTCTTGCCCAGGATCGTCACGTGGCCCATCTTGCGGCGCAAGGCGGCGTGGGCCTTACCGTAGAGGTGCAGCTTGGCATCGGGGTCGCTCAGCAGTTCGACGATGCCGTCCAGCTCGTCGCCCGTGCCGTCGCCCAGGATGTTGATCATCACGGCCGGCGAGAAGAGATACGGTTCCACCAAGGGCAGGTCGCAGATGGCCCGCACGTGCGCCTCGTATTGCGAGATCTGGGTCGCGTCGAGCGAGTAGTGGCCGCTGTTGTGCACGCGCGGTGCGATCTCGTTGACCAGCACCTCGTCGCCCGCCACGAAAAACTCGACGCAATACGCGCCGACGATGCCCAGCCGTTCGCCGATCGTCTCCGCGGCCGCGCGCACGCGCGCCGCAATCTCCGGCGAGATGCGCGCGGGCACGATCGAGGTGGCCAGCACGCCGTGGTCGTGTTGGTTTTCGCTTGCGGGAAAGGCGATGCTCGTGCCGTCGGCGCCGCGCGCGCAAATGATCGAGACTTCCAGATCGAAGGGCACGAAGCGTTCGAAGATCAGTTGCGCGCCGCGCGCTTCGGCGAGCGCGGCGTGCGCCGCGTGCGCGTCGCGCACTACCCATTGGCCCTTACCGTCGTAGCCGCCGCGCGCGGTCTTCATGACGGCGGGAAAGCCGAGTTCGCCGATCACCACGTCGAGTTCGCGCGCGTCGGCGACCGGCGCAAAGGGTGCCGTGCCGATGCCGCACTCGCGCACGAACGTCTTCTCCAACACGCGATCTTGCGTGATGCGCAGCGCGGCCGCATCGGGCCGCACGAGCCGGCCTTCGCGTTCGAGCAGCAGCACCGAGTCGAGCGGAATGTTTTCGAATTCGTAGGTCGTGACGTCGCTACGGGCGCCGAGTTCGCCGATCGCACGCGGATCGTCGTACGCCGCCACGATCTGTTCGTCGGCGATTTGCCCGGTCGGCGAATTCGGAAACGGCTCGAGCGTGACCACGCGATAGCCCATGCGCTTCGCTTCGAGCGTGAGCATGCGGCCCAGTTGGCCGCCGCCGAGGATGCCGATCGTTTCGATCACAGTTCGATTTCCCGCACGCTCGCTTCCGCGGCGGCGGTGCGCGCTTCGAGGCGCGCGAGGAGCGCCGGATCTTCCAGCGCGAGGATGCGCGCCGCAAACAGCGCGGCGTTGGTCGCGTTGCCGATGGCCATGGTCGCCACCGGCACGCCCGCGGGCATCTGCGCGATCGAAAGCAGCGAGTCGATACCGTTGAGCGCCGCACTCTTCACCGGCACGCCGATCACCGGCAACTGCGTCTTGGCGGCGGCCATACCGGGCAAATGCGCGGCGCCGCCCGCGCCCGCGATGATCGCCTTGAGCCCGCGTCCCGCGGCGGCTGCGGCATATTCGAAGAGGAGGTCGGGCGTGCGATGGGCTGAGACCACGCGCACTTCGTGCGGAATGCCCAACTCTTGCAATGTGGTCGAAGCCGCCCGCATCGTCTCCAAATCGGAGAGGCTGCCCATGATGATGCCCACCCGTGCGCTCGCTTCCATGCCGACGCGTTTCGCCGCGGCGGAGGTGTGCCCTCGACGGCGCGGCAAATCCAGCATCCATGGCGCGATTTCTCCTCGGCGTAAACTATTGGCCGCGGTCGAGCGCGATGGCGATGTGGTCGCGCTTCGACGCCGCGGAGATCGACGAAGATTTCGCCCGGATGGCCTCGCTCGGGCTCGAGGTGGTGCGTTTCTTCCTCACCTGGGAGACGTTCCAGCCCGCCCCGCTCGAACTCAACGCGCGGGCCGCCGACGACTTCGTGACCCTGCTCGACCGGGCTTCGGCGCACGGCTTGCGGGTGATGCCGACGCTCTTCACCGGCCACATGAGCGGCGTCAATTGGCTACCCGAGTGGACGCTCGACCGGCGCACCGGGCCGCATCCGCGCTTTCGCACGATCGCGGGCGGTCGCACCGTGCCCTACGGCATCGGCGACTTCTACACCGGCGAACTCTTGGAAGCGCAGCGCTTCTTCGCGCGCGCCATCGGCGAACGCGCGCGCGACCACGCGGCGATCCTCGTGTGGGACTTGGGCAACGAATTCTCCAACCTGCGCGCGCCGCAACGCCCGGCCGATGCCGCACATTGGGCCGCCGCGCTCGCACACGACCTCGCCGATGCATCCAATCTGGGCACGACCGCAGGCACGCACGGCGAGGATCTCAGCGAAGATCGCGCGATTCGCCTATCGTCGCTGTGCGAGCCGCTGGTGTTCGGCACGATGCACGGGTACCCGGCGTACAGCACGTTCGCACGCGGACCGGCCGACCCGGAGGTCGTGCCGTTTCTCTACGACTTCAGCGGCGCGTTTGCGGCCAAGCGCATCTTCTTCACCGAGTTCGGCACGCCGGTCGCGCCCGAGGGCATGCAACGCATCGGCGCGATGCCCGGCCTCGACGACGAGGCCGGTGGCCGGTACGCTCGAGCCGTGCTACCCCGCCTGCTCGAACGTGGCGCGCTCGGCGGCATGTGGTGGTGCTGGACCGATTACGCGCCCGACCTCGCCGCCGAGCCGCCCTTCGATCTGGCGCCGCACGAGTTCCACTTCGGCATGGTACGTCAGGACGGCAGCGAGCGGCCCGTCGCCCAAGCCTTCGCCGACTTTGCCCGCCGCGACCGGACCCTGTGCGAGCCGTCATATCCGCACGTGAACGAAGAGGCGTATTATGAGGCGTTGCCGGAGGCGACGGGGGCCGCATATGCGGAATACGTGAATCAACACGAAAGCCGGGGAGTCGAAGCGTGAGCCGCGGAGCGAGAGCGTGAAGGAAGGCCGGGTCATCATCGTCACCGGCGCGTCGTCGGGCATCGGCCGGGCGCTCGCCGAACGCGCCGCGCGCAGCGGCTTCCGCGTGATGGCGGTGGGCCGCCGGAGCGAGCGCCTCGAGGAACTCAAGCGCGTCTGCGCAGCCTCCACCGGCTCGATCGAGACGATCGCCATCGACCTGCGCACGCCCGGCGCGCCCGCGCTGATCGTGCGCGAGACGCTCTCGCGTTACGGCCGGCTCGACATCCTGGTGAATAACGCGGGCGGCGTGGCCGTGGGCCCGATCCTCGAACAGAGCGATGGAGCGCTGCGCGAACAGTTCGAAACGCACGTCTTCGTGCCGCTCGCGCTCACGCGCGAATCACTCCGCGAGTTGCGCCGCAATCGCGGCCAAGTGTTCTTCGTGGGCAGCGGCGTGGCGCGCGTGCCGGTCGCCGGGCTCGGCGCCTATCCCGCCGCCAAAGCCGCCGTGCGCAACCTGGCGCGCATCGTGCGCATGGAAGTACGCCGCGACCGCATCACCGTCACCTACGTCGACCCCGGCGCCGTCGCCAGCGAGTTCATGACCCGCGCGGGCTTCGACGGGCCGCCGGGCTGGATCGCCGCGCAGCCGCATCAGGTCGCCAAGCGCATCTTCGACGGCATCAAGAAGCACGCGACCGTGGTCAACGCGGTGCCGTGGCAGACGTCGCTCGTGGCCCTGGCCGAAGCCTTCCCCGCCGTGACCGACTTCTTGCTCTCGCGCGCGCCCGGCCTCGTCGGCACCGCGAATACGCCGCCGCCCGCTCCGAACGGCCTCGCCTCGGCTCACGC
>PLFC01000122.1:27427-34080 GCA_003136655.1 Vulcanimicrobiota bacterium
TGCTGGTGGTGCCGGGCCGCACGCTCGATGTGGGCGACGTCTCGCTACGCTGGGCCGGCATGCCAAATAAGAACGAACGCGCCCTGACGACCGAAGTGTTGGAATCGCTCGCGAACGCGGGCTTCCTCTCACGCAGCGGCGACGAACGCTACGTCGTGGTGCGGGCTGCCGACGCCACGAGCGAAGGCGGCGCGGTTTAAGCTACCGGCGGGGCAAAGCGCCTACCAGTAGACTTCGTCCTGTTTGTCGGTCTTGTCGTACTTGGCGAAGATCTGCGGGTTCTGCGCGAAGAGCGTCTGCAGATCGGTGATGCGCGCGGAGTCGAAGGGATGGTCGCGCATCCAATACGTGCCCTTGTCGCCGTACTTCTTCGACATCACTTGGAAGAACCAAATCAGTCCGTAGGGATTGTACACGCCGGTCGCCGCCGCGATGCGTGCGCCTTCCTCATCCGCCTGCGCCTCGATGTGGCGCGATACGTTGGCATCCTGCGCGTTTTGAATCTGGTTCATCGCGTATTCGGCGCCGAGGCCGCCGATCGGCCCGAGGATGATCTGTGCCGGGATGCTCAGGATCGTGCCGATCGTATTGGAGATATTGGCGTTATTGATCCGCTTGGCCACGTGATGCAGCACCATGTGGCCCGTTTCGTGCGCGAGCACGCCGGCCAACTCGTCGCGATTTCTGGCCATGCGCAAGAGCGGCTCGTTGATGTAGATATTGCCGCCCGGCACGGAGAAGGCGTTGGCCGAATCGCCCTTGACCACGTGGTATTGGATCGGATAGGGATAGCGGTCGCGCACGGTGGCCGAGATGATCGAACCGACTTCGTTGAGATGCTCGTAGAAGGGCGAGTCGAAGAGCAAATCGCCGTCGTCGCGCAGTTGCTGGAACACCTCGTTCCCGAGCGCCCCCTCGTCCAAGGCAAGCGCCGGGGCCACGTGGCACAGCTCGGTGACGCCGACGGTGGCGATCAAACTTTTCACGAACAGAGAGCGTTGCATCGGGCATGACCTCGGCAGCGGTCGGGAGTAACGCAATTCCATGAGTTCGGGGCGCCGCCTCTTGCGGCTGGGCGGGATTTTCCTTGGAACGTTGGTGGCGCTTGCGTCGTTCCGTAGCCCCGCCATGGCCATCACCGAACGCTTCTCCCCGCCGGCGGCCTCGCTCGAGGGCTACACCCGGGATTTCAAGTTCGATACGACCCTGCGCTTCCACATCGCGATCGAACTCCAGCCCAAGGATCGCGGCCTCGACCAAACGGCCGCGATGGTGGCCGACCCGGCCTCACCCATGCACCGGCTGCACCTGAGCGAGGCGCAGTTCGTGGCCCAATACGGCCGCTCGCAAACCGAGATCGACAACATCCTCATCTGGCTGCGCTCGTGCGGCGCGACCAATATCTACGCCTCGCACAACCGGCTCGTGGTGGGCGCCGACCTCGACGTCGACGGCGTCCAGAAGGCGTTTCAGACGAAATACGATCTCTGGGAGCGGGGCGAGCGGTCGATCGCGGCGCCCACGACGCCACTGACGCTGCCCTTCACGGGCGTGCGCGCGGTGCGCGGGGCGATCAAGGCCTTCACGCCGCGTCTGGCCGACGTGGCGGAGCGTCCGGGCCTGCCCACCGACTTCCGCGCCCAGTGGTACGACCTCGAGAAATTCCGCACGGCCTACGACGCGATTCCCGACGGCGGGCGAGGCATGCGCGTCGTGTTGATCGAGGACTCCTCCGACCGCGCCGATCAGCGCGACGAAGGCGGCGCGGCCGACAGGCTCGTGACGCCGCCGATCGGCGAACAGGTCTGCGGCCGCGACGACAGGGGCCAGGAGCCCACCATGGACGTCGCCGCGATGCAAGCCCTGGCTCCGGGCGCCACGATCGACATCCGCTACGATGAAGTCTGCGTGCGCGGCGGCGAAGGCGACGTGGAAATTCAACACGTGCTCGACGACCTGCCGCAGCCCGACGTCATCGTCTTCCCGTTCGCGGTCGCGCCGCTTTACGGGCCCATCGTCGCTGCATTCGGTCCGCCGCCGATCGCCTACGAAGAAGCCATGCTGCGCGGCATTCCGGTGGTGGTGCCGTCGGGCGACGACGGCGCCTACGGCATTCGAACGCCGGGCCTGCCCGACCGGCCCGCGGTGACGTATCCCTGCGCGCTCTCGATCGTGATCTGCGCGGGCGGCAGTTCGCTCGGCGAACGCAACGGCGTCTTCGACGAAGGGCCCTGGAATGACGGCACGCACGCGAGCGGCGGCGGCATCTCGTTCGAGCCGCGCCCGTCGTGGCAGTCGGCGCCGATGGAATACGCCCTCGCGCACAGCGTGCCTTATCGGATGGTGCCCGATCTCGCGGCCGATGCCGGCGGCCACCTGCTCGATCACTGGCACGGCTACGCTGCGGGCGGCGTCGACGGCACGAGCGAAAGCGCGGCGCTGGTCGGCGCGCAACTCGCCGCGATCAACGCGACGATTCCGGCGGAACGTCGCCTGCTCACCGCGGGCGATCTGTACGTGCTCGCAACCGCGCATCCCAAGGCATTCCGCGACGTGACCAAAGCCAACGACCGCGGCTATTCCGACAACGCACTGCATCCATTGCCGTTGCCGTTGCCGCTGGGCTTCAAGGGCGTGCTGCCCGCCACGCCGCCGCCCGTGCGCGGCTGTCTCGACGTGCGGCCGCGAGGCTGCGACGTCGACGTCGGCTACGACTTGGTGACCGGCCTCGGCTCGCTCAAAGAGCAGACCGCCAGCGCCGCTTTGAAAGCATCGCCGTAAAGAAGGCGCCCGTCACCAGCAGCACGATCGTCGCGCCGCTCGCGGCGTGGAGATAATAGGACAGATACAATCCGCCGACGGCGCAGAGCGCGCCGATCGCTGCGGAGAGCGCGAGCATCCGCGTGAAGCTGCGCGTCAACTGATACGCCGTCGCCGCGGGCGTGACCAGTAAGGCCGCCACGAGCACGATGCCGACGGCTTCCAGCGACACGATGATCGTCAGGGCCAGCAGCACGAGCAGCGCGTACTCCACGAAACCGGCGTTGATGCCGCTCGCTTCGGCGACGACCGGATCGAACGACGTGTAGAGCAACTGGCGGTAGAGCAGCGCGAGCGAAATCGCCACGATTGCCGAGAGCGCCAGCACGAGCCACACGTCGGAGCGCGAGATCGCTAAAATGTTGCCGAAGAGAAAGCCCTGCAGATCCACGGCATACGAGGGCAGCCGGCTCATCAGAAAGACGCCGAAGGCAAAGGCGCCCGTAAAGAGGACGCCGATCGCCGTATCGAGCGAGACCTTACCGCGCCGGTTGACGTAGCCGATGCCGAGCGCGGTGATCACCGCGACGACGGCCGCACCCAGGTAGTAATCGATCCCGCGCAAATAGGCGACCACGATGCCCGCAAACGAGGCGTGCGCGATGCCGTCGCCGATGAACGAGAGTTTGCGCAGCACGACGTATGTGCCGATCGTGGAGCACAGCGTGCCGACGACGAGCGCCGCCAGGAAGGCACGCTGCATGTACTCGTACTGGAAGGGCGCGAGGAGCAGGTCGCTCACGAGGCGTCGAGNNCCGGCGTACGCGCCCGAGTCGAGCACTTCCGCGGGCAAACCTTCGGCCAGCACGCGCCGATCGAGCACCATCAGCCGGTCGAACCAATCCGAGGCGCGATCGAGATCGTGCGTGCTCATCAGCACCGGCAGTCCGTCGCGCACGAGCGAACGCACGATGACGCACAGCGCGTCTTCAGTGGCCGCGTCCACGCCGGTCGTGGGTTCGTCGAGCAAGAGCAGGCGCGGCTCCTGAGCGATGGCGCGCGCCACGAACGCCCGTTGCTGCTGGCCGCCGGAAAGTTGCGAGATGTGCCGGGTGCGCAGATCGCCCAGGCGCAGCGCGTCGAGCGCGCGATCGATCGTCTCGCGATCGTGTTTGGTGAAGCGCGAGAGCGGCCGCATGCGCGGAAAGCGCCCCATCGCGACCACGTCGTAGACGCTCGCAGGGAAATTCCAGTCGACCGCTTCGATCTGCGGCACGTAGGCGATCGTGCCCGGTGCGAGCCCGCGCGGCCGCGTGCCGAAGACGTCGACGCTGCCTGAGGTCGGCGGCACGAGGCCCGCGATCGTCTTGAGCAGCGTGGACTTTCCCGAGCCGTTGGGACCCACGATGCCCAACGCCTGCGCGGTATCCAGGGTGAACGAGACGGTATCGAGTGCGAGCACGCGCTCGTAGCGCACCGTGAGGTCGCGGACGTCGACGGCGATCACGGCGTGCCGCCCAGCGCTCCCACGATGACGCGCGTGTCGTAGCGCAGCATGCTCTCGTAGCCCTTGACCAGCGGATCGGTGCCGATCGAATCGTCGTAGAGATTCTGGACCGTCTTGATGCCGGCGCTTTCGGCCAGCGCGCGCACCAGCTTCGGGCTATATTCCGGTTCGGCGAAAACGGCGCGCACGTGGTTTTCGCGCGCGAGACGGACGAGATCGCCGAGTTGTTGCGGATTGGGCTCCTGGCCGGGCGAATTCTCGATCACGCCGATCGTGCGGATGCCGAAGCGGGCGTTGTAATACTCGAAGGCGTTGTGGAAGATGATCATCGTGCGCGACTCGGGCGGGATGGTATCGATCCGCGCGGCGATCTCTTTTTGCAGACGGACCAGCCGGCCGTCGGTGGTCTTGGCGTTGCGCGTGAAGAGCGCTTTGTTGCGCGGCTCCTGCGCGATTAGCCCGTCGCGGATGTTGGCGACGTAACCCTGCGCGAGCACGGGGTCCATCCAGAGNNTTGGCGTTGTCGATCGTTCGGGTGAGCCACGACTCCAAGCCCAGGCCGTTCTCGATCAGCACGTCGGCATGCGAGATCTTCTCGATGTCGCTGGGCGTGGGCTCGTAGTCTTCCGGCGAGGCGCCGACCGGGACCAGACTATCGACCGCAACGCGCGAGCCGCCGACCGACTGCACCAGCGAATTGAACGTGCTGATCGTGGTCAGGACGCGAATCTGCGCGGACTCGCCCGTCGGCGGCTGCTTCGTCTGTAGGGACGAACATGCGCAGACGCAAGCCGTCGCAGCGGCTAGAAGCACCATTCGCATCGATTTGCAAATCATTCCGAAATTCACCGCACGCTTGAAATGCGTCCCGGAGCCACAGGTTCCTTTTTTGGGAACGCCCCGGAGCCTGAGCGCGTTCGAGGCATTGTGCACTGGCTAGGCGTAAGGTTCGCGGTATGAAATTTGGTCGTCTGTTCGCCGGGGTGGGGGCGCTGGCTGCGTTCGTCGCGGTCGCCCTCTTCTACGCGGTGAGCCCGGTAAAGAGCTTTGACTTCGAGGACTCGCCTGCGGTCATCACCCGTCCGGGGACGGATCTCAGCGACGCCTACCTCTTCCCGAGCCCGGTCAACCCCAACAACGTGGTGGCCGTCATGAACATCCACCCCGGCTTGCCCGCGGGATCGGCCGGCACGACGTACTTCGATCGCGGCGTGCTTTACCAGATGAAATTCGACCTGAAGTATGCGAGCGAGGCGATCGGCTCGCGGCCCGTCGAGGACATCGTGCTCCAGTTCTCGGCGGGACCCGCCTCGAACGGCACGCAGCAAATCTTCTTCTACGGGCCGGGTACGCCCGTGCTGATCGGTGCGCAGTCGAAGCTGGTCAATAGCGGCGTGCCCACGGCGTCGGGCTTCATCAACAAGATCTTCACCGCGCCATCGGGCGTCACGATCTTTGCGGGCGTGCGCGCGGATCCGTTCTTCTTCGACCAGGCGCAGTTTTTCAACATCGTGCCGGATCGCAACCAGGGCTCGACCAATCCGAGCTGCTTGCCGGGGATCGGCAACAATCAGTGCCCGCAGGGCTTCAACAACCCCGGCACCGACTATTTCGCGACCACGAACGTGCTTTCGATCGTGGCCGAGATTCCGAAATCGATCCTGCAGCAAGAGGACAACACCGTCGTCGCATACTGGGCGACCGCTAGCACGAATAACGGAAATTAGATGATGCGGAAACAGATCAGACGGCTTGCCGTGGTCGGTGCGTCGTTCGCGCTCTCGCTCGCGGCGTTCTCGAGTTGCAGCAACGACCCCACGCTCGGCGGCTCCAACAGCAACGGGCAGCAGACGACGTTCATCCAGGTCGACCGCGTGGGCAACCCCGGCGTGACCGAGGTATTCAGCCCGTGGGCGCGGCACAACGCGAGCAACCGGACGACGCCCCAGGCCGACGCGACCGCGATGCAGACCGACATAACGACCTTCGTCTCGACCTATGGCGGCCGGAGCGGCGCGATCCAGAACTTCATCGCCAACATCCTGACGCCCGACGTACTGCTGGCCGACACGTCGCAGCTGGCCAGCGGCGCGTCGTACCTCGGCTACGAGACGGCCGGGCAGATCAACGACTACTGCACCGGCTACACGAAGCCCGGAGCCGGCCTCTTCGGCGGCCGCGCGCTCCAGGAGGACGTGGTGACCACGACCTTCAGCCTGGTGTTCGGCAGCCTCGTGCCGCAGATCTCGGCCGGCTCGACCGTGCCCAACGTGCCCGCCGGCGCGATTCCGGACGACGGCAAGGAAAAGAACGGCCTCAACGGCACGCCGCAGTTGACCACCGACAACGTCAGCTGCTCCGACAAGACCTTCACCCTGGCGCAGTT
>PLFC01000043.1 GCA_003136655.1 Vulcanimicrobiota bacterium
GCCCACTTCATCACCTCGCGCATTTGCGGCATCTGCGGCGACAACCACTGCGTCTGCTCGGTGTACGCCCAGAACATGGCCTTCGGCGTGCGGCCGCCGGCCATGGGCGAGTGGATCATGAACCTCGGTGAAGCCGCCGAGTACATGTTCGACCACANNGACATCATGTCGGCGCTCAACCCGTTCACCGGCGACTTCTACCGCCAGGCGCTGCAGATCAGCCGCTACACGCGCGAGATGTTCTGCCTGATGGAAGGCCGCCACGTCCATCCCTCGACCCTCTATCCCGGCGGTACCGGCACGGTCGCCACCCAGCAGCTCTTCACCGACTACTACTCGCGGCTAATGCGCTACATCGAGTACATGAAGGTCTGCGTGCCCCTGCACGACGACCTCTTCAACTTCTGGTACGAGGCGCTACCCGGCTACGAGCACAACGGCGAGCGGCGCATTCTGCTCGGCTGTTGGGGCGCGTTCCAAGATCCCGACCACTGCGATTTCCAGTATCGCAACATGAGCAATTGGGGCCGCAAGATGTTCGTCACGCCCGGCGTGGTGGTCGACGGCAAGCTCGTGACCAACGATCTGGTCGACATCAACTTGGGCATCCGCATCCTGCTGGGGCATTCGTATTACGACGATTGGGACGGCGAGGAGACGTTCGTGCCCAAGGACCCGCTGGGCAATCCCGTCGACCGGCGTCATCCCTGGAACATGCACACGCTGCCCACGCCGAAGAAGCGCGACTTCGCCAATCAGTACAGTTGGGTCATGTCGCCGCGCTGGTTCGACGGCAAGGATCATCTCGCGCTGGATACCGGCGGCGGACCGCTGGCCCGGCTCTGGTCGACCGCGCTCTCCGGCCTCGTCGATATCGGCTACATCAAGGCCACGGGAAATAGCGTGCAGATCAATCTGCCCAAGAGCGCGCTCTCCGGCCCCGTCTCGTTCGAGTGGAAGGTGCCGAAGTGGTCGAACACGCTCGAGCGCAATAGGGCGCGCAGCTACTTCCAGGCCTATGCCGCCGCGGCCGCGCTGCACTTCCTGGATAAGGCCTTCGAAGAACTCAACGCCGGCCGGACGCGTTCGTGGGAACCCTTTACGGTGCCGAGCGAAGGCATCGGCTGCGGGTTCACCGAGGCGGTGCGCGGCGTGCTCTCGCACCACATGGTGATCCGTGAGGGCAAGATCGCCAACTACCATCCCTGGCCGCCGACGCCGTGGAACGGTAACCCGCGCGACGTCTACGGCACGCCCGGGCCGTACGAAGACGCCGTGCAGAACACGCCGATCCACGAAGAGAACGGGCCCGACGCGTTCAAGGGCATCGACATCATGCGCGCGGTGCGCAGCTTCGATCCCTGTCTCCCGTGCGGCGTGCACATGTATCTCGGCGACGACAAGACGATCGAGACGGTGCACTCCCCGCTCGCGCCGTTCGGCTAGCGGTGCTGGAGCGCGTCGAGGAGCTGCTCGCCGGGTTCGACTCGGCTCAGACGCCTCGTCGCGCCCGCGAGCGCGCCGAAGAACTCGTGCGCACCGTGGTCGCCTTCTACGGTGAGGGCTTGGAGCGCGTGCTCACCATCCTGCACGAGGAACTCGGGGAGCGTTCCGAGGCCGCGTTCGCGCGGCTGTGCGAGGACAAGCTGGTCGAGACGCTGCTGTGCTTGCACGGCCTCCATCCAATCGAGCTGGCCGAGCGGGTCGATGCGGCGCTGCAATCGGTGCTGCCCTACATCAAGTCGCACAAGGGCAATATGGAGGTCTCGCGCATCGAGGGCGACGTCGTGTTCCTCCGGCTCGAAGGAACCTGTGACGGCTGTCCCGCTTCGGCCGCGACGCTGAAGCTCGCCGTCGAGCGAGCGATCCTCGAACGGGTGCCCGAGATTAGGGAAGTGCGGGCGGAGCAATCCGAGACGGCGGCTGGCGCGTTAACGGACCACAACGCGCTGAGGATGCTGAGTACCGCATGAATCAGGGCCCCAACGATAATTTCGCAATGCTCCAACAGATGCTCCGCCGGCGTCCGCCTTCCGGCGAGCGCTGCGATTTCTGTTCGACGCCCGTGGGCCCCGAGCACGGCCACCTGATCGAATTGGCCGAACGGCGGATCCTGTGCGCGTGCCGCCCGTGCGCGCTCGTCTTCGAGCCCAGCGGCGCGGCGCAGGGCAAGTACCGCACGATTCCGGTGCGCTACGCCGAGATCGAGGAGTTCGCGCTCGACGACTCCGCCTGGGACGCGCTGCAGGTACCGATCGGCCTGGCGTTTTTCTTTTACAATTCGCTGGAGAAGCGCACCGTCGCATTCTATCCGAGTCCCGCCGGAGCGATGGAGTCGCTGCTGCCGCTCGACACCTGGGCGGAGATCGCCGCCGCGTATCCGGCCTTCGCGGCCATCGAGCCCGACGTGGAAGCGATCGTGATCCAGCGCAACCGTGAGGTCTCGCGCGCCTTCGTCGTGCCGATCGACTCCGCGTACGAACTCGTGGGCGTGATCCGCACGAGTTGGAAGGGCTTCGACGGCGGCGCCGAGGCCCACGCCAAGATCGCGGGCTACTTCGAGAAGATCACCGAACGCGGCCGAGGCCGGGTCACGGCGCGACGCACATGATCGACCTCGCCTTCTCCGTGATCGGCGCGCGGCCCGACCTCTACGGGGCCTCACCCTCGCTGCTGCTGCGCCTGCGCATCACCGAGAGCACCGGCGCCAACGTCGATGCGATCGCCCTGCGCACCCAAGTGCGGCTCGACGTGCAGCGCCGCCGCTACTCGGCCGACGAAAGCGCCTTGCTCGAGGAACTCTTCGACCGGCCGTCGCGCTACGCCGACACGCTCAAGCCGATGCTCTGGACGCACGCCTCGCAGATGGTGCTCTCGTTCCGCCACGAGACCGAAGTGGATCTGCCGATTCCGTGCAGCTACGATTTCGAGGTCGCGGCCAACAAGTATCTGGCCTCGCTGCAGGACGGCGTCGTGCCCCTGAACCTGCTCTTCAACGGCATGGTCTTCGTCGAGCGCGAGAGCGGCGTGCGGCCCGAGTTCGTGCCCTGGAATTGCGAGGCACGCCACGCGCTGCAGATCGACGTCTGGCGCGAAGCGATCGACGCGTTCTTTCCCAACTCGGCGTGGATCAGGGTCAACCGCCAACTCTTCGACGAATTGCGCCGCTACAAAATCGCGTCGGGGCTGCCGACGTGGGACGCGGCGCTCGAGCGCCTCTGCGAGCAGGCGAAGGAGGCTCGTCCATGAACCGCTTCGCGCCCGCGATCGACGTGGCCAACGCCGTGCTCTACGAAGGTTACATCCTCTATCCGTACACGGCGTCGGCGGGGAAAAACCGCATTCGCTGGCAGTTCGGCGTCGTCGTGCCGCACGCGTACGCTTCGCGCGGCAGCGGCGAGTCGCCGGAGATGCAGACCGAAGTGTTTCTCGAGTGCCGGCGCGGCTCGCTCGTGGAGATTCTGGTACGTTTTCTTCAGGTGGAAGCGCGTCAAGTCGAAGCGTGGAACGGCGTTACCTTCGAGCCCGTCGCCTCGATGGTGGTCGACGGCAAGTGGCACCTCACGTTCGACGAAGGCATCGAGCGGCAAGTGCGTCTGCACGCGCGGCCCACGCTGCAATCCAGGATCGAGGTGCCGATCGCGATGCGCGCCGAGGATCGCATCGAGGAACTCGTGGATGCCGACGGCGAGCTGGTCGGCCGGATCGTGCGCCGGCGCTGGCCGCTCGAGGGCACGATTACGGTCGACTGCGAACGGCTCCCCGATCACAAGCGCATTCAGCGCATGCGCGTGCGCATCGAGAACGACTCATCGGTCGTGCCGGGCGAGCGCAGCTCGGCGCTGCGCACCGCGTTCGTCTCGACGCACACGTTGCTGCACGTCACCGACGGACGGTTCTTCTCCGTGCTCGACCCGCCGGAGAAGCTGGCCCCGGGAAACGTGCCGCCGCTGCTCAACCGGCATACGTGGCCCGTGCTCGTGGGCGATCAATCGAACGAGCAGCATTCGCAACTGGTGCTCTCGTCGCCCATCATCCTCTACGACTTCCCCGCCGTCGCGCCGCAGAGCGCGGGCGATACGTTCGACGCACTCGAGATCGACGAGATGATGATGCTCAGCGTGCGTAGCCTCTCCGATGCGGAGCGCGAAGAGGCCAAGGCCACCGACCCGCGGGCGCGCGCGATCGTCGAGCGCGCGGAGGCCCTCGATGCCGAGGAACTCCAGCGGCTCCACGGCACGCTCGTTCGCGACGAGCCGGCAGCGTCGCCGTTTACCGCCGATCCCCTCGGCGCCCTCGACGTGCCCGGCGTGGATTGCGTCTTCGTCGACGGCGTCAAGATCGCTAAAGGCTCGAGCGTGCGGCTGCGGCCCAAGCGCCGTGCCGACGCCTGGGATCTCTTCCTCGACGGCAAGACCGCGACGGTGCGCGCGATCCACCAAGACGTGGAGAATCTCATGTACGTCGCGGTCACCGTCGACGACGACCCGGCGAGCGATCTGCACGACTGGTACGGGCGTTCGTTTTTCTTCTATCCCGATGAGGTCGAGCCGCTCGTAGCGCTGGTCGGCGGAGACTGACGTGAGGCTGCTGATCGCCGGCGTGGGCAACATCTTCTTCGGAGACGACGGCTTCGGTTCCGAGGTGGCGCGCGCGCTCTCCGTCGATGCGCCGGCGGGCGTGAAGGTCGAAGATTTCGGCATTCGCGGCCTGCATCTCGCCTACGAACTGCTCGCCGGCTACGATCGCGCGATCGTGATCGACGCCGTGCCGCGCGGCGGCGCGCCGGGCACGCTCTATCTCATCGAACCCGACGTCTCGGGCACGCGCGGCACGCCCGACGCGCACGGCATGGATTTGGCCTCGGTCTTCGCGCTCGCCGCAACGCTGGGCGGCGAACTCCCGCCGGTCACGCTCGTCGGGTGCGAGCCGGCCGAAGCCGAGGAGACGATCGGACTCTCGGAACCCGTTCGCGGCGCGATCGCTCCCGCACTCGAACTCGTGCGGCGGCTCGTCGCGGACGCGCTCGCCGCGGGGAGCGGCGCACACGCTGCATGAGCAAGGAGAAGGGCATGGATAGAGGCTTGATCGCAGGCGCGATCGGATTCGGGCTCGCCTTCGGTGCGGAGCGGCTCTATGCGTCGCTGGAGCCGGACATCGCGCGCTACGAGAGGATGCGCGAGATGTCGGGGCAGAAGCCGATTCTCAAGGAACTGTTCTCGCTCGTGGCCGGAGCCTTCGGCTCGAGCGGCGAGAACGGGCGCGGTCTGATCGCGGGCCTGACCAACGACGTGGTCCGATACGCGCGCATACGGGGCATGTAGGCCGTGACGGTGGGCGCCCGGAGCGCTCGTTACGCGGTGTCGTCGCGCGAGTCGTGGCTGGCTTTCGAGGCTCGGTCGACGTTGCACGGCGTGAACGGGAAGGCCGCGGGCCTCGATGGCTTCGTCGACGCGACCTTCCACGACGACGGAACCCTCGCCGGAGAACCGCCGCCGCGCATGCACCTCGAGTTGCCGGTCGAGCAAATGCGTTCGGGCAACGCGCTGCAAGACCGCGAGATGTACAAGCTCGTCGACAGCAAGCGGTTTCCGCGTATTTCCGCCGACCTGCGCGACGTGACGGCGGGGGCGCCCGGCCGCTATTCGGCCTCGGGCGACGTGACGCTGTCGGGCCGCTCGCGCCGCTACGCGGGCGACTTCTCTTTGATTCACGAGGGGAATACGATTACGATCGAAGGCGAACTGAACGTCGATATCCGCGAGTTCGGGCTCAAGCCCCCGAGCTTGCTGATCCTGAGGGTCGAGCCCGTCGTGCGGGTACGTCTGCATTTGGTAGCGAGGTCGGACTGAGCGCTATGGACAGCAGTTTGCTCCGTCGAGTAGGGGGGAGGACGATGCCGGGCAGCATGACGAGCCAACGTTTCGAAGTCGTCGCAGCCGACTCGTCGTTGACGTTTTTCGCACTGTCGACGGCGCAATCGGCCTATGGAAAGACGACCGAACTCACCGGCTTCATCGATGCCGCCTGGAACGTCGACGGCAGCTTGGCCGCCGACCCGGCGCCGCGCATGCACGTGGAATTCAGAGTCGACAGTCTGCGCACCGGCAACGATCTGCAAGACCGCGAGATGTGGAAGTTGATCGACAGCCGGCGCTTTCCCAAGATCGCGGGCGACTTGCGGCAGTTCAGTCCGGGTTCCGTCCGCGGTCGCTACACCGCGGCCGGCCAGATCACGCTGGCGGGCTTGGCCCGCGCGTACGAGAGCGAGTTCCGCCTCGAGCGCGACGGTAAGCGCGTCATCCTCGACGGCGAACTGCAAATCGACGTGCGCGATTTCGGCCTCAAGCCGATCAATTTGCTCGTGCTCAGCGTCGCGCCGCTGGTGCGCGTGAAGCTGCATCTCGTCGCCGCGAGATCGGTCTGAGCCGTGTGTCTCGCGATTCCGGGCCAGATCGCCGAACTCGTGCCGGATAACGCGTTGCTCGCGCGGGTCAACGTCGGCGGCGTGTACCGCAACGTCAACATCGGCTTGCTGGAAGACGGCGACGTCTCGCCGGGCGATTGGATCCTCATCCACGTCGGCTTCGCACTGAGCAAGATCGACGAGACGCAGGCGCACGATCAATTGCGCATGCTGCGCGCGATGGGCGAGGACGAACTGGCCATCGACGAGGTGCGGGGTTACTCGTTCGCGGAGAGCGCGGGCGACTCGGGATGAAGTACGTCGACGAGTACCGCGATCCCAAGGTGATCGGCGGCCTGGCGCGCGAGTTGGCGCGCAGCGTCGATCCGGCGCGCACGTATCGCATCATGGAGGTTTGCGGCGGCCACACGCACGCGATCTACCGCCACGGCCTGCGCGACGTGTTGCCCGCCAACATCGAACTCGTGCACGGCCCGGGCTGCCCCGTTTGCGTGCTGCCCACCGGCCGTGTGGACGACGGCTTGGACTTAGCCGCGCGCGACGACGTGATCCTGACCTGCTTCGGCGACATGATGCGCGTGCCGGGCACGAAGGGCACGCCGCTGGAACTCAAAGCCCGCGGTGCGGACATCCGCATGGTCTACTCGCCGCTCGACGCGCTGCGCATCGCCGAGCAGAATCCGCAGAAGCACGTGTGTTTCTTCGCCATCGGCTTCGAGACGACCGCGCCCTCGACCGCGTTGACGATCCTGCGCGCGCACGCCTTGGAGATCCGCAACTTCTCGGTCTTCTCCAACCACGTGACGATCGTGCCGGCGATGAAGGCGATCCTCGATTCGCCCGACATGCGCATCGACGCGTTCGTCGGCCCCGGCCACGTGTCGACGGTGACCGGCTGCCGGCCGTATGCATTCATCGCGAGCGATTACGGCAAGCCGGTCGTCGTGTCGGGCTTCGAACCCGCCGACATCTTGGAATCGATTCTGATGATCCTGCGGCAGNNGCGTTGCGCGCGATGGCCCGCATCTTCGAGTTGCGGCCGTACTTCGAATGGCGCGGGCTGGGCTTCATCTCGCAGTCGGCGTTGGCGCTCAAGCCCGAGGTTGGGGCCTTCGATGCGGAGCGCGTGTTTGCGATACCCGGCGTGCGCGTGACCGATCCGCGCGGCGCGCAGTGCGGCGAAGTGCTCAAGGGCGTGCTGAAGCCGCCGCAGTGCAAGCTCTTCGGCACCGAGTGCGATCCCGAACATCCCATCGGAGCGCTGATGGTTTCGAGCGAGGGAGCATGCGCGGCGCACTACCGCTACGCAGTGCACGCGCAAGCGGTCGAAGCATAGCCGAACCCGGGCCGCTCGCCGAACGCATCGCGGCCGCCTTGCGCGGGCGCACGCCGGTGGCGCGGCGCTATTTCGCGGCCAACGCGGCGGCCATTGCCGGGGCGGCGCGCGCGGTCGCCGAGCGCTTGCGCGCGGGTGGACGCATCTACGCCTTCGGCCGCGGCGCGTACGCCACCGACGCGCAACACGTCGCGGTGGAGTTCGTGCATCCGGTGCTCGTGGGCAAGCCGGCGTTGCCCGCGAGCGACCTCAGCGCGTCGTTCGAAGCGTCGCTGCCGGTGCTGATCACCGGGCGCGACGTCGCCGTCGGCTTCGGGCCGCCGGAGGGCGACGCCGCGGTCGCGCGGGCACTCGCCGGAGCGCATGCGCTGGGCGCCTACACGATCGCCTTCCCGGGCACGGATGCCGATTTTGCATCCC
This sequence comes from Vulcanimicrobiota bacterium, assembly GCA_003136655.1. GTDB lineage: Bacteria > Vulcanimicrobiota > Vulcanimicrobiia > Vulcanimicrobiales > Vulcanimicrobiaceae > Hesperobacter > Hesperobacter lustricola. The sequence continues at coordinate 8,184 of PLFC01000043.1, forward strand.
CGCGCGCGAGCGACGACGAGCACGTGCATCAGGAAATCGTGGAGATCGCCGGACACATGCTCTACGAGAGCGTGCACGTCTTTCTCGAGTCGCAGCACCGCGAGAGNNTGACGATCGCGCGCCGGCTCGCTGCGGGCGGACGGCTCTTGCTCTTCGGAAACGGCGGCTCGGCGACCGACGCCTCCGACTGGGCCCTGGATTGCGTGCAACCGCCGCCGGGTCTGCGCGCGATTCCGGCGCTCTCGCTCGCCGCGGAAGCCGCCACCCTGACCGCCATCGCCAACGACGTGGGGCGCGATTTCGTGTTCTCGCGTCAACTGATCGCACACGCCGGTCCGCACGACGTGATCGTCGCACTATCCACCAGCGGCGGCTCGGCCAACGTCATAGCCGCGCTCGAAGAGGCACGCAAGCGAGGCAACGCAACGGTCGCGTTGCTCGGCTACGACGGTGGAGAAATACGCCGTCGCTCGCTCGCCGATCACGCAATCGTCGTGCGCTCCGACTACGTTCCGCGCGTGCAGGAGGCGCAAGCGGCGGTGTATCACACGCTGCGCTACGCATGCGAGTGGGCGCGCGCGATTCTTACGAAAGCCTGAGAACGCGCGCGGGAGGTTTCGTAAACGTCGCGACGGGAAAGTGCGCGACCATGATCCCATCATCGTGTTTCACCACCTTGCGTCGCGGCGTGTCCGCGGTTCCGGGCATTACATTAACGACTGCTTTCGTTTTGTTAACGACAGCTTATGGAATGGCTCAAACCGTCAACGACGCCACCCCTTCCAAGCCGCAACCGACGCCTGCGGCAATCTTCACGAACGCACCGACGCCGCCGCCGGTCTTGCCGAAAAATCGTCCGATTCTGCTCAACGGCGACGTGCGCGCCTACGACTTGTATCGCACTAACGGCGAGCAGAACGCGTCCAATCCGAATAGGCAAGCGTTCAACTTCGGCGGTTCCTTGCACCTCGAGTACCACCCCGAGACCAATTTCTTCGTGGGCGCCACCTACTCGGGCGCGTACCCGTTCGGTCTGACCGGAAAGGATCCGGCCGCGAACCCGCACGTCGACAACACGCTGCCCGGCTTTCCGCTGAGCACCTTCAACGAAGCCTACGCCGGCTATTCCAACGGTTACGTGCAGATCAGGGCCGGCGACCAGATCATCAACACGCCGTTCGCCAACGCGGCCGACACGCGGATCATGCCCGCGGCCTTCCAAGGTGTTACTTCCTCGGCGCAATTCGCGCCGGGCTGGACGTTGCTATTCGACGACATGACGAGGTTTGAGAGCCGCACGTCGTCGGGCTTCGGCCGGTATACCTTGCTGACCGCGCCCGTGCCCGGCGCGTCGGACGAACTCGTGCCCTCGGGAACCGAGCGCGACACCAGCGGCTTCGCGATGCCCGGCCTGCAATATCAGGGGAAGCAGTTCGCCTTCGAAGCGGTCGACTACGACTTCTTGAGCCTGGCCAACCTGTTTTACTCGCAGGCGCAGTACAACCTCGATCCGGGCACCAAGGTCAATCCGTTCATCGGAGCCCAGTACGCGACCGAGTCGAGCGTGACGCCGAGCCTGATCGGCAAGATCAACAATTCGACGTTCGGCGCGCAACTCGGCGCGACGGTCGCGAAGAACCTCGTGCTGACCTTCGGCGCCGACTACGCGCCGTGGAATAGCGAAACCGTCACGCTGGCCAAGTGCAGCGCGGCGAACTACGTCACCACGGGCGTCTTCCTGCCCTCGGGCGGCACGCCGGACTGCGTCGAGCACAAGAACGGAACCGCTACGATCTACTACGGCGGCATCGCCTCGCCGTACACCGACTCGTACGCGTCCGACCCGCTGTACACGACCGCGCTCACCCAAGGTATGGCCGACCGGCGCAGTGCCGGCGTCAGCGAGAAGGTTGCCGCAACGTGGCAGCCGCTCAACCGGCAGTTGCGCGTGATCGTTGCCGACGGGTTTTACAACTACATCAACGGCGCCGGCCCCAACCTCACCCGTGAGTTCGATGCCGACGCAACGTACTTCCTCAACAAGGTGAAGCCGGGCCGCTACAAGGGGCTCTCGCTGCGCTATCGCTACGGCGATCGCACCCAGCCGACGCTGCCGTACGACTTCAAGTACAACCGCGCCCAGTTGGAGTACGACTTCTAGTTCACACTTTTCCCGCGGCGTGCAGGGTCGCGTAGATCGAGGTGAAGAGGGCTCCGATGGCGTCGCTATCCGCGCCGCTGTTGAGGCCCACCGCGATCACGGCCTTCGATCCCGGAACGTACGCGTGGAACGTTCGAAAGCCGAACGTCCCGCCTTCGTAGGACCAGAGTTTGCCTCCGAAGGCGGGCGCGTCGGCAACCAACACGCCTAAGCCGAAGCCGCGCGGGTCGGCGGAGTTGACGGTACCGATCGTCTTTCCCGTCCTGGTCGAGACGACGTTCTCCAATTCGGCCTGCTGGGCCGGCTTCAGGACGCGTCCTTCGTAGAGCGCGCGAGCCCAGGTGGTCAAGTCGTGCATCGATGCGACGATGCCGCCCGCGGCTTGCATCCACGACGTCGTGTAGGGCCGCACGTCGGTGCCCACCAGGCGCGCCATCGGCTTCACCGCCTTCGCGTAGAAGTAGCCCGCAGGCATGCGCGCGTTGACCTCGGGCGGGTTGAAATCGGTATGGAACGACGCGTCGGTCAGGCCGAGCGGTTCGAAGAAGCGCTTGCGCAATTGATCGCCGTAGGTGTCGTGCGTGACTTTTTCGATGATCAGTTGGCTGAGCAGGTACGCGGTGTTGGTGTAGTTGTAGCCGTGTTGGAGCGGCTTGCCGATCGAGAAACTGATGAGCCGCGTCGCCGGGATGACGGACTTCGGGTTGGCGGCGGTCGCTTTCATGAAGGGCGCTGCGTCGTCGTAGGTTGGGATGCCGCTGGTCATGTTCAGCAGGCGCTCGATCGTGATCGCGTGCCACGCGGGATATTGCGGCAGCCACTTGCCCAGCGTATCGTGGATCGAGAGTTTGCCCTCGGCCTCGAGTTGCAGGATCGTGGCGGCGGTGAAGGCCTTGGTGTTGCTGCCGATCTGCCATAAGCTATCGTTTGCCAGCGGCGTCGAACCGCCGAACGTCGTGGTCCCGCCCGCCGCTTCGACGCTCGTGCCGTCCTTGAAGCTGACGTACACCGACGACGCCGAAACGTGCTCGTCGGCCTCGTGCGCTTTGATGTATGCGGTGAGATCGCGCTGCAGCGCGGCGATCAGCGCGGCATCGTTCGATGCGGCGGGCGACGCCACGGGTGCGGGGCTCGGCGTTTGCGCGAATGCCGGCGCTGCGAACATGGTGGTACACGCGGCTGCAAATGCGGCGAACGCGCCGCGAGACGTCATGGGGTGCATCGTTCCTCCTCGAACGACGCCTCTTGTTTGCTCCCGGTCTTTCTGCCCCTTCGCGCTGCTGTTCGTTCGGCGNNCGACGATCGTCAGTCCGTGGCGCCGGAGGAGTCGGATCCAATCGGCGTACCTGCGCGTGAACGCGACGCTCTCACCGTCGTCTTCGCTCGTGACCTCCACGGCTCGTCTCCTCGCAAGCCGCTCAAGCGGTGGAGCGGTGGTCGCCTTTTCGCTCAGGTTTCGCGGTCGCACGCCCGGGGTAGTTTTGAGTCTGCGCTCCTCCTCAGAAAGGTGTGGTTGAATGCCCAAACACAACGCTTTTGGCGATGTCGTGGATAACGTCAAAGATGTAGCCGGCAAAGTCGTCTCCGGCGTGCTCGAAGCGGTCAGTCCGGCGGATACCGCGCCGCACAACGGCGTTGCGGCCAAGGCCGCGATCGAGCCGGTCGATGCGACCGCATTGCTCGAGAAAGATCACCAGGAAGTCAAGGCGCTCTTCGCCGAGGCCGACGCGCTCAGCGATACGGCGTACGGCGCGCGTTTGAAAATCTTCAAGAAGATCGACGCCGCGCTGACGCTGCACACGCAGGTGGAAGAGCAGATCTTCTATCCGGCGGTCAAAGCCAAGACCAAGCGCAATACCGAGGAGCGCGACGAAGTGCTCGAGGCGTACGAGGAACACGCGGGCGCGAAGGACCTCATCGCTAAGCTCGAACGGCTCGACCCGCGCGACGAGACGTACAAGGCCAAACTGCAAGTGCTCGGCGAGATGATCCGCCATCACGTGCAAGAGGAAGAGACGGTGCTCTTCCCGCAGGCGCGCGCCGCGCTCGGACACACCGAACTCGAGGCGCTGGGCCGTCAGATCCAAATCGCCAAGCAAAAAGCCGCGGGCAAGTCGCCCGCCCCGAAGACCGGCGGCGCGAAGGCCCCCGCGAAGCGCACCGCTGCCAAACGCACGAGTGCAAAGACGGCGCCCGCCAAGTCGACGGCCGCGCGCGGCCGCCGGTCGACGTCGTCCGCACGGACGCGTACGACGGCGAAGAAGCGCGCGAGCTAGACGCTCACGTTTCCGCGCGGCCGGCGGCAATGTATGCCGCTAGCTGCGCGCGTGAGGTCATGCCCAGCTTCGCGTAGATCGAGGTCAGATATTTCTCGACCGCCTTTTCGGTGATCGAGAGCGCTTCGGCCGCGGCGCGGTTGCCCTTGCCGCCCGCGATCAGCAACGCGAGTTCGCGCTCGCGATCGGTCAGCACGCTGCCGCCGCGTTTGGGCGTTTTCGCACCCGCGAGCCCGGCCTGCTCCATGCGGCGCACTTCGCCGAANNGTCGAAGCGGCGCGCCGCCTCGGCGCCGCGCTCGGCGGCGGCCGGGGTATCGTCGCGCTCGCGTGCGACGCTCGCATCGATCAGGGCCAAGAGCGCGTGATGCGGCCGGTCTTCGGGCGGTTCGGCGGCGGCCGCGACGAGCGGTCGCAGCCGTTCGGCGAGCCGCGGCGCGACGAGCGCCGTCACGCCGACCGTAAGGCTCATGTCGTACACGTAGTCGATCGTGCCGCAGGCGCGCTCGAGCAACGCGCGCGCCTCGCGCGTGCGGCCCAGACGGTCGAGACCGAAGGCGAAAGGGCCCGCGAGTTGCACGAGCGACGCGGCTCGTCCGCCGCCCGCGGCTTGTTCGATGGCGTCGGCATCGATCGAGCCGGCGAGCGCGTCGTCACCGGTCAGCGCGGCGAGCAACGTCAGCGCGCCCAAATAGTAGATCCGGCCGCTGAAGCGCACCGGCGGCGCGCTCGTCTTCAGGCGCTTGCGGGCCGGCTCGAGCTCGCCCGCGAGCAACTCGACGTGCGCCAGGATCGTCTCCTCGAAGTCGATGCCGGATTTGAGCGCCCGGGCCACCCCGAGCGCGCGCCGTTGATAGGCGCGCGCGAGCTGCATCTCGCCGAGCGCGAGCGCTTCGATCGTCGCGTTGCTCAACGCGATGCGCGAGTCGTCGGAGAGTGGCTTACGCTCGGCATTGCGCGCGAGCCCGGCCTCCATCGCCTCGTGCCAGGCAGCGCGTTCGCCGCGCAGGGCGTGCATGCGCGCCTTCAGATAGTAATATTCCGCGGCGAGCGAAGCGCTCGCGTTCACGTTGGCCGGATCGATCGCCTCGATGCAACGCACGCCCCTTTCGACGTCGGGTTTGAAGGCATAGGCGAGGCCGAGCCGCACCAGCAGGCGATCCCGGATCGGCTGCGAGGCCCGTCCGTCGGCGATCGCGCGCGTGTCTTCGAGCAGCGCGATCGACTCGTCGGGGCGCGCGCTATCGTAGAGCGGCCCCGCGGCCATCGCGCGCGAGCGCACGAACTCGTCGAGGTTTCCCGCGCGCAAGAAGATCTGCGCGGCGCGCTCGTAGAGCGGCAAGGCGCGCGCGGGCGCGTCGGCGAGCACCAGCGACTGGCCCGCGTTGACCAGCACGCGGGCCGCATCCGTGCTGCCCTCGCCGTGGGCGCGCGCGGCGCGTTCGTACCAGATCGCGGCGTCCTCGTAGGCGTGGACGCCCACCGCCGCATCGCCCGCACCCTCGCAATACGGCGCCGAACGCGCGAGCGCGCCCGCCTCCCAGAAGTGATGTGCGAGGCTCTCCACGTAGCGCGGCGCGTCGGCGCGGGCGCTCATGGCCTCGGCGATGCGCAAGTGCAGCGGCTGCGCTTCGCTGCTGAGGAGTTCGCCGTAGATCACGTCGCGCGTGAGGGCGTGGCGGAAGGCGTACTCCATCCCGTCGCCCTCGAAGGCGTCGATCAATTGCATCTCTTGCAGATGCTTGAGGGCGGCCACGTAGCGTGCGGGCTCGTCGGCAAAGATCTCGGCCAGCAGATCGACGTAGAAGCGGCGCCCGAAGAGCGCGGCGCGCGAGAGCACCTCGCGCTCCCACGCGTCGCAGCGGCTCAAGCGTTCGCGTACCACGGCTTGCAGCGAGTGCGGCAGCGGCACGATCCGCGGGTCGTCGCCCGCGGCCACGCCATCGACGGCGTGACGCAGCAACTCCTCGGCGAAGAGTGCGTTGCCGTCGGAACGCCGGCGCACTTCGTCCAGCGTCTTTGCGGGTAGCGCGTCGTAGCCGGACAGCGCTTCGCGCAGCAGTTCGTTCATCTCGCGAGCTTCGAGCGGCTGCAAACGCACGAGCGACGTGCCCGGGTCGCGCAACAGCCGGCCGAAGCTCGCGTACAGTGGATGCGCGGGCCGAATCTCGTTATCGCGATAGGTGCCGATGAAGAGCAGGCGCTGACGGCCGGCGCGCTCGGCCAGCAGCGCCAGCGTGCGCAAGAGATCCACGTCGGCCCAGTGCAGATCTTCGAGCACGATCGCCGTCGTGCGTTTTGTGCCCAATTGGTCGAAAGCGTGGATGAGCGCCTCCGTGTGTTCGCTCTGCGACGCGCCGGCTTTGCCCGCGGCCGCGGCCGCCGCAGGGTCGAGTTGCGCGAGCGCTTCGAGCGCCGGGCCCAGCGGACGCTGCGCGAATTCGCGACAGGCGGCGACGGCCACGCGCACGCTGCCGCCCGTCGAGCGCTCGCGGAACTCGCGCAACAGTCGCGACTTGCCGATGCCGGGCTCGCCGGCCACGAGCGCGAGGCCGCCTTTGCCCGCGCCCGCAGCGCGACGGCGCGCGAGCAGGTGCTCCAACTCGGCGGTGCGCCCGACCAGGGGCTTGCACAGAATCGGCTGCGAGATCATAGCCAGGCGGTCAAAGTACAACCGCGCCGCCCGGGCGGCCTGTCGTGGCCGATTCGTCCGCGCCGCCGGCCCGCGATCCCCGCGCGGCGGGGTTGAGGCTCCGGCATGGCGTACCGAACGCACGCCATGCCGTTGTTTCTCGCCGCTGCCGCCTTTTGCTGTTCCGTCGCGGGTAACGTCCACGCCGTTTCGGGCACGCCGCTGACCGGAGCGCACATCGCGCTGCGCGGCGCCGAGACGCTGCGCGGCGTCTCCGACGGCCGGGGCGACTTCAAGCTCGTGGTCAAGCCCGCGCACTATCAGTTGGAGGCCGCGGTCGACGGCTATGCGCCGGTCACCGTCGACGTCGACGCGACGCACGACGTCGACGTGCAGATCGCGCTCGAGCCCCTCGACTCGCCGAAACTCCGGCAGATCGGCCAAGTCTCGGTCGACGGCCGGCTCGCGCCGATCCAAGGCACGATCCCCTCGGTGACGATCACCCGCGCCGACCTCGACCGCCTCGGCGACGACCGGATCGTCGACGCGCTGCAGAGCGTGCCCGGCACGACGCTGACCCGGCCCGACGGCGGCGCGGCGAGCGCCATCACCGTGGTCTCACTGCGCGGTCCCGATCCGTCGGAGTCGCTGCTCGCGCTCGACGGTCAACTGCTCAACGACGGCAACACGGGCGACCTCGACATCTCGCGCTTGCCGGTGGCCGCGTTCTCCGCGGTCGACGTGACCGAAGGCCTCGGTCCCGAAGACTCCAACGGCAGCAATACGTTCGGCGGCGCGATCAATTTCGTCTCGCTTCGGCCCACGCTCGCGCCGCACTATTCGTACGCGCTCTCGGGCGGCTCGTTCGGTCAATCCGAAGCGGCCTTCAACGCTACCGGCACGCAGGGCCGCCTGGGTTACGCCTTCGCGCTCGACCAGCAAAACGAAACCGGCTACGTATCGAATCAAACCGAGCAACTCTACTCGACGTCGAATCCCAAATGCTCGCCGTGCGCCACGACGCTCGGCTCGGGCGTCGACTCCGATCTCGCGGTGGGCACGCTTTCGTGGTCGTTCTCGCAGAACGCCGACGTGACCGCGCGCTACTTCATCCTGGGCGACAATCGGGACCAGAGCGCCGCGCTCAACGGCATCGACGAGCGCGCGAGCGACATCGGCACGCCGCAGTACGGCCAATTCACGGGTCCCGGCGATCAGACGTTCGGCCAGACGATTCGCGCGTATCAAGTGCGGGCGCGCACGCCGCTGGGCGCGGGGGAATTGAGTGCCGACCTCTACACCAGCGACAACGGCATCTCGATCGACGGCGGGAGCGGTTCGCCGTACGACGTGGATCACGTCGATCACCGCTACAACTTCGGCCTGACCTGGCAGCGCGACTTCGCCACCTCCCAATTCGCGCTCGGCGGCTATACCCGCGACGAGACGCTAAACTTCGGCGGGCCGCCCAACTACGGCCAGTCGATCAACGTCTACTACCTGCGCGGCGGCTTCGAGCCGGTCGCCAAACTGCGCTTGGACGGCGGCGTGTTCGAGTCGCACTATTCGACGTTCGGCGCCAACCTCGACGGCCGGTTCGGCGCGATCTACACCGCCGATCCGAAAACCGCCGTGCGCTTTTCGCTGGGTACCGGCTTCCGCGCGCCGCTGCTCGACGAGCGCATCCAGTTGCCCTATTCGCAACTCGTGCTCGACGGCAACAACGTCTTCATCGGTCAGGGCAGCCCGAACGAGAAGCCCGAGCACGCCACCGAATACGAATTGGGCCTCTCGCGTCAGTTCGCATCGGCGTCGACACTCGACTTTTCGCTGTACCACACCAACCTGCGCAACCCGGTCGAAATTTTCTACCCGCTCGAGGCCGTGGCGGCCGGCGCCTGCACGAACAACTCGTACGCGCACCCGCTGCCGCAGTGCGTCTCGTACAACAGCAACGTGGGCAACGCGGTGTACGAGGGCGCCGAGGTGCGCTTCGTGCAGCGCTTCGCACCGCTGCACCTCTTCGCGACCGCGCTCTACGGGCTCAACGTTTCGTACCCGAAAGATCTCAACGCGCAGTTCTCCAACCCGACCTCGGGCGGCAACTTGGTCGATAACGCGCAGTTCTTGGGCATTCCGCAACAACAGGGCTCGTTCCAACTCGACTGGGCCAACGTGGGCTGGCACGCCGCGACCCAGGCGACCTTCCGCGGGAAAAACAACGATCTCAACGAGCCGCCCTACACGCTGGTCAGCGCGGCGTTCGGCAAGCAACTCGGCCGCTATCTCGACTTCACGCTCTCGGGCACGAATCTGTTCAACGCGGCGGCGGGCCGGTTCACCGTCTTCGGTGCGGGCACGCCGTATCGCGGCATCGTGGGTCAGGATGCTTCCGGCGCGCCCGAGTACGGCCCGTTGCCCACCGACGCGCTGCACATCGAGCCGGCGGGCTTCCGGGCGATCCTGACCTTCAGACAGTAAGCGGCGCGCTCAATCGTTCTCGAAAGCCTTCTTCTTGGCCAACTTCTTCGGCGGGTAGTGCATGCGCGGGTGATCCGAATGCACGCCCGGGATCGGCCGGTCGAAGCGGGAGCTGAATTGCGGGCCGCCGGTTTGCACGGCCAGGCCGCGCGCGGTGGTGTAGGCCGACTCCTCGAGCGTCGAACTCTTCGGGTGTTTGGCGACGGCGAAGACGCTGTGCGCGAGCCCGTCCTGCGTGAAGGCCGTGGCGACGTAGTCGCCCACGAAGTAGCCGCCCGCGTTGGCCATCCACGCCTCGTCCATCGGGCCCGTCAGCGTGACCGGCGCGCCCCAGGTCTGGCCGCCGTTGCTCGACGAGATGAAGGCGGTGTAGAGCCTGCACGTCGCGACCGTGCAGCCGGCCTTTGGAAAATAATTGTACGTGACGCCGAGGTGCGCGCTCGAGCCGGCGGTGTTGCGGTCGACGCCGATGCCCGGCGTGAAATGGTCGATGCCGCTATTGACCGGATCGATCGGGATGCGGGCTTTTGCGCTCCAGTGCACGCCGTCGGCGGAGGTGCTGATCACGATGTCGTTGGCGCTGCAGTTGGTGCGATAACTGCAATCGTGCCACACGACGTACACGTTGCCCGCGCCGTCGATTTGCGCGGAGGGAAGCGAGGGCGCGCGCATGCCTACGACTTGGTGGTCGTTCTCGGGCGAGATCGTGATCGCGTTGCTCCACGTCGCTCCGCCGTTGGTGGAGACGATCGCCAGATCGTTCGAGCCCCCGTCGCTGAAGGGCACGATCACCGTACCGTTGGGTTGCACGAGGGGCTGTCCGCCCAAGCCGGTCGCGCCGTTGCCGCCGCTCTGCGTCGGTCCCCACGTGACGCCGCCGTCCTTCGAGACGTTGACGTGGATGACGTTGTAACCATCGTCCCACTCGACGTAACACTGTCCGAAATACGGGCTCGAGGGCGAGTTNNTCGCAGACGTTCCAATTCTTGTCCGAACCCGTCGGCGCGGCCGCGACCGAGACGGGATTGCCCCAATTGATGCCGTCGGGCGAGGTGCTGACCACCACGGCCGGAGCCGTGCCGCTGGTCACGGGCAGCGACGAGATCATCCACAGGCCGTGCGCCGCGTCGTAGGCGACGGCCGGGTCGCTGACGCGCTGATACGGATTGTTCGGATTCTGCCCTTGCGAAATGCCGGGTAAGAAGCCGTACGACCACGTCTTGCCCGAGTCGGTCGAGGTGGCCCAGCCGATGTCGCTGCAGCCGCCGTCGGGATAGCGCCCGGTTTGAAAGGCGCCGACGAGCATCGAGCCCCAGGCGTACGTATCGGCTTCGAGTTCGGTCTTGTGTTCCGCGCCGCCGGTATTGGTGAACGGGTCCTGGCTCAATTGGACGATTTTCGGTTTCGCTTGCGAGACGAGTTGGGATTGCGCTGCCGCGGCCACGGTCAAAGCGAAGCCGAGCATAGCCGCACAGGCAAGGAGCGGTCGTTTCACGGGTGATCTCCGGGTACGTAGAGGGGCGGCGCTCGTAGGGAGAGCGCCTGTCTCGCTGTATGCCGGACGCGAGCCGCGCTGTCCTCGCCGCGCGCGCTACATCGGCATCTCCGCCGTGTGGGCGCCGTATTGACGCGGTTCGAAGTACCATTGCGGCAGTTCGGCGGGGAAGGCGATGTCGCGGAAGTGGAAGTCGACCTCTTTGCCGTCGCCGACGTAATTGTCGCCGATGATGCCGTGGATGTCGGTCACCACCGGAAAGCCTTGCAGCGTGGCCACCGACAGCGTGAAGGTCGCGCTGTAGATGCGCGGAGGCCGTTCGCTGATATCGAAGAGCCGGTCGGTCACGACGAGTTTCCGAAGTTCGTACGTCTTCGCATCGGCCCAGATCTCGCGGATGCGATTGCGCAGGGGATCGCGCGTCGGCTCGATGTAGAGGTGCACCGCATCGCCCACGTGCTCGAACCCCGTAATGCGATAATCGAATTCGCCGAGCGCGCGCACCGTGCCCAATTCGCGCAGCGGCTCCTGCGACGGTTCGGCGGTCGGCACGAAGTCGATCGTGCGCGGTTTCGCCGGCGCCGGCTCGAAGAGGTCGGCGGTGGGCGGGCCGGGATCGCGGTCTTCGTTGAAGGCGGGGCGCTGAAACTCGGGATCGCCGCGGTACGTGTCGCGGAACACTTTACGGGCTAAGCAAGCCCGGTCGGCGCTGCGGCACCACAAGTGATACGTGTAGCTGTTCACGTAGTCGGGATAGCCCTGTTCGATCTTCTGCACGCGCTCCAACGTGTACGTTACGTACGGCGGCGGAGGCCGATGCGCTCGAAACGCAGAGCGGATCAAGCCGAGGACGCGCTCGGGCGGGATAGGCGTAGCCGTCGGCGCGGGCGCCGGCGTAGCTACGAGCGCCGCCAAGAGTAACGAAAGCAGCATTTTTCGGGATTTTGCCGTCGGGTTGCGGGAACCCGGCCGGGTGATGCGCTAAGAGACTTTACCCTCCCCGTACGGCGCCGCCCCGCAGGGCTGCCATCGCGTCCATGCTAGGAGTCGATTCCCATGTCCACGTTTGCGAAGCTCGCCGCCTCGGTGAGCCTCGGCCTGTTGCTCAGCGCGTGCAGCGCCGGCAACAGCCTGCCCCTTGCCGGGCCTGCCCAAAACACGACCCAGAGTGTGGACCAACGCGGCCACGTCAACCGCTGGTCCGACAAGATCTACGTCGTGCTTTGGGGTTTCGAGAAGTTCTAGCGGTCCTACAGGCTGCTCGCTTCGCGCTAACCGGTTCGTTCGGCGCATCGCCGAAGGGCTGCGANNGGAAAGTCGAGTCGACGTTGTCCGAGTGCGCGGACGCCGAGCAAGATTTCCTTGGTGAAAGCTGGATGCGGGCAGGCTCTTTGCGGGCGCGTCGTGCGGATTTAGAGCTCATGCCGACGTCGACGCGGCCTCGGAGGGCGAAGCGGAAAGCACATCGAGGCGACTCGCTTTCGTCCCTATCGAGGCGCGACGACGGGAGCGAACGGTTGGGAGCCCTCTTCGTGAGCCCTGCGTAAATAGGCGACGAACGGGCCTCGATTCCGCTTGCCCGGGGGCCGATTACTGTGGAGTACTATGGGGGCAATGAATCTCGGAATGGCCGTCCGCAAGTTCTCGGGCGCGACCTCCACGAACCCGTCCGCCGTGAGATCTCTGGCTCCGGCCGTGATCGGCCTGGCCATGTTGGCCGCGGCGCTCGTCCTGTGGGGCGCGCAGAAGGGGAACGGCGCCTGGGTCGGCATCGCGATCGCCGTGCTGTCCATCGTAGGCTCGGCGGTCTTCCTGGTCAGTTTGACCGCTCGCGTCGGCGCCCGGCAACGCGAACTCGTGCAAGCCAAGGAGGCTCTCGAACGCGAGGTTGCGGGCGGTGCCGAGCGCGTCCGCGTGCTCGAGGCCGGCAAGCGCCAGAACGAGGCGGTGTTGGCCTCGGTGCCCGCGCGCCTGCTGCTGATCGACCGCGACCTCAACGTCAAGACCTCGTACTCGACCGAACTCGACGCGCTGTTGCGGCCCGAACGCCGCGATCAGCGTTCGTTCGTCGACGTCCTGCGGGGCAAGATCGCGCCGGACGTGCTCGAGGCGGCGCAGGCGCACCTAGTCGCGCTCTTCGACCCATCTGACGACGAAAGCAATCTCGCCGCGGTCAACCCGCTCGAAGCGGTTGAAGTGGCCGCGCCCCAGCCCGACGGCTCGCTGCTGATCCGTTATCTGAAGTTTGTCTTCCGGCGCGTGTACGAGGACGGAGCTATTTCGAGCCTGCTGGTCGCCGCCGAGGACGTTACCGAGGTCGTGCAGACCGAACGCGCGTTGCGCGAGTCGGAACGGACTGCGCAGAAGAACTTCGATACGCTGCTGGGCATCTTGCATCTCGACGCGCCCGCGCTCGACGACTTCGTGCGGACGGCTCAGGGCGAACTGGGCGCAATCGACCGTTCGCTCAGCGATGCGCCGGCGCGTGGCGGGGGCGACTCGGGACCGCTGCGCCAACGCATCGCCGGCATCGCCGAACGCGTCACCACCATCCGCGACGGCGCCGCGCTCTTGGGCTTCGAGCACTTCGAAGCGCGTGCCGGCGCGTATCTCGAAACGCTGGGCGAAATGCGCTCGCGTCAAGCGCTGACCGGCGACGACTATCTGCAACTCGTCAACGAGCAGGCGGCGTTTCGAGCCGAATTCGACGAGATGCAGAACCTGCGCGTGCGCCTGACCGCTCTGCGCCGCGCCGCGCAAATTCAGGACGACGCGGGCGACGACATGTTGGATTCGCTCGGCGCCGCAGCCCGCGAGTTGGCCGGCGATTTGGGCAAGGAGATCTCCATCGATATCGACGGCTTCGATTCGCGCGGACTCTCGCCCGAGCGACGGCTGCTGGTCAAGGACGTGCTCCAGGAACTCTTGCGTAACGCCGTGGTGCATGGCATCGAGGCTGCGACCGAACGTGAGAGCGCGGGAAAACCGCGCGCCGGCACGATCGAGATCCGGCCCATCCGCGAAGCGCTCGCCGGTTCCTTCGCATTCACCGTGCGCGACGACGGCCGCGGGCTCGATCCGGTACACATTCGCGAGCGCGCGGTCGCGCTCGGCATGCTCGACGCGGACCGCGCCGAGCAGATGAGCGACTCCGAAGCGGCCGGCTATATCTTCGTGCCGGGCTTCACCACCGTCGATGAAGTGCTGGGCGAGAGCGTCCGGGGCGCCGGCCTGAACGCGGTGAAGAACCGCGTCGTCGACGAGTGCGGCGGCACGATTTCGATCGATTCCGAGAGCGGCAGCTTCTGCGAGTTCTCGTTCGTGCTGCCCGCGCAGCGCGTCTCGTTCGCCCGCAGCTAAGCTGACCTCCGCGCGGGCCTAGCTCTTCGAGTCGGGCTTATCCTTGCGCGGGAAGAACGTGCCCACGAGCATGCGCGCGAGGCCGACGCCGATGCCGTCGCCCGCGTCCTTCGATGGAGCGCCGTTGCCGGCGCCGTGAGCGTTGCCGTTGCCGGCCGGCTTCTTGCCGTTTGGGGGCTTCGGCGTTACCGTGCGCTGCGGCGCAGCAGGTTGCGCTGCGGCGACCGGCTTTGCTGCGGCGACCGGTTGCGGCGCGGCGACCGGTTGCGGCGCGGCGACCGGCGGCGGCGCGGCGGTTTTCGGCGCGACGGTCGCGGCCGCGGCCGCGGCCGCTTGCACCGGACGCGGCGGAAGTTGTTCGAGCAGGCTGAAGTCGAGCGGCGCATCGATCGGACCGTCGGCGTCGACGACCGCGATCAGGCGCTCGATCTCGGCACGCTGGCGCTGCAGCGAGACTTCGGTGGCCTTGAGTTCGGCCAGGCGCGCCAGCAGGCGTTCCTTGGCGTCGCTGCGCGCTCCGCGCAGACGTTTCTCGGTCTCTGTCCGCTTCGCGCTATAGGTCGCGATCTCGGCGTCGAGACGATCCGCTTCCGCAACGGCTCTGGAGACCTCGGCGTGTGCGCGCTGCAATTCGTCGCGAACGTTTGCGACCGCACCCTCGGCGGCATCGCGCCGGCGCGTGAACGCGGCCTCTTCCTCGCGCACCGCGTCGACGCGCTCTTCGAGATCGCGACGGATCGCGGTCGCGCGCTGCTCGTCGCCGAGCGCTTCGCGCGCCTGTTCTTCACTGAGCTTGGCCTCGTGGTCGGCGCGACGTTCGGTGATGCTCTCGCGCTCGGCACGTTCGGCATCTTCGACGAACTCCGCGTCGCGGCGATTGCTCGCGGCGAAGCTCTGCGCGGCGCGCAGGCCGGCCGCGCGCTGTTCGAATTGCACCCGGCGCGCGGTGGCCAGCGATTCGACCTCGAGCGCGTCGTTGAGTTCGCGTTCGACGTCGACGCGGCGCAGCACGACCTCGCTGCGTTCGCGCCGGCGCTCGCGGGCGGCTTCTTCGAAATCCGGCAGGCGCGCGGCGATCTCGTCGAGTTTGGCTTGCGCCTGTTCGATCGCGAGCGCGCACGCTGCGCGCGCTTGCGCGAAGGCGTCCGCGGTCGACGCGAGTTCGCGGATCTCGCGTTCGATGGTCAGGAGTTCGAGCGGTTCAGGAGGCACGCGCGCCCTCTAACGTCGGGCCGAAACTGACGCGTACGCTCGAGCGCCGCGGACGGTTGGTGCCGAGTGCGAGCGTGACGACCTTGCGCGGATTGGGTGCGACGGGCGGCAGCAACACGCCCTCGAGCGGCTCCTCGTTTGCGTGGTCGTCTTCGTGCGCCAAGGATTCGCGCGCCAGCACGAGTTGTTCCGGCACGCTCAGCAGGGCCGGGGCATCGGAGAAAGCCGTCGCACCCGAGGCTGTTTCGGCGAGACGCCGCTTTACCGCTTCGATTTCGGCCTGCAAATCTTCCACCGAACCCACGCGCTGGACGACCGTCGCGAGCATGCCCGGATGCATGGTCGGCAACGCGCCGAACCCGGCATCGAACGGAGCGTCCGGTGCGTCCTGCACGGCCGTGCGGACGCGGGCGGGACGGGGCGCGCCGAGCGAAATCGTTGCCGCGTGGCCGAGGCGCCGGCCGGCGGCACGTACGAGCGCGCGCGCGCCCCGGCTCGCGGTGACGCTGCGGTCGAGGATCGACCAGAGTCCGAAGGCCGCGGCCAAGGCCATGCCCGCCGCGCTGAGCGCGGTGGCAAACCCGGCCGAGGCGGCGTGGCCGAGCACGAACGTCGCGATCGGATCGGCGACGAGCACGAGCGCGAACGAGGCGCCGGCCAGTTCGCGAAAACCGTGGGCGGCGAAGATGCGTTCGGCCGGCGCGCTGCGAGCGCAGGCGACGGCGAGTGCGGCGGCAGCCACGGCCCAAAGCGGGTTCCAGACCATGAAGGTGTGGTTTGCCGCCGGACCAGGAAGGGCGGCGAGGGCGGGATCGAGTGCGAACGCGACCGCAGCCGAGAGGCCGGCGAGCGGCCAGGCGAACCGGGCGGCGCGCAACTTGCGGACGAGCACGTCGGCGGCGACGATGCCGAGCATCAGGGCGGGCGCGGCGCCTGCGCCCCAGTGATGCGCGGGCGTGGCGTAGTCGGCGTACAGCGCGACGCCGGCGAGCAGGGCGAAGATCGCCGGGGCGAACGCGTACACGGCCAGCAGCAACGGGAAGACGGCCAGCAGCCGCACCTGCACGGCGAGCGCAGCGAAGCCGTCGTTGCCTAGGCCGTTGCCGAAGAAGAGCGCCTGCAGCGCCGTCTCGCGCGGACTCGGCCCGGTGTGGCTCAGCCCGCCGATGCCGTAGGTTGCCGCGGCCACCGGGATGAGGGCCGTGGCCGCGAGCACCAGGTAATACGCGGGCAGGATGCGCAGCGCGCGGCCGAACGCGAAGGCGGCAACGTTCAGTACGGCGCTGCCCTCGCGGCGCAGCACGTCGAGCACCGGGTAGGCCAGCAGCAGGCCCGAGAGCACGAGCAACGCATCGAAGCCATGCTCGGTCGATAAGGCTACACGCCCGAGCAGTGAGTTCGACCAATGGTTGCCCGGCACGTGCCGGATGATTTCAAACGCGAGGACGCTCAGCGCGGCCAGGGCGCGCAGCCCGTCCGCCCAGCCGAAACGTGCGCGCGCCGTATCGCCCGTTTGTGAAGTCGCCATTGCTACGAGTATCGGCCCTCAGGGCGCGTGAGGTGAACGAAATCCGAGGATCCGGCAGCGACAGGCGCGCTCGGCGCTCGAGGCCGGATCGCCGTGCGGGCGGCTCAGGCCGGCGTAGGCCGCAGCCACCCAGCCCGTGCGGCCGTGCCAGGGTCCGCCCGCGATGCGCACCTGCACGCGCACGAAGTCGGAAGCGTCCGGATCGTACGGCGCGACGCCCATGCCCAGTGCGACCAGCGGCGTGCCCGTGGGCAGGAGGGCGACGTGCTCGCCGCGCGGATCGAGGTGTGCGAAGAAGCGCGCCTCGCCGCTGAAGCCGCCCGCCACGACGAGCGCCGTTCCGGCGGGCACGACCGGCAACAGGCGGTCGTAGCGGGCGAAGGCGATGCGCTCTATGCCGGGCAGCCGGAGCCGTGCGACGCCGGCCGAGGCCGGCCCGAGGATGGTTGCGAGCACGCCGATCGGCGCGCCGGCGGCATCGGCGGGACGCCGGGTCTGGTCGTCGGGGTTCGGGGCCGCCGTCCGCGCCGAAAAGGTCGCCGCGGCTTCGGGCCGGCCGCCCGTCGGCCACGGCGCTTCGGCCACATAGGCCCGGCAGCCCGGCGCGGCCACGAGCCAGGGCGGGAGCGCTCCTGCGGCCAGGAGCGCGGTGACGAACTGCGCGCGCAACATCTTCNNCGATCGTCGACGTCGAGACCACCGGCTTCAGCCCGCGCGAGGACCGCGTGGTCGAGGTCGCGTGCGTGGTGCTCGACGGCGCCCTGCGCGAGGTCGCGGCGTTTTCATCGCTGGTCGACCCGGGCCGGGCGATTCCGCACTATGCGACGGCCGTGCACGGCATCCGCGACCGCGACGTGGCGGGTGCACCCGCGCTCGCGTCGCTGCGCGGCCGGTTGCGCGCGCTGACCGCGGGCACGACCGTCGTGGCGCACAACGCCTCGTTCGACCGGCGTTTCCTCGACTGCCTCGACGATCGCGAGTGGCTCTGCACGCTCAAGCTCGCGCGGCGCGCTTTTCCCGAGGCGCCCGCGTTCGGCAACCAATTCTTGCGCCGCTATCTGGGCATCGACGATCCGCGCCTGCGCGCGCTCACCGCGCACCGCGCTTATGCCGACGCAATCGTGACCGCCGGCGTGCTGCGCGCTTGCCTCACGCGACTGCGTCTTGCGTCGTAGGCTCGACCTCCGTGGCCGCCTCGATGAAGGAGCAGAGCAGATTGACCAGCAGCATCTCGTGCGGCTTCTTGCACGGCGCGTCGAGCAAACGCGGGCTGCACACCAGCACGCTCATGCACTGCGCGCGTGAAACGGCGACGTTGAAGCGGTTCTTGTCGAACAGGAAGTCTTTGCCGCGCGGGATGTTCTCGGCGCTCGACGTGGTCATCGAGTAGAAGACGACCGGCGCCTCTTGCCCCTGGAACTTGTCGACGGTGCCGACGCGCACGTCGGCCAGACCCGCTCGCTTCAGGTCTTCGCCGATCTTCCGGCGTTGCACGTTGTACGGCGCTACGATCATGATGTCGTGCTGCGTCAGCTTGCGTTCGGCTTCGCCGTTGACGGCGACCGTGCCGGCCAATAGCAGTCGAATCTCTTCGACGATGCGCTCGGACTCCTCGGGCGCGCAGCGGCTATTCCCCTCGTGCTCCACCGGCACATAACGCAGACCGCTTCCCGTCAGGCCGCGCGAGGCGACGCGATTGCCGGCGGTCCGTTCCGCGCTGCGCAGGCGGCCTTCGTAGATGGCCTTCGAGATGAAGTCGCCGATCTCGGGATGCATGCGATACGATAATTCGAGGAAGACGCCCGCGTCTTTGGGCACGGTCCCGGCTTCGCCCAGAAGATGTTCGAGGATCGAGAGATCGGTGCCCAACGGATGCGAGCCTTGTGAGACCTGCGGCAATTGCAGCGGATCGCCCAGGAGTACCACGTTGTCCGCTTTCATCGCCGCAACGAGCGCGTCGGCGAGCGAGATCTGTCCCGCTTCGTCGATGAACAAATAATCGACGGTGCGGGCGAGCTTCTCCGCCGCCCATGCGTGCGACGAGCCGGAGATCAGTTGCCGGCTCTCGTCGCAGAGAAAGCCGTAGTCGTCGCTGCTTTCGATGAAGTCGCAACCTGCCGCCGAAACGTAGGCCGAACCTTCGGTCGCATCCGACTCCTTGTGCGCGCCGGAGAACCTCACGCCGCGCGCGATGGCCGTCTCCTCGACTTTCCGCAGCAGATTGTGCACGGCTTTGTGGCCGTTGGCCATCACGCCCACGCTTTTTCCGGCGGCGATCAAGTCGACGATGGCCCACGCGCCGGAGGTCGATTTTCCCGATCCGGGCGGCCCCTGCACGAACAGATAGCTGTTCGCCAGCGCGGCAATCGTCGCCGAGACGCTTTGCTTCGTCAGCGGGTCGGGTTGAATCTGCGCGCCGCGCTCGCGGTCGTCGAGCAGCGGCTTGCGCGCGAAGAGCATATCGGCGACGACGGGGTGTCGAGCTTCGAGAATGCCGTCGACGTATTCGCGCGCGATCACCTCGACGGCACGCTGCTTGGGCTCGTGATTGAGCGGCCCGGGCGGAATGATCGCGCTCAACTGGGGCGGATCGATCTTCGCCGACACTTTGATGTCGATGCGAAGCGCGTCGTCGTCGAGCTTGACGATCTCGACCGGCTTTCCGCTGTGCGCGCAATGCGCCCGCGACTTGAGGTGATGCTCTTGCGGTTCGAACGCGTAGGCGTAGGTGAAATTCTTATCCTTCGCACCGGTCTTCCACGGCGGTATGTCGGCCAGCAGGCGCAGTCCGCCCAGGGCGTCCTTGTCGTGTTCTTCGAGGTCGTCGGGGCGCTTCCGCCGATCGAAGAACGCCCACCACTCGGGCTTTGCCTCCCGGCGATGGTATTGCATGAGGTTGCCCAGCAGCCACTGCGCGCGAAAGGTCTCCGAGGCTTCGCGCAAATCGGCCGGCGAGGTGGGTGCGGCGATGTTCCCGAGCATCTCGACGGCCAACGCGGGCACGTTTTGGGGCGCCTGCTTGGGCTCTTCGGCGGTTTTCGTGAACCATGGGATCGGCGTCTCGCGCGTTGCGTTGAGTTCGGTGCGCAGCCGCACGAGCCACTCGCGCAGCAGGTGCGTCGAGCGGCAATCTTCGTCGTTGTAGCGCTGAATGTCGGCGAGGATCGAGTCGTCGTGCGTGGCCAGCCACGTCTCGAACTGCAGGATCGAATCGTCGCCGGCCTTGGTGAGCGCCTCGCGCTTCATGCGATAGAGCTTCTCGACTTTTTTGATCGAGTACGAAGGCTGCGAGATCCACAGCGACTGGCGCACGATCGGGTAGAGATCGACGAACGTCTCGTTGCGCAGGAACGTATCGATATCGTCCTCGCGCGAGCCGTACGTGCCCATCAAGCGGCGTAGCGCCGTGGTTTCGTACGGCGCGTAATGATACACGTGCATGCCCGGATACGCTTCTGCGCGCGCTTTCAAAAAGTCGACGAGAGCTTCGAACGCCGCTCGTTCCTCGTTGAGGTCGTGCGCCCAAAACGGCAGGTAGCGATCCTCGTCGGGAAGGTAGACGCCCCACAGATATTCTAGGCCGCGGCCCGGCGCGTACAACGGGTCGCCTTCGATATCGAAGAAGACGTCGCCGGGTGCGGGTTCGGGCAGGTGCGCCAGGCCGCCGGTCTCCTTCGCTTCGCGGAACGAATAGCTGTAGGGAAACGGGTCGCCCTCGGCTTCGGCGCGGCGTTGTGCGAGTTGCCGCTCGGCCTGCATGTGCAGCCAGTGATACGTGTCCTCGCGCATGCCCCGCGGCCGCTGCGCCGGCGAGGCTTCCGCGAGTGCGGTGAGGGTGGGGATGCCGGCCGACTCGAGCTTGGCGATCTGGTCGCGGCGAATGTTGGCCACGACGCTGAGGTGGTCGTCGGCGAGGCGCCGGTCCTCGCACATTTGGGTCCACGGGCACACCGAGCAATGCCCCACTGCGAGCGGATAGGCAGCGCTGACGGATTGCACGTTCGCGAGAAACGAGCGCTTCACGTACCGGTAATAGGCCGCGTAGTCGTCGATGCGAAAACGTTGCTCGACGCCGCTGCCCAGGATGATGTAGCCGTACGTCGGCGCGCTGCCCGTGATGCGCGCGATGTGTTCGTTGTAATTGCACAACTGCAAGAGAAAATAGGGTTTCGTCGAGAGCGCCAGCTTGGTGTCGAGCACTTCGTAATTCCAACCCCAGCGGGAGTTGGGGTCGTCGACCTTGCGCAAGAAGTCGGCGCGGCCCAGAAAGGTGCCGTCGAAGAATGTAGCCTGGAAGATGATCTCGGCGCCCGCGGCCATCGCCGCGACGGTCGCCGCCTCGGCCGCGCGCAGGCCCGCATCGGTATTCTCGGCCCGGTCTTCGAACGCGACGAGCCGCTCGCCGTACGTTTCCTTGAGGCGCGCGAGGTGCTTGGCCTCGTGCGCGAGCCCTTTCTGGGCGATCAACTCGACCGTCGCGTCCCGTTCGGGCCGCTCCAGTTGCCCGAGCGCGACCCGGCGCTCGAGTTCGGTGAGGTGCCGGCACTCGAGGAAATTGTTGAGGTCGGAGGCCGAGTAAACGAAGCGTCCGTCGATTTTCTGCATGATCAGCCCTATGATACGGCGCGTGTGTGCCATACGTATGGCACTGTGCTCGCCGGGCCGTTCTCTCGGAGCACCACGTTCGGCCTGCCTAGGTGGCACCTCGCCGGTCAGCGAACGCGCACGGGGCCGTGAGTGCGCGTCGCGGGCGATTAGCTCAGCTGGGAGAGCGGCACCCTTACAAGGTGATGGTCGCAGGTTCGATCCCTGCATCGCCCACGTGACGCTCCGGCACCGGCGCAGAATCGGCTCGGTTCTCGAGCGCACGCCCATCGAGTTTGGGCTGACCATGCGGCTCTGAGAAGATCGGCGGACGGACGCCGAGCGTCCATCCGCCGAGTGCCTTTCGGTGCGGGCCCCCTTTACGCGGGTTTGGCCAGCTCGGCTTCGATCGCTTCGAGGATGAGCGGGTCGTCGGGGGCCACATCGGGCGCGAAGCGCGCGACGACGCTGCCGTCGCGGCCGATGAGAAACTTCTCGAAGTTCCACAAGATGTCGTCGGGACGGTCCTGTTTGATGCCGTAGCCCGCGAGCTTGGCGCGGAATCCGCTTCCCGGATTTTCCTTAGCCTCGGGCCGCGCTTCGATCAGCTTGGCGTAGAGCGGATGCTGGGCTTCGCCCTTGACCGCGATCTTTTCGAAAAGTGGGAATTGCACGCTGAACTTCGTCGAACAAAACTCGGCGATCTCGGCGTTGGAACCGGGTTCTTGCGCGCCGAAATCGTTGGACGGAAAACCGAGGACGACCAGGCCGCGGTCGCGTTGCGTCTCGTACAGTTTTTCGAGTGCCTCGTATTGCGGCGTGAGGCCGCAGGCGGAGGCCACGTTCACGACCAGCAGCACGTGGCCGGCAAACTCGCTCAGCGAGGTTTCGGTGCCGTCGATCTTTTTGGCGGGAATCTCGTAAATGGTCTGGCTCATACGTGCCGACTTCGGGGCGGGCGGCGCGCTCCCCCGGGGCAGGGCAAGCAGGGCGGTGCGAGTCGGACGGTAATAGGCCAATATGCCTCTTCATGTCTTCTTGCGTGCGTTTTCGCGCGTCGTTCCAGCCCTGCTCGTCGCCCTCTTGCTCGGCCAAGCCCCGGCCCGCGCCGACGAGGGCATGTGGACGTTCGATAACTTTCCCTCGCAGACGGTCGGTCAGAAATACGGTTTCACCCCGACCCAGGCGTGGCTCGACCACGTGCGCAAGTCGTCGCTGCGCATCGCCCAAGGCTGCTCGGCTTCGTTCATTTCGCCGTCGGGTCTGGTAATGACCAATCACCACTGCGTGGTCGAGTGCGTCGAGCAACTCTCGAGCGCGCAGAAGGACTACGTCCACGACGGTTATATCGCCAAGACGGCCGACGAAGAGAAGACGTGTCCCGCCTTCGAGCTGAATCAATTGGTCGACATCACCGACGTGACCGCTCAGGTTCGTGCGGCGATCGGCGACAAGACCGGCGATGCCGCCAACAAGGCTCTCCATGCGGAACAGGCGCGCTTGGAGCAAGCTTGCGGTCCCGACAAGACGTTGCGCTGCGACGTCGTCTCGCTGTATCACGGCGGCGTGTACGACGTGTACCGTTACAAGCGTTACGACGACGTGCGTCTGGTGTTCGCGCCGGAATATGCGGTCGCGCAGTTCGGCGGCGATCCGGATAATTTCAATTTCCCGCGCTACGATTTCGACATCGGCGTGTTGCGCGCGTACGAAAACGGCAAGCCCGCCGTCACGCCTGATTATCTGCGCTGGAGCCCGACGGGATCCAAAGCGGGCCAATTGGTCTTCACCTCGGGCAACCCGGGCGGTACCGATCGCGAGCTGACGATGGCGCAACTGTACTATCAACGCGACCGTCTCTTTCCGCACCAGCAGCCGGAACTCGCCGAGTACCGCGGGCTGCTCGAGGAATTCTCGAAGCTCGGGCCGGCACAGGCGCGCGAAGCGCACGAAGTGCTCTTCTTCGTCGAAAACGCTTTCAAGGAGCAGCAAGGCGAAGAAGACGCGCTGCTCGACCAGCAGTTCATGCAGTCGAAGATCGATCAAGAGAACAAGCTGCGCGCGGCCGTGGCCGCAAAACCGGAACTCCAAGCGCAGTACGGTTCGGCTTGGGACGACATGGCGAAGGTCATGGGCGAACGCGCGAAGCTCGACACGCGCTATTACACGACCAACAGCTACTTTTTCCAGCAAGGGCTCTTGGGCAACGCGTTCACCCTGGTGCGCGCCGGCGCCGAGCGCGCCAAGCCCAACGGCGAGCGCCTGCCGGAATACACCGACCAGTCGCTGGTCTCGGTGCAACAGTACCTGCTCGCGCCGATCCCGGTCTTCAAGGATCTCGAAGAACTCAACCTCGCCTACACGTTCAACGTGATCCGTCGCGATCTGGGCGCCGACGATCCCTTCGTGCATGGACTCCTGGGCACGGAGTCGCCCGATCAACTCGCGCATCGCCTGGTGACCGACACGAAGCTCGACGATCCGGCCGTGCGCAAAGCGCTCTACGATGGCGGCCAAGCCGCGATCGACAAATCGACCGACCCGATGATCGTGCTCGCGCTCAAGCTGGATCCGACGTTGCGCGCCCAGCGCAAGGAGTACGAGACGCGCGTCGACGCGCCGTTGCGTGCGGCCGCCGAACGGATCGCCAAGGCGCGTTTCGCCGTCTACGGCACGTCGATCGATCCCGACGCGACGTTCACGGCGCGGCTCAGCTTCGGCACGGTCAAGGGCTTTACCAATGGGCTGGGCGAGGTGGTTCCCCCGTACACGACGATCGGCGGCCTCTTCGCGCGCGGCAGCGGCGCTCCGCCGTTTGCGTTGCCCGAGAGTTGGCTGACCGCAAAGCCCACGCTCGATCTCGCCACGCCGATGAACCTCTCGAGCGATAACGACATCGTCGGCGGAAATTCGGGCAGCCCGCTCATCGACAGCAAGGGCGACATCGTGGGCCTGATCTTCGACGGCAACATCTTCTCGCTCGGAGGCTCGTACGGGTTCGATCCGGTGACCAACCGGGCCGTCTCGGTCGATAGCCGCGCGCTCCTCGAAGGCATGCGCAAGGTGTATCACCTCGAGCGCATCGTCGGGGAGATTCAGGCAGCGCAACGCTAACTCGCGACGCGCGGCGCGCGTCGCTTGCACCACGGAGTCGTTCGCGCTAGAGTGTGCTGAGGTTGCGTCCCGTCCGCGGCAGCACCACTGGGAAGGCCCCTCTATATGCAATTCACCACCACTGCGCGTGTGTTTCCGGCCGCTCTGTTTGCCGTTGCGCTTTCGGCGTGTAGCGGCGGCAGCGGCCCAGGCAACGGCACCGTACCAAACCCCGCAAACCCGCCGGGAAGCTTTCGGGGCGCGGTCACCGCGTTCAGCACGGTGACCACCATAACCGTCGCGCAGATGGAAGCCGACGAGAGTTATCCGATCATCGCCGCGGTGGGCGGGCCGCCACTGTGCGACGTGACGCTGTACTCGATCGATTACAAGACCGCGGGCGTCAAGGGCGAGCCGGCCAACGCGAGTGAAGGCTTCTTCGTGCCGGGCGCGGCATGCGGAACGGGGCCTTTCCCGCTGATCGGCTACGCGCACGGCACCAACACCGTCAAGCAGCAGAAGATCAGCGACCCGACGACCTACAGTCCCGAACTCACCGCCCCCGATCAAGATCCGTTCGTCGTCGCGGCGATCTTCGCGTCGCAAGGCTACGCGGTGGCCGCGACCGATTACCTCGGCCTGGGCGACTCGACGTATCCGTTCCATCCCTATCTGCAGGTCAACTCGGAAGCGACGTCGGTGATCGACGCGCTACGCGCCGCGCGCACGGTCGCCGCGAAATCCGGCGTGGCGCTGTCGGGGCAAGTCTTGCTCACCGGCCATTCGCAGGGCGGCCAGGTGACGATGGCGACGCAGCGCGCCATCGAGGCGACCGGCGGCTCCGAGTTCAACCTAATCGCCTCCGCGCCGTCGAGCGGTCCGTACGATCTCACCCAAACGTTCCTGGATTCGCTGGCCAATCAATCTCAGGACGCGCCGATTTTGGCGACCTACATCCTGACCGGCTACAACAAGACTTACAACAACGTCTATTCGACGCCCACCGACGTCTTTCTCGCGCCGTACGCGAACGGCATCGACACGCTCTTGCCCGTGGCGACCTTCGCCGACGAAATCCCGATTCTCGAAGGCGTGACCTTGCCGCTGCAGACGAACCAACTCCTCACGCCGTCGTTCTACTCGTCGTTCCAGAACGACCCGAGCAGCGGCGCCCGTCAGGACACCGCCAAGAACGACTTGCTGAACGATTGGGTCGCACGCGCGCCGCAGTTCATCTGCGGCGGCTCGCAAGACCCGGAAGTGGAGTTCAAGAACGCGCTTGCCGCGCAGACGTACTTCAACTCCGTGGGCTCGCGCGTGGTGCTCACCGACGTCAACCTCTACGTCGAGGCGACCGGCGTGCCGATGTCGGATTATCACGTCACGGTGGCGGATTTCTGCCTGACGTTGGCCCGCACCGAGTTCTTCGACAACCTGACCAAGGCCAAGGGCCACGCGCGCAAACTGCGCGGCCTCAAGCGCTGAGGGCTGCTAGGGTTCGTCCTCGACGCGCAGATCGATGCGCGTCTGTCCGCCGGCGGTGAGCCCGCTCAGTAATCCGGTCACGGTCGCGCGCGTGGCCGCCGAGGGCGGCGCATCGACGCCGTCGACGATGTCGAGCATGCGCGCGAGCGAGCCGTTCAGTCGCGCGTAACGCGCCGCCGCCGCTGCGTCCTTGCGCTGTTGCGCCGCTTGGTACTGCGCGTACGAGCGGTTCATGCCGTCGGCGATGCGCAGCGCCAGCAGATACTGGTCGCGCGCCTGTGCCGCCGTTTCCGTGACTCGCGGGTCGGAGACGATCGTGAAGCTCTGCGAGAGCGTCTTGCCGTCGACGCTCAGGCGCACGATGTAACGCCCCGGCGGTACGAAGACGCCCTCGGGCGCGCGCGGCGTGTCGTGCACGATCGCCGAAATGGGGTAGCCGTGTTCCAGCGCGAGCGGCGCGGCCTCATGGAGATCCCAGACGAAGCGGTGGTGGCCCGCGCCCGTCGCGGGCAAGCGCGTCGGCCTGACCCAGTACGTCGGCACGTCGATCTCCGGATCGATCGGCTCCGGCGTATCGTTGCTCGACATGCGGCGCACGAGTTCGCCCGCCGCCGAATAGACGGCGATCGTGACCGGCCCCTTGGCATCCGCGCCGAGCGTGTAGTCGAAGATAGCGCCGTCCGGTGGATTCTGACCCACGGGTTCGTCGGGAGGCAGCGGCGTGTCGGTGTACGTGTCGCGACGCACGCGATAGGTCACCGCGGGAGCGAATAGGTGCGCCGGCTCTGCCGCGAGCGCATTCGTCACCTCGCGCAGCGGCTCAATGTCGTCGAGGATCCAGAACGAGCGGCCGTGCGTGCCCACCACGACGTCGTCGCCGTGCACGACGAGATCGCGAATCGAGGTCGAGGGCAGGTTTGCTTGCAGCGACTGCCAATGCGCCCCGTCGTCGAGCGACGCGTAGACGGTCTTCTCGGTCCCGGCGAAGAGCAGGCCGCGACGCTTGGGATCTTCGCGCACCGTGTTGACCGGCTCGTTGTTTGGAATGCCGGTGGTGACGGCTTGCCACGACGCGCCGCCGTCGTGCGTGCGGTAGATGTACGGATGCAGGTCGTCCAAGCGTTGGCGGCTGACCGAAACGTAGGCCGTGGCGCGGTCGAAGTGCGACGCATCGATCTGGGTGACGCGCGACCACGGGCCGAGCGCCGGCGGGGTGATGTTGCGCCAATGCGCCCCGTCGTCGTGCGTGATCCAGACGAGGCCGTCGTCGGTACCGGCCCAGATCAGATTCTTGTCGACGTACGACGGCGACAAACTGTAGATGACGCCGCGATGCTTGCCGTTGAGCGGATCGCCGCTCGCAAACTTCGCGAGCGTCGCGGGTTCGCCGGGCGACTGACGCGTGAGGTCGGGGCTGATCTCGCGCCAGGTGCGGCCGCCGTCGCGCGTGGCGAAGACCACGTTGAGGCCGAGGTAGAGTTCGTGTTTGTCGACGCGATTCCAGACCAGCGGGTTGGTGCGGTCGAAGCGGTATTTCTTGCGATCGTACGTCGGCGAGACGTCCTGCGTTTGGCCCGTGCGCTCGTCGTATACCGTCGCCTTGCCGCCGTAGATCAACCACGGATGCAACGGGTCGGGCGCGACGTAGCCGTATTCCTCGACGCCGACCGGATGGAATTC
Organism: Vulcanimicrobiota bacterium; assembly: GCA_003136655.1. GTDB lineage: Bacteria > Vulcanimicrobiota > Vulcanimicrobiia > Vulcanimicrobiales > Vulcanimicrobiaceae > Hesperobacter > Hesperobacter lustricola. The sequence goes on from PLFC01000043.1 coordinate 36,170, forward strand.
GCGAAAGCTGATCGCGCCGTCGTTGCCGCGGCTGAGCACCTCGGCGCTGCCGCTCTCCTGTTGGCCGCCGAAGACGCGATAGGGGAAACGGTCGTCGGCGATCACGTGGTAGAACTGCGCCGTCGGCTGGTTGTACCAGGAACTCCACGTTTCGCCGCCGTTGACCGAGAGCGTGGCGCCTTGGTCGACGCCGAGGATGATGACGCGTGGATCGTTCGGATCGATCCAGATCGTGTGGTAGTCGTCGCCGCCGGGCGCACCCTTGATGCCGGTCCAGGTCTTTCCGGCGTCGGTCGAACGATACGTCGTGGTGTTGGCGGCGTAAACTTCATCGACGGTCTTCGGATCCGCCGTGATGCCCGCGAAATCTTCGGTACGGCCGCAGACGCGCTCTTCGTCGTTGGTTTGCGTCCACGACGCACCGGCGTCGCTCGAGCGGAAGATCGCACACCCGTCCGGCTTTTCGACGACGGTATAGATGCGCTTCGAATCGGCGGGCGAGATCGCGATGCCGATGCGGCCGACTTTTGCGGGCAAACCGTTGGTCAGTTTCGTCCAGGTCGTGCCGCCGTCGGTCGATTTGTACAGACCACCCGCGTCGTAGAGTTCGTAGACTTGGACGAGATTCCAGGGACCGTTGCGTGAGGCCCACGTCGCAGCGTACAGCGTGTCGGGATGGTTTGGATCGATCTTGACCTCAACCGCGCCGACGTCTTCACCGCTGCCCAAGACTTTGCCGAACGTGAGGCCGCCGTCGGTCGAGCGATAGAGTCCGCGTTCTTCGTTGGGTCCGAACGGATGGCCGACGACCGCCACGTAGAGCCGGTTGGGATCGCGCGGGTCGACCGCGATCGATTGAATCTGCTGACCGTCGCGCAAGCCCAGGTGCGTCCAGGTCGCGCCGGCATCGCTCGATTTATAGATGCCGTCACCGGTGGAGAGATCGGGCCGGCGCAGGCCTTCGCCGCTGCCGACGTACACGATGTTCGGATCGGAGGGCGCGACCGAAAGCGCACCGATCGAGCCCGTGTCTTGTCCGTCGAACACGGGCTGCCAGGTGCGCGCGTAGTCGTTCGACTTCCAGACGCCGCCGTTGTTGGGCGCCATGTAGAACGTGCCCGGCCGCTGCGGCACGCCGCTGACGGCCACCGTGCGCCCTCCGCGGAACGGCCCGATGACGCGCCAGCGCAGATCGCCGAAAAGCTGCGGCGAGGCTGTTTGCGCGGATATGGCGCCCGGCGCCGAAAGCGGAGCGAGTGCGAGCAGACCCGCGAGAATGACGAAGCGGCGCAGCGGCAAGAGATCCTCCTGCCGCTGCGCTCCTCCAGACTCGCCGGCTTTACCTTGCGGATAGCGGTGGCGAGCTTTGGGAGGGCTTACACCGTGCGCAAGGCGGCAAAGCGTTGGGTGGTGCGGCGTCCGGCCTCAGGCGTCCGGGATCATCTCACGCTCGTCGTCGCTCGTCGGGACGATCTTCCAACTCACCGAGAGAACTCCGGGCTCGACGCCGATCTGCGTGACGATCCGTTCGAGCCGCGCGTCGGGTTGCCCGGCGACCGTCACGTCGGCGGTCACCTCGGTGCGGTCGGTTCCCTCTACGTCGTCGCTGTAGACGGCGATCAGCGACATCGACGCCCGCCGCACGGCCGCGATCAGGTTGGCCCTTATGCGCGCCTCGACGTCTTGGCGGCAGACGGCGCGGAGTTCGTAACTCGACACGACCTCGGTGCCGTCCATCGGCTGCCGGTTGATGCGTTGCACCACCGGGCGCAGCAACACGTTGGCCACGAGAATCGCGACCGCGCCGATCGTGGCTTCGATCAAGTAGCCATAGCCGGTCAACGCGCCGATGGCGGCCGTGCACCAGAGCGTCGCCGCCGTGTTGAGCCCNNATCACGCCGCCGGCGAGAAAGCCGATGCCCGAGACCACGTAGGCCGCGATCTGCGTCGCGTTGACGCTCTGCCCGCCGATGAGCGGCGTGATCAGCACGAAGAGGCTCGCACCCGTGGCCACCAGCGCATTGGTGCGCAGGCCGGCCAAACGCTGTCGCCACTGCCGTTCGAGTCCGACCACCGAGCCGAGCAGCAACGCGACGAAGACGCGCAGCGCGAATTCGAGATGCGAGATCGTCGCGGTGCCCGACGACATGGCGGTTACGTTCCGGCGGGCGTGAAGTTGAGGCTCTTGGCCAGGAAGGCGTAGAAATCGGCCGTGATCGCAATCGCCTTGTCAGTGGTCAAGCCGCTGAAGTGGCCTTCGTTGGTCTCCACGCGCAAGAGGATCGGCGCGTCGCCGGCCTGCGCGTGTTGCAGCTCGGCGACGAACTTGAACGAGTGCGCGGGGTAGACGCGATCGTCGTGGTCGGCCGTGGTGATGAGCGTCGGCGGATAGTGCGTGCCGGGCTTGACGTTGTTGAGCGGCGAGTAGGCCAGCAGCGTGTGGAACTCGTCGGACGACGCTTCGGCCGAACCGTATTCTGGAATCCAGGCTTTGCCCACGGTGAACTTTGGATAGCGCAGCATGTCGAGCACGCCTTGTTCGGCAATCGCCGCGCCGAAGAGGTCCGGCCGCTGGGTCAGACAGGCGCCCACCAGCAGGCCGCCGTTGGAGCCGCCGTCGATGGCCAGCTTCGGCGTCGAGGTGATTTTGCGCTCGATCAGCATCTGCGCGGAGGCAATGAAGTCGTCGAAGACGTGCTGCTTGTTGGCGAGCTTGCCGCCGTCGTGCCAGGCGTCGCCGAATTCGCCGCCGCCGCGCAGCGTCGCGACCGCATAGGCGCCGCCCAACTGCAGCCAGAGCGCCGTCTCCTTGGCGAAGAAGGGCGTGGTCGAGATGTTGAATCCGCC